>CAJUMM010000077.1 GCA_910586955.1 uncultured Lachnospiraceae bacterium | reverse complement strand
GCAATGTAGGAGAGAAAGTCGTCCACATAGGGGACGTTTTCCGGGTACAACATTTCGTCGGCAGCCGTAAGGCCGCTCTCCTCCACGGCCCGGATGTGCATCCGGCGCAGGGCAATGATGCCGGCTAAGGGATCCGGCTTTTTCTCCGGATCCGGCTGGTGGAGAATTCCCTTGTAGCCCTCCCCGGTGGTACGGGGCTTGTTGGTGTAAATGCGGGGAATGATAATCACCTTATCCTGGATTTCCTCCTGGATGGGAACCAGACGCCGCACATAATCACAGACGGCTTCTTCGTTGTCTGCGGAGCAGGGGCCGATCATCACCAGAAATTTACCGGATTCCCCGGTAAATACTTTGCGGATCTCCTTGTCCCGCCTTTTCTTGATCTCTGCCACTTCCTGGGGAACCGGGTAAAGTTTCCGGGTCTCGTCCGGGGTGGGCAGTATCTGTAAAAAATTCAGTGCCATTTTCTCATACTCCTCAAAACTTGGGTTTTTCATTTCCGGGACATGAGGCAGGCCCCAAGGGCAGAGCTTTACGTCCCGGTTTTTATCATAATACAGGAAAGGAAAAAAGTCACGCAGTTTTTCCCTGTCCCAGGTATTCTTTCAGAGCTCCCACATTCAGCACTGCCACAAAGAGCTGGTTTGCCAAAAGTCCCCACAGATACCCTTCAATGCCGAAGCGGGGAACAAAGATCAGGATAAAGATAATCCTTATCATAATCCCGCTTAAGTTGTTGACGAAAGCCGTGGAGGTTTTGCCCAGGCCGTTCAGGATGCTGTGGAGGGTGCTGTTGGTGTAGAGAAAGGGGCAGATCCAGGCCAGGGTGATAATGAAATCTCCCGCCAGATCGCTTTTGAAGAAAAAGGTCCCCAAGAATTTGCCTGTCAGCAGGAAAAAGCAGGTGCAGGCCGCTCCCAGGGGTAAGGAGAAAGAGAGAGTCTTGCGGACCGTGCGGGAAATCTGTTCCCGGTTGCCGGAGGCCTGGGATTCCGACACGGAGGGGAGGAGCATTACGGACACAGAGTTGGTAAGGACGCTGGGGAAGAAGATAAAGGCCATGGCCATACCGGTGAGAGTTCCGTAGATACTTAAAGCCCGCTCCGGGTTAAGCCCATATTGCTGCAGGGTGAAGGGCAGGAGGATGGCCTCCGCACTGCCAAGGAGATTCATGCAGACCCGGTTGGCGGAAACGGGAGCAGCCAGGAGAACCATTTTCCGGGCATAGGTTCCGGCAGGAAAGAAGGTGCCGGAAACTTTCTTTTTGGAAAAGCCGTGGGCGGAGACACAGAAAAGGCCAAAGAGCATGGAAGAAAATTCTCCCAGCACCAGGCCGATAACGGCTGCCGCCGGTGACAGGACCCGTCCCTCTTCCAAGGCTACCCGGTAAATGAGGTAGACGGCTCCCACACGGACAGTCTGTTCCACCAGCTGGGCCACGGCGGGAACGGCCGTCTTTTGAAGGCCGTAGTAGTAGCCGCTGATGCAGGAGTGGCAGGCTCCGAAGGAGACGGTGACGGACATAATCTGCAATAGAAGGGTGCAGCGGGCCTCCCGGAGGATGTGAACCGCAATCCATTCCGCATTGGTATAGAGCAGGAAGGAAGTGAGAAGGGAGAGGCTTAGGGACATGGCAAGCCCCATAGAGAGAATGGACCGGGCGTTCTGCCGGTTTCCCCGGCTGTTTTCCCCGGAGACAAAGCGGGAGATGGCGATCTCCACTCCTGCGGCCGTAAAGGCATAGCAGACGCTGTAAATGGGAAAAATCATCTGGTAGAGACCCATCCCCTCGGCGCCGATAGTACGGCTTAAGAAAATCTTATAGAAAAAGCCCATAAAGCGGGTGACAAGCCCGGTGAGGGTGAGAATCAGGGTTCCGGCAATGAGCGGATGCTTTTTTTGTTTCTTGTTTGGCTTCATAAGAGAGACAGGATCCCCATGTGTTTCTTTCAATATATTCCGTCCCTGTGCCGGACAGAACAGGGGAAACCTGTCTCCTTGGTTCTTAGTTCCCGGGGATCCGGCGGGCGGTGCTGCCCCGGACCTTTAAAACGGGTTCGATAACAATGTTTTTGGCCTGGGTGTCCCCCTGAATCAGGCGCAGCAGGAGCTGTGCGGCCTGCCTGCCGATGCGGGAGGGCTGCAGGGAGATAGTGGTCAGGGGAGGTTCCATAATTTCGGTGATAAAGATATCATCGTAGCCCACAATGGACAGATCCTGGGGAACCTTAAGGCCGTAGGCCCGGACCGCTTTGTAAATGCCGATGGCCATCATATCGTTGAAGCTGAAGATGGCGGTTACGTTTTTTCCCCTCATATAGGACAGGCAGTCGTAGCCGCAGTCCATACCGTAGTCCCCCTCGTATACAAATTCCTGGCAGAAGGGAACCTGAAATTCCTCCAGGGCCTTCTGGTAGCCCCGGAACCGTTCCAGACAGACTTCATTGTCCAGAGGACCGGTGAGGCATCCAATGGAACGGTGGTCCAGCTCCAGCAGGTGCCGGGTTGCCAGATAGCCTCCGTAGAAGCTGTTGAAATGAATGGAGCGGATGTTGGGATAGGAAGAAACCTGCCGGAGAATAACCGCCGGGATATTGTGTTCCTGGAGTTTTTGGCAGATCTGCTCCTGGGCGGAGACCGGAATATTGGCGTAAGAGATGAAGATAACGCCCTCCAGAGGCTGCCTGAGGAAAATCGGCAGGTAGGTAAGCTCCGGATTTTCGAATTCTTCTGCTCCCACAAGGGTGGCGTGGTAGCCGTTTTTCTGCAGCTCCACCTGGCAGTCCCTGCAGATGGAGGAAAAATACAGGTTGCTCACATCCGGCACAATGATATTCACGAGAGGCAGGGCGCCGGGAAGGGAAGATTGGGAAGCGTTTTTGGGCCGGTAGTCCAGCTCCTTTGCGCACCGCAGGATTTTTCTTTTGGTGGAGGCCGACAGACGGCATTCCCGGTTGTTCAGGACCAGAGATACGGAAGCCGGTGATACGCCGGCTTTTTTTGCAACATCGCGGATGGTAGCCATAGCTTTCTTCTCCTGTAAATTCAGATTTGTTACATAATTTAATCATAAGCCAGAAAAGGGAAAAAAGCAATTCGTAATTCGAAGTTTTGGTAAATAATACTCGGAATTTGATAAATATTTTATCAACTCATAGTCGAAGTAAACGATAAACAAAATGATAAACTGTTTAAAGTGCCAAAAATGAAAAAACACACAAAAAAACCATTGAAAAACTGTAGAAATCCGTTAAAATAGGTCATAGAAAGGCAAAAAAAGAAGAAGAAAGAGAAAGAAGAGAAGAAAATAGATAAAATGATAAACAAAGAGGAGAAGGGAAAAAAGAAGAAAGGGTTGGTAAACAAAAACAAGTTTGGGGATTTCCTGTGCCGCCTGTTTCTCATAAGTGCCGGTTTTGCCCTGTCGGGCCTTGGGACGGCTTTGATGTACAAGGCGGGCCTTGGCTCCAGCCCCAACGCCACCCTGGCGGACGGGCTCCACAATGTTTTCCGGGTTTCTTACGGGACGGGGAATGTTCTGGCAAACTTGATTACCCTCTCTGTGGTCCTGGTGTTTGCCAGGGATTTGATCCGCTACGGAACGCTGGTGTGCGTATTCACCATGGGGATTTATGTAAACTTCTGGGGCGGGCATCTTCCGGCTCTTCCGGAAGATGCCGGGTGGCTCCTGCGGTTTTTGACAGCCTTTTTAGGGAATGTGATTATGGCTGCGGGGCTGGCCTTCTATGTGGAGATTCATGCGGGCCTTGGCTCCCTGGAGGCCATTGCGGAATTTTTAAGGAGAAGGTGGAACTGCCGGTACAGCCTGGCAAAGACGGCGGAGGACGGAATTCTTCTTCTGGGAGGAATCATCCTGGGAGGAACCTTCGGAGTGGGAACGGTGCTCAGCGTATTTACCACGGGAATCCTCATGCAGTGGTTTTTCCGGTTCTATGAGAAAACGTTTGGCTTTTTAAAGCGTTTTGAATAAAAAAACATTTCAAAGGAGAGAAGGATTATGAGAAAGAAAATGTTAGGTTTCCTGTTGTGCCTGGCCATGGCGGCTTCTATGCTGGCCGGATGCGGTAAGAAGGCGGAGGAGCCGGCGGCGCCGGAGGTGAATCCGGCCCCGGCAGAAGAAGAGAGTACGGAAGCAGCCGGGGAAGCCCAAGGAGAGAAACAAAAAGTTGTGGCAGTGTTTAATACGAACCTGGGGGACAAGTCTTTTTCCGATCTGGTCTGGGCCGGAGTGACGAAGGCGGCGGAAGATTTTAATCTGGAAGTGAAAGCCATTGAACTGATGGGGGATGCCACCAAGCAGGAGCCTACTTTGGTAGAGCTTTGTGAGTCCGGTGAGTGGGACGTGATTGTGGCCGGAACCTTTAACCTGAAAGAGGCCATTGAGAAGGTTGCCGCAGACTTTCCGGAGCAGAAGTTTATTGTCTATGATACGGAGCTTGATTTTTCCACCGGCGATTACGGGAATTGCTGTTCTGTTATGTGCAAGCAGAACGAGGGGGCATTCCTGGCAGGCGCCCTGGCTGCCATGCAGACCAAGGAGGAAGGAGATTACACCAACGGTGAAAATATTGTGGGCTTTGTGGGCGGCGGAGAGAACAGCGCCATCAATGACTTCCTGGTAGGTTATATTGAGGGCGTGAAGTATGTGGATCCCGAGTGCAAGGTTCTGTTTTCCTATGTAGGAGACTTTAAAAATACGGCCAAAGCCAAAGAACTGGCCATTGCCCAGTACCAGCAGGGCGCAGACATTGTATTCCAGGTGGCAAGTTCCGCAGGCCTGGGGGTTCTGGATGCAGCCAAAGCGGAGAACCGGATTGCCATCGGCGTGGACCAGGATCAGGCTCTTCTCATGGAGGATAACGATCCGGAGATCTCTGCGCATATTATGACCTCCGTAGTGAAAAAGCTGGATGTGCTGATTTACGATAAGCTGGATGCTTATGTAAATGGCAGCATTACCTGGGGTGTTCATGAAAATGCCGGGCTTTCCGAGCAGGGAATGGATATTACGGACAATGATTACACCCGTGCCATTGTTTCAGAGGAAACCTTAAGCAAGATTGATGAAATCCGGGAGAAGGTGATTTCCGGTGAAATAAAGGTAAAGAGCGCCATCACCATGTCTACCGAAGAGTTGAATGAGATCAAGGACAGCGCTGCAAAGTAAGAGGCGGAAACCTTGGGGCCTGCCCCAGGAGAGAACGCCGGATGGCTGTTCTGGGGGCAGGCCCTCCGTAAAAGATCCGCGAAGGATAAGAGAGGTAGGAAAATTGGACAGAGGAACGGCTGAAAACGAATATATTTTATCCATGGAACATATCACAAAGGTTTACAGCAACGGTTTTGTGGCCAATAAGGATGTAAATTTTTCTGTAAAAAAGGGTGAAATCCATGCCCTGGTGGGTGAAAACGGAGCCGGAAAGAGTACGTTGATGAAGGTCCTGTTCGGCCATGAGCAGCCGGAGGAGGGAAAGATTTTCTTTAAAGGAAAGGAAGTCCAGATCACCAATCCCCTGACGGCCCTGGACTACGGAATCGGTATGGTGCACCAGCATTTTATGCTGGTACCCTCCCTGACTGTGGCGGAGAACCTGGTACTTGGCATGGAGCCTAAGAAACAAGGGCTTTTTGATTATAAGAAGGCTGTGGAGATGACCCGGGAGATTTCCGAAAAGTATAACCTGATTGTGGATCCGGAGGCGAAGATACAGGATATTCCGGTGGGCTTTAAACAGAAGGTGGAGATTCTCAAAGTACTGTTCCGGGGTGTGGAGGTGCTGATCTTAGACGAGCCCACGGCAGTTCTGACACCCCAGGAGACGAAGGAGCTTTTTGCAGAGCTTCTGAACCTGAAGAAAGCAGGGTACACGGTTATTTTTATTTCCCATAAGCTCAATGAGATCAAAGAGATCTGCGATCGGCTGACGGTGTTGAGAAACGGCCGGGTTACGGGCACGGCGGATGTAAAAGATATAACAGAGCAGGAGATCTCCAACCGGATGGTGGGGCGGAACGTTATGCTTAATGTGGACAAGGAGCCTGCAAAGCCGGGGGAAACCCTGCTCCGGGTGAAAGATCTGGGATATGTGGACGAACACGGCAAGGAAGTGGTAAAGGGTATTTCTTTCGGGGTGCGCAGAGGAGAGATCCTGGGTGTGGCAGGTGTAGAGGGAAACGGACAGAGAGAGATCTCGGAAATCATTACCGGACTTTTGCCCAGACAGACGGGGGAGATTCTGGTAAATGGAAAAGACCTGTCCAAAGCAGAGATCCGGGAGATCCGCAGCAGCGGTGTGGCGCATATTTCGGAGGACCGCATGACCTACGGTTCCGTGGGAGACGCCACCATTGAGGAAAATATTATTTCGGAACGGTATTACAAAAAAGAATTTAACAAAAAGGGGCTTTTGGACTTTAAGAAGATCAAAGAGGATGTGAACCGGCTGATTGAGGACTACGGCATCAAATGCGACAATAAGGATGCCCTGGTAAAAACCTTGTCCGGCGGAAATATCCAGAAGGTAGTAGTTGCCCGGGAATTTTCTTCCGGCCCTCAGGTGATTATTGCCAACCAGCCCACCCGGGGCATCGATGTGGGAGCCAGCGAGTTTATACGGAAAAAGCTGGTGGCATTGAGGGACGAAGGGGCAGCAGTGCTTTTGATTTCCGCAGATTTGACGGAGGTTATTGAGGTCAGCGACAGCATAATTGTTATGTGCGACGGAGAGATTGCAGCGTATTTTCCGGATGCGTCCCTTGTGGATGAGGCCACCCTGGGAGAATATATGCTGGGCCTGAAGCGGCAGAGTGCGGAAGAAATTGGGGGTGTATACCATGCAGAGTAAGAAAATAGAACAGCGGTTTCAGGTCATCCGCATGCTGGTGGCAGTAGCTATCGCTCTGGTGATTGCCTTTCTCCTGGTTTGCTTTGTCAGTGAGACTCCGGCGGCTACCATGGGAAATTTCCTTTTCGGTCCCTTTCAGTCCATACGGAGAATCGGAAATATGGTAGAAATGATGACGCCTCTTTTGTTTACCGGTGTCAGCGTCAGCATTATGTACTCCTGCAACCAGATTAATATGGCCAGTGAGGGCGCTTTTTTCCTGGGAGGTGTGGCTTCTTCCTATATTGCCGTGACCTGGCTTCTGCCTGTAGGCATCCATCCGTTTTTCTGCATTCTGGCAGGAGGACTGGTGGGAAGCGCGGTCTGCGGGATTCCGGCGTTTCTCTATGTGAAGCGCGGGGCCCTGCCGGTGGTGTCCTCCCTTATGATTAACTATGTATCCCTGTACCTGGGCCTATTGATCATTAATTATATTATACGGGATCCCCAGGCCGGGTATCTCTGCTCCTATGAATTTGCAGAGACGGCGGTTTTGCCGGATCTTTTTTCCAAGACAAACGTTCACTTCGGGCTGATCATTGCCATTGCGGTTCTCATATTCGGGTATCTGTATCTGAATAAGAGCCGATGGGGCTACAGCATCCGGATGATTGGGAAAAATCCCGCCTTTGCAAAATATTCGGGCATGAATGTCTTCGGGACAATCCTGGCCTGCCAGCTGGTAGGCGGATTTCTGGCAGGCATGGGAGGCGCCGTGGAACAGCTGGGCATGTATAACCGGTTTCAATACCAGGCCCTCTCAAACCACGGCTTTGACGGAATTTTGATTGCAATTCTGGCCCACTACAATCCGAAGTTTGTAGCTCCGGCGGCCCTTTTTCTGGCCTATATCCGGGTGGGGGCGGACATTATGGCCCGGACCTCGGATGTGCCGGTGGAGATTGTGTCCATAATTCAGGCTATTATTATTATTTTTGTAGCGGCGGAGCGCTTCCTGTCGGGATGGAAGCACAGGGAGATTGTGAAGGCTTCCCGGAATGAATTGGCGGCGAAGGGAGAGTAGGCAATGAGTATGATTTTGGAAAATATATTTTCGGCACAGTTTGTTTACAGTATTCTGCGTATGGCAACTCCCCTGGTTTTGTCAGCCATGGCGGCTTTGATTACCAAGAAGGCAGGTGTTATGTGCATTGCCTTTGAAGGAATGATGCTGTTCGGAGCCCTGGGCGGGGTGATTGGGAGCGCCTTTACCAGGAATGTGATTGGAGGCGTTCTGACAGGTATTTTGTTTGGCGTGGCGGTTGCTTTCATTTTTGCCTACTTTGTGCTGGTGCTGAATGCCAACACGGTGCTCACGGGACTGGCTCTGAATACCCTGGGAAGCGGAGGGACGGTCTTTATCCTCTATGTAATCTGCGGTGATAAAGGAACCTCCACCAGCTTAAACAGCCTGGTGCTTCCCAGTGTGAATATACCGCTGGTTCAAAAGATTCCGGTTCTGGGTCCCATCCTTTCCGGGCACAATGTTATGACCTACCTGGCTTTTCTGGCTGTGATCCTGACCTATCTTTTTATCAACAAGACGGCTATGGGCCTCCGCATCCGTTCCGTGGGAGAAAATCCCCAGGCGGCGGAATCTGTGGGAATTAAAGTGATCCGGACCCGCTTTACGGCGATTTTGACGGCAGGGGTGCTCTCGAGCATGGGCGGCATCTATATGTCCATGGGGTATCTGCCTTTCTTCACCAGGGATATGGTGGCGGGCCGTGGCTTTATGGCCATTGCGGCCCAGAATCTGGGAGGCGGCATGGTATTTCCTACGGTGCTGTCAGCGCTGCTTTTCGGAGGAGCAGAGGCCCTGTCCAATGTGATGCAGTCCCTGCGCCTTCCTGCGGAGACCATGCAGATGCTTCCCTATGTGGTGACTCTGGTTGCCCTCTTCTTTGTAGGGGGAAGCTCTGACAGGGGCAGAAGGAAGAAGAGGAGGGAAAAGAAGTGAAGAAACTTCCGGTTATTATAGACTGCGATCCCGGCCATGACGATGCCATTGCCCTGATTGCGGCCCTGGCCAGCGAGAAGCTTGAAGTCCTGGGAGTGACGGCGGCAGCAGGGAACCAGACGGTTGAAAAGACAGAGAAAAATGCCAGGAAGGTATTGGAGATCTGTGCCAGGACGGATATCCCGGCAGCCAGGGGAAGGACAAAGCCTCTCAGGAATCCCCTCTCCGTGGCCCCGGAGATTCACGGGGATTCCGGTATGGACGGTCCTCTGCTGCCGGAACCTTCCATGCCGGTATGCAAAGAGTCGGCAGCCGTCCTGATTGCGAAGCTTGTGGAGGAAAGCCCCCAGCCGGTGGCTTTGATTGTCACCGGCCCCTGTACCAATGCCGCGGTATTTCTCCTTGCCTATCCCCATCTCCATAAGAAGATTGCGAAAATTTCCCTTATGGGAGGCGGAGCTTACCTGGGAAACCGCACGGCCCTGGCAGAATTTAATATCTGGACGGATCCGGAGGCGGCAAGGATTGTCATGGAAAGCGGGATCCCACTGGAAGTCTACGGGCTGGATGTGACCCATAAGGCTATGATTTACCGGCAGGAGTTTTCCCTTTTCCGGCAGCGGAAGGAGACGGTTTTCCAGTTTCTGGCGGACTTGCTGGATTTTTTCGGAGGCACCTATCTGGAAGCAAGGCATCTTCCGGGAGCCCCCATGCACGACAGCTGCGCAGTGATTGGCCTCACCAACCCGGAGCTCTTTACCTATAGGGAGACAACGATCAGCGTGGAAACCGAGAGTGCCCGTTCCAGGGGAGCCTTGACCATGGATCTCCGCCCGGGAGCAGAAAGACAAGATTCCGTCTGTGGAAAAATCGCCCTGGATGTGGACCGGGAAGGATTTCTGAAGGTACTTCTCCGTGCCTGTGAGACGATTACCCGGCAAAGGAGGGAAAAGGGTTATGCCTCATAATATTTACATAGACTGCGGAGGCGGTTTCCGGCAGGAAGCGGCCGTCCGGATGGCTTTCGGGGAGCCGGGGGTGAAGATTGCGGCTTTGGCTTCCGTCTTTGGAGAAACCTCTGCCGGCAGGGGATACCGGGAGTTAAAGGAACTGGCGGCTGCCCTTGATCCAAAGATCCGTGTTGGGATGGGAGCCAAAGGCCCTCTTATGAGGCAGCCGGACTGCCTGAAGCTCTCCTTTGAGGGAGCGTATACAGCCGGGGATTCCAAGACTTCGGGGGAAGAACCTGTTTTTGAGGAAACCGGGGACGGTTATGCCTGGGACATTCTCTATGAGGAGGCTTTAAAATGCGGAGGGGATCTAACGGTTATCACCTTGGGGGCTCTTACCAATCTGGCGGTTGCCCTCTTTAAATACGAGGATCTGCCCCGGCATCTCTCCCGGATTGTGATGCTGGGGGGAAGTGCCGGGGCCGGGGATGTACTGCCTTTCGGGGAAGCCAATGTGGTCCGGGATCCCCATGCCTGCGCTGCGGTTCTGGCTTCCGGCATTCCCGTCACTATGGTGGGCTTGGAGGTAACAGAGCCCTTGGGCAGTGACAAGGACGCGGCTGCAGTGGCAGCGGCGCTGGTACCGGGAGCGGCCGTGAGCCAAAGACGTACGGTGGAGGTGGAGACGGTTCCCGGAAAGATGTACGGACGGACGATTGTGGATCAGAGGGTTCACCTGGAACCTTCGGGATGTGTGGAAGTGGTGGAGCGGCTTGACCGGGAGGCTTGCCTTGGCAGATGGGAAAGGGCGCAAAAAAGCGGTAAAGGAGAGACAGAAAGATGAAAGAAAAAATCAAAGTAATTATGGATGTAGATACAGGGTCGGATGACGCCATTGCCATTATGACGGCCCTTCGGAGCCCGGAGCTGGAAGTCCTGGGAATCTGTACCGTAAACGGAAATAAGCCTGTGGAGAATACCACGGAGAATACCCTGCGGGTCTTAGATCTTATGGACTCCCAGGTTCCCGTATACAAGGGCTGTGCAAGCCCCATGGTGGCGGCACTCAATCCGGCCAGGCAGATGCGCAGGGCCAAGGATGTGGTGAAAGTGGACGGAAGGGTGGTAACCTACCATCACGAATATCTGGAAGAGTTTCCGAAGGCGAAGAGCAAGCCCCAGGAGGAGTGCGCCGTCTGCTGGCTCATTGACACCCTGTTAAAGTCCAAGGGGGACATTACCATTATTGCCGTGGGTCCCTTAACCAATATTGCTACCGCCATGCGGGCGGATCCCAGGATTATCCCCAAGATCAAGAAGCTGGTGGTTATGGGAGGGGGACATCTGCAGACCAATACCACCTCTGCGTCGGAGTTTAACATTGTCATGGATCCGGAAGCAGCGCAGATTGTGATGACTTCCGGCTGCGAGGTTCTCTTAGTTCCTCTGGACGCTACCCACCGGGCCTGGGTAGGACAGGAGGAGAGCAACCGGTTCCGCTCCTTTGGCACTCCGGTTTCCACGGCGGTGGCGGATCTTCTGGATACCCGGATTGAGGCCTATGATCTTCTGCAGCCCATTACTTTCGCCCCTAAGAATACTACGCCGCCTCACGATGCCCTGGCGGTCTGCGCGGTGATTGACCCTGAGGTACTGAAGGACGTGCGGTTCTGCAGGGTGGATGTGGATTTCGGAGGATCCTACGGGGACGGCATGACCATTGTGGATCCCAGGGTGCGGACAGACGATCCCAAGAATGTGTATATTGCCCTGGACGCAGACAGGGAGAAGTTTGTGGGGATGCTGTTTGATAGATTGGGGGAAAAATAAGTAATTTCATCTGCCGCCTCAGGGGCAATGCCTCTGGGGCGGTTTTCTCTGCCCGCATGTTGCCTTTAACAGAATGATCCGTTGAAGAATATCATAATAAAGGGCAAAGTTTCCCAAAGTGTAGGTTTGTCAAACATTTGTTACATTGATGAAAGATAGTCGTCCAGCACCTGC
>CAJUMM010000076.1 GCA_910586955.1 uncultured Lachnospiraceae bacterium | reverse complement strand
TTCATTTTTTCGCAAATGTTCTTCGCTCTAAAGAGCTCGATCAATTCCAATTTATATATTTATATTATACAACAAGATTCCCCCCATGAACATCCGGAAAATGCGTTCTCTATTCACAAAAATAAGGCATACCGGACGGTTCCATCCGATATGCCTTATTTACCTTGCTACAGCAGAAGACTCCCAAAAGCCTTCCCCAGATAATGGCTGTACCCCGCCTTCTCCACGGCCTGGGAGGCCAGGATGGGAACGCTTCCAATCTCCTTTCCTCCCAGCACATAGGTGAGCTTTCCAATCTCCTGGCCTTTGGCCACGGGAGCCGTCAGCTCCTTGACGCAGAGCCATTTTTTCTCAATGCTGCTCAAATCCTCCCCCGTAGTGCTTAAGTAGGAAAAGGTACCATCGTATTCTCCCCGGACCTCCTCGGCAACCCCCAGACGGACAGGGATATCTACCACCGGCTGTTCCTCCAGATCCTGGTACAGGCTGCACTTGGCATATCCGTAATTTAATAATGCCGTAGCGTCTGCGAAACGGCCCGCCGGATCGGGAGCCGCCATAACCACGGCAATAAGCTCAATGCCGTCCTTCTCCGCCGTGGCGGAGACGCAGTATTTCGCCAGGCTGGTGGATCCGGTCTTCAGGCCTGTAGCGTAAGGGTACTGGCGAATAAGCTTGTTGGTATTGGTCAGCCCAAATTCTTCCGATCCCCGCCGGGTGGTATGAGTGATATTTTCCATCCAGATGGTAGAATAATTATGTATCTGCGGATATTTGGTGATCAGCTCCCTGGACATGAGGGCAATGTCATAGGCGGTGGTCACGTGCCCCTCCACATCCAGGCCGCAGCAGTTTACAAAATGGGTATCGCTCATGCCAAGCCCCTTGGCCCGCTCGTTCATCATTTCCACAAACAGTTCTTCCGTCCCGGCTATATGCTCCGCCATAGCCACGGAGGCATCGTTGGCCGAAGCCACCGAGATACATTTAATCATGGTCTCCACGGTCTGGGTCTCCCCCTCCTCCAGGAATACCTGGGAGCCTCCCATTGACGCCGCATAGGTGGAAGTGGTGACCATATCCTCCAGCTTGATCTTCCCCTGGGCCAGGGCGTCAAAGATCAAAAGCAGGGTCATAACTTTCGTCACGCTGGCCGGATGCAGCTTTTCATGGGAGTTCTTTTCCAGAACCACGGTCCCCGTAGAGGCTTCTATTAAAATAGCCGACGGAGCCGTGATTCCCTGGCCTTCCGCACTGGGCGCCGAAGCCTCCGGTGTTCCTTCCGTCTGGCCGGTAGGACTTCCCGGGCTCTCCACATTCCGGGCCACATATCCCGTCTCCCGGGATTCCTTGGAATTAGCCGCTGTCTCGGTCTGGTAAATTTCCACCCTCCGGGCACTCTCCTGCTGCCCTGTCTCCTCCTCACCGGAAGAATCTGTCTCTCCCGCCCCCCGGCTCTCATTTCCGGCCGGAGCCTCTTCCAGAGGCTTGCTCTCCTCCGTCTCCGGGTATTCCTCTCCCGACGCATAGACGGCAGAGGGCAGCTGCAGGCTAAGGCATAAGACAAGCAGGAATGCACAAATTTTCTTCATAAAAATCCCCTTCTATTTTCTGCCATTACTATTAGTAATGAAGGAGAAGGGGAAAATATGAACGGTTCTCCCTGATTTTTTCTATTCCGCAGATTTTCCTTTGGTCTCACACAATATCTTCTTTCCGGAATCTCCATACACTCATGCCTATCCCAAATACACATAAAAGTAAAAGGAGCCATATTCCTGGCAAAACAGAAGCCCCTGACTGTGTATTCCTTCCCGCCAGCAAAAGATAAGCCGCAGTCCAGGGGTAGATCTCCGCTGCCTGTGAACCGGATAATACCACATTGCATAAGCTGACCACAGCTATGGCAATGAAAGGAACAAGCATGCCCTTTGTACGCAGGGCAAGATATACGAAAGGCGTAAGCGCCGGGAATAGCAATACGCCTCCCTTTATCATCTGTATGAAAATAGAGACTGCCGGCAGCAGCGTTACCTGCGAAACATCAAAAAACAAGCTGCATATGAGAGAGATCACAACAATATCCAGCCAGGAAAGAGCCATAAACAGCATTACCAGAATAAAAAGTGTGATAAATTTCCCAATCAAAAACCTGCCGCGTCCTATGGAAACAGCAAAAACTGTTTTCAATGTCTTCTCCGTATATTCCCTGCTTACCAGGTACACTGCGGCAGACGCCAAAATAAGCGGCCCAAACAAGAGCATAAGAAACATCATGGTATCTTCATATATCCCCCAAAGGCTTAAGGAGGCTTCCGGATTTGAAAAGCAAATCCGGATATCATTTACCGCAGCTAAAAGCGGCACGGCAAGGGAAGCCAGAATCCCGGGTAAAATGATTTTTGAACGCTTTAATTTCAGGCATTCGCAGTATACAATCTCAAACATCCCTATCACCTCCAACCAGCCCGGTAAAATAATCCTCCAATTTTCCCTTCTCCACATTTATTTTGGCAACAGCAATCCCTTCTTTTACAAAGCTGCTGTTTATATCCCCCCTGCTGTCAATTTTCTCATACAGCCGCAGGCTATTAGGCCCTGTAACTTCATAATCCAAAATGCCAAACCTGTTTTCTAATACCAATGCCGCCTTGTTCACATCCGATACTTCAAATTCCGCATATCTGCGTCTGCGCCTGTATAATTCCTGTAAATCCGTCTCTTCCAGCAATTTCCCCTTATTTATTATGCCTATCACATCTGCCAGCTGGCTGATTTCATCCAGCACATGGCTGGAAATAAATATGGTTGTGCCTTTCTCCCTGCACAGCTGTAATAGATAATTTCTGGTTTCACATATCCCGATAGGGTCAAGGCCATTCATGGGTTCATCCAAAATCAGCAGCTCCGGCTCGTGCATGATGGCTGCAGCCAGTCCCAAGCGCTGCTTCATTCCCAGGGAATATTCCCGGAACAGCTTCTTATGTTCCTTATCCAGATGAACAGCCCCAAGAGCGCGATCTACGGTGTCTTTCCGGTGACGTCCCCGCAGCCGGGCCAAAATTTCCAAATTCTCTCCTGCCGTCAGATTTTCATAAAAAGCAGGCGCTTCAATGATAGACCCAATACGGAAGGAGTTCCTTTTTCCGTAACCGGATATCTCTTCATCAAAAAGGAAAATCTTTCCGTCAGAGGGACGCACAAGGTTCAAAAGCATCTTCATGGCCGTTGTTTTACCTGCACCGTTCCTTCCTAAAAGAGCGTAAATTTTTCCTTTTGGAACATGAAGATTTATTTGGTCCACCGCAATCCGGCCATTATATTTTTTTGTCAGATTTTCTGTCCGTATTATATTCCCACTCATCCCTCACTCCTATTCCAGTTCCGCAGAATTGATTCCAGTTTTTATATCTCTTATTTTATCACTAAATCCTGACATGCCCCTTTCCCAAATCTTAATTTTCTCTTACAAGAAGCGGAAACGCCAAACAAAAACAAGTCTCTCCTCCCTGGACGCTTTTTACCGTTATTTCCCCTGCCATTGCCCTGGTAAGCTCCCTGGCAATGGCAAGCCCTAACCCGTTTCCACCTTCGGAACGGGAGGAATCACCTTTGTACAGGCGTTCAAAAATAAAAGGGAGCTCTTCTTCCGGAATCGCAATTCCATTGTTTGAGACAGAAACCAGTACTCTGTCTCCACACCTGTCAACAGCGATTTCTATCAAAGAACATTTGCCATGTTTTACGGCATTGCTTAAAAGGTTTCCAAGAATCCTAGTGTATGATGTTCTGTCCATCTTTACCAGCCACTCTTCATCCGGAATATGGGCTGAAAAAGATACCTGCCCCTCTTCAAATACCGGAAGATGTGCAATCATGGCCTCCCTTGTCATTTCATTGATGTCATAAGTTTTCATCTGATATTCCTGCTCATGGGACGCCAGTTTAAACCATTGGAAAAGCATATCTATAAGTTCTTGTAAATCCAGGGCTTTCCTGTAAGCTACATGGATATATTCCTCTTGTTCTTTCGTATTTTGGGAATCCAAGGCCTCCAAATACCCCATCAAAGACGCAAGAGGGGTTCTCACATCATGGGACAAATCCGTCAGTAGCTGCCGGTTCGCATTTTCAGCCCTCTTTAACTCCACAAACTGTTTACGGCTTTCCTCTAAAATCCCATTTAACTCAAAATTAATATCTGCAAGAATATCATTCCCCTTTACAAAGGAATTACCTGCAGGCATTTCTTGCAGCCCTTTCAGAAACCTAAGCCATTCCTCCAACTGCCTGCGGATACGAAGAAGATATAAAAACTCCCCCACACAAACAAATACCAGAAAAATCCACACTTCCCTCATCCTGTTTCACCGCCAAATTTATACCCCACACCCCAAACGGTTAAAATGTATTTGGGATTTTCCGGATTATCCTCTATCTTTTTTCTCAGCCTGCGGATATGAACCATAATGTTATTGTCGTCAAAAGCATATTCATCCTTCCAGACAGCACGGTAAATCTGTCTTTTTGTGAAAACCTTTCCCGGATTTTCTGCAAAAAATAAAAGTAAATCAAACTCTTTGGCTGTCAGCTCAAGGGGCAAACCACTTTTATGGACCTCCCGGCCGGATTTATCAATGGCCAGTCTGCCGGCAATGAGCGGATTTTCTGAAATACCGGCTTTGTTAAACACCGTATATCTGCGCAAAAGAGAGGATACCCTTGCAAGAAATTCGCTGTTTGCAAAAGGTTTTGTCAAATAGTCGTCTGCCCCCATTCTCAATCCGGATACTTTGTCCCCTTCACTGTCTTTGGCCGTCAGCACCAAAACGGGAACAAAACTTTTTTCCCTGATTTTTTCCAATACCTCATATCCGTTTTTCAGCGGAAGCATCAGATCCAAAATTACAAGCTGGTATTCAGAGTTTTGAAATTCTTTCAGCCCTGCAGCTCCGTCATAGCAGATACGGACATCATATCCCTCCTGCTGCAGATTATATTTCAACAGCCTGCATAAATCCGCATCATCATCTATCATCAATATCTTCTGCCTCATTCTCCAAATTCCCTTCTTTTTCTGTTTTTACAAATAATGGGGTGATGTGATCCTTTCAAACCACATCCCCCCACTGTTTTCTTAATCTCTATTTCTCCGGCCGTTCCTTTTTCCCAAATATCCAGCTCCTATCCTTCCCGCTCTGAGAGCTCCTCATAAGGCACATGATGCCCCACATACTTATAAGCCGGACGGACAATCTTTCCTGCATTCACCAGCTCCTCAATCCGGTGGGCGCACCAGCCGGAGATACGGGAAATGGCGAAAATCGGCGTGAACAGCTCCTGGGGAAGCCCCAGCATGGTGTACACAAAGCCGCTGTAAAAGTCTACGTTGGCACAGACAGGCTTTAAGAGACGGCGGCCTGACATGAGGCACTCTCCCCCCAGGCGCTCAATGCGTTCATAGAGGGCAAATTCTTCCTCCAGTCCCTTTTCCTCCGAAAGACGCTTTGCATATTCCTTTAAAATCACCGCCCTGGGATCGGACTCCGTGTAGACCGCATGGCCGATTCCGTAGATAAGGCCTGCATGGTCGAAAACCTCTTTCTTCAGCATCCGGGCCAGATAGGTCCGAAGGGCCTCCTCATCACTCCAGTCCGGCACATGGGCCTTAATATCCTGGATCATCTCCTGGACCTTTAAATTGGCTCCTCCATGCTTGGGGCCCTTTAAGGAGCCCAGGGAAGCAGCCACCGCCGAATAGGTATCCGTCCCTGTGGAGGAAACCACGTGGGTGGTGAAGGTAGAGTTATTTCCGCCGCCGTGCTCTGCGTGAAGCACTAGAGCCACATCCAGCACCTGTGCCTCCAGCTCCGTGTATTTCCCGTCCTTTCTAAGAAGGCGCAGGACATTCTCCGCCGTGGAAAGATCCGGCTTGGGATTGCGGATAATCAGGCTCTTGTCCAGACGGTAATGCCGATAGGCGTGATAGCCGTAGACACTGATCAGAGGGAACTGGGCAATCAGGTGCAGGGACTGTTTCAGCACATTGGAAATGGAGATATCCTCGGGATTTTCGTCATAGGAATACAGGGTCAATACACACTTCTGCAGGGTATTCATCATGTTGGAGCTTGGAGCCTTCATGATAACATCCCGGACAAAGGTATCCGGCAGATCCCGGTATTCCCCCAGGAGTTCAATAAATTCCGCAAGCTGATCCTTGGTGGGAAGCTTTCCGAAAAGCAGAAGGTAGGTGGTCTCCTCAAAGGCAAAACGGCGGCTGGAAAATCCCTTTACCAGCTCCTGCACGTTCACCCCCTGGAAATAAAGCTCCCCGTCTATAGGAACCTTCTCCCCGTCTATATATCCAAAGGACACCACATCGGAGATCTCCGTCAGTCCGGTGAGGACGCCCTTCCCTGAGGAATCCCGAAGCCCCCTCTTTACGTCGTATTCTCCGTAGAGGCCCACGTCAATCCGGCCGGAGCGCATGCTGTATTCTACCAGCCTGTCAAATTTCTCATCCAAAGTCAACTCTTTTTTCATGCTCTTCCTCCTCGTAAACCGTGTTTTCAGGAAATCCAGAAGCCAATTCCAATCCCAAGCAAAGCTCCGGCCAGCACCTGCAGCGGCGTATGGCCCACAAATTCTTTCAGCTTATCCTCCGTCAATTTCTTTCCTTCCAGGGTGCGGAAGGTATCGAGAATCTCATTGAGAAGCTTTGCCTGTTTCCCTGTCTCCAGACGCACCCCCATAGCATCGTGCATGACAATAATAGCCAGAATTGCCGTAACGGCAAATTCAAAGGATCCCAGTCCAAAACCTCTTCCTGCCGCCGCAGCCATGGCACAGACTGTAGCTGCGTGGGAGCTGGGCATTCCGCCGGAGCCGATCAAACGCTCCGGATCAAATTTTCTCGTAAACAACGTATGGATGAGCGTTTTCAAAACCTGGGCCACAAACCAGCCGGTGACAGCGCTCATCCATATTTTATTTCCTGTCAGTAACTCTAAAGCACCCATCTGCCTTTCCTCCGCCAGCCCTGTAGGGGCTCCTGCTGGTTTTACCCGTGCATCCGCTTTATCACTTTCAGACGGGTAAACTCTTCCCGCTCTTTTTCTTCCAGGGCGTTGGCAATATCCCTGGTCAATGTCTCATACCTGGGAATGGTAATATTCTTCAGGGCATTGGCACGCTTCTGGGCCTTCTTGATATTGGCCGCCAGCTGATAGGCGGAATTTTCTACCATGGACAGCTTCACCGTCAGATCCTTTACCTTCTCAAAAGAAACCCGGGCAATGTCCAGAGACTCCTTGGTACTGTAGAAAGCGTAGGTGGGAACCCGGGTGGCGGCGTCGTAGCGCACCAGGGGAATCTCCGTCCCCATAATGCTCCGCAGCTTTACCTCAATGGTATCCTCCACCGGAACCGTCCTGGCAATGTCCGCCACGAAATTGATCCCCAGCTCCACGTTGGCCCGCTGGAGGGCCGAATAGGCCGTGGTAAAGGTGGTGCGGATCTCTTCCTGAATGTCCCTGGCCTGATCCACCAGCCCCATAAGCTCCCGGATAAGAATGTTGCGCTTCTTATCCATAAGCTCGTAGCCCTGGCGGGCCAGTACCAGGGAATTTCTCGCCAGTATTAAATTTCCTTTCGTGGGAAAGGACTGATTATCCATACAGATACCTCCTCATGGCATAACCTTTCCGGCTGCCCGGCTCTATGCCGGATCCTGGGGCTGATAGTACTGATCCAGAATCTTGGTATCGATCCGGTCCAGCTCCTCCCTGGGCAGCATCCCCAGAAGCTCCCAGCCGATATTCAGGGTCTCCTCAATGGTACGGTTCTCCTCCGGTCCCTGGCCGATATAGCGCTCTTCAAAGGCTCGGCCGAAAAGCAGGTACCGCTTGTCAATGGCGGACAGCTCATCCTCACCGATGACTGACGCAAGAGCCCTTGCATCTCCTACCTTGGCATAGGAGGAAAAGAGCTGGTTTGCCAAAGCCTGGTGATCCCCCCTGGTATATCCCTCTCCGATGCCGTCCTTCATCAAACGGGACAGGGAAGGAAGAACACTGATGGGCGGATACACCGCCTGGCCGTGAAGTGCCCGGTCCAGGACAATCTGCCCCTCGGTAATATAACCGGTCAGGTCGGGAATGGGATGGGTAATATCGTCATTGGGCATGGTCAGAATAGGAATCTGGGTCACAGAGCCTTTGGAGCCCTGCACAATGCCCGCCCGCTCGTAAATGGTAGCAAGTTCGCTGTATAAATAACCCGGATAGCCTTTTCTGGAGGGAATCTCCCCCTTGGAAGAGGAAACCTCACGCATGGCCTCCGCAAAGGATGTCATGTCCGTCAAAATTACCAGAATGTGCATGCCGCACTCAAAAGCCAGATATTCCGCAGCCGTCAAGGCCACCCTGGGAGTAATCAGACGCTCCACCACCGGATCATTGGCAAGATTCAGGAACATGGTCACATGCTCCGAAACTCCGCTCTCCTCAAAGGCACGGCGGAAGAAATCTGCCACATCGTATTTCACACCCATGGCCGCAAAGACAATTCCGAACTCTTCCTGGGAATCCTCTCCCAAGGACGCCTGGCGTACCAGCTGAGCCGCCAGCTGATCGTGGGGAAGGCCGTTTCCCGAGAAAATAGGCAGTTTCTGCCCCCGGATCAGAGTAGTCAGTCCGTCAATGGCGGAAAATCCGGTGCGGATATAGTTTCTGGGGTATTCCCGCATCACCGGGTTCATGGGCTGGCCGTTTACATTTCGGTGGATATCCGACAGGATTTCCCCTAAACCGTCAATGGGCTGGCCGATACCGTTGAAGGTCCGGCCCAGAATATCCGGAGAAAGGGCAATCTCCATGGGATGCCCCGTCAGCTTGGTATGGGTGTTCCTAAGGGACATATTGTCCGTACCTCCGAACACCTGGATCACAGCCTTGTCCTCGTAGCACTCAATGATACGTCCCAGCTCCCGCTTCTTCCCGTCAATGGTAATTTCCACAATCTCCTCGTAGGAGGCATCCTGAACGCCCTCCAGGACAATCAGGGGACCGTTAATCTCACTTAAACCTAAATATTCGATTGACATGTTCTTTCCCTCCCCTTACGCATTCTTTTCCAGAACCCGGTCGTAGAAAGCATCGATGGCCTGCCTGTACTCGTCAAACAGTTCCAGGTGATCGTTGGGAATATCATATTTCATAGCGATCACCTTCTCGAAAATATTCTCCGATTTCAGCACGGACATAGGCATATTCATGGTCACAAGGGCCTTCGCCTTGTCATAGAGATACAGGATGGTCTGCATCATTTTCATCTGCTTCTCCATAGACACGCAGGTATCATCCGGATGGAAGGCATTCTGCTGCAGGAAGCCAAGCCTTATAACCCTGGAGATCTCCAGCACCAGCTTCTGATCGTCGGGAAGCACGTCGCTTCCGATAAGCTTTACGATCTCCATTAAGCTGCTCTCCTGATTGAGAATCACGATCATCCGGTTCCGGCAGTCCATAAACTCCCTGGACACATGATCCTTATACCAGGGGGCCAGATCCGGGATATATTCGCTGTAGCTGGTAAGCCAGTGGATCGCCGGGAAATGCCTGGCATAGGCCAGGGACTTATCCAGCCCCCAGAAGCACCGGACAAAGCGCTTGGTATTCTGGGTCACAGGCTCGGAGAAATCGCCGCCCTGGGGGGACACGGCCCCGATAATAGAGACGCTTCCCTCCGTACCGTTTAAATTCATCATCATGCCCGCCCGCTCATAGAAGGCCGACAGCCGGGAGGCCAGATAAGCAGGGAAGCCTTCCTCCGCAGGCATCTCCTCCAGGCGGCCGGAAAGTTCCCGGAGGGCCTCCGCCCAGCGGGAGGTAGAGTCCGCCATGATAGCCACGTCATACCCCATATCCCGGTAGTACTCCGCCAGAGTCACGCCGGTATAGATGCTGGCCTCACGGGCCGCCACCGGCATGTTGGAGGTATTGGCAATAAGGGCCGTCCGGTCCATCAGGGGATTGCCGGACTTGGGGTCCACAAGCTTGGAGAAATCCTCCAGCACCTGGGTCATCTCATTGCCCCGCTCCCCGCAGCCGATGTAAATAATAATATCCGCATCGGACCACTTGGCGATCTGATGCTGGGTCATGGTCTTTCCCGTTCCGAAACCGCCGGGAACAGCCGCCGTGCCCCCCTTGGCAATGGGAAACAGGGTATCCAGAATCCGCTGGCCGGTAACCAGGGGCCTGGAAGCCGGATACCGCTTCTGGGTGGGCCGGGGCACACGGATGGGCCACTTCTGGATCATGGTCAATTCCCGCTCGCTGCCGTCCTCCAGCTGCAGTACCGCCAGGGTATCCCCGATGGTGTATGTTCCGTCGGGAACCACCTTCGTAATAATGCCTGACAGATCCGGGGGAATCATAACCTTGTGAACAATAGCGGAAGTCTCCGGAACCTCGCAGATAATCTGTCCTCCGCTCACATGGGTTCCCTCCGCCACCACCATATGGGCGTCCCAGAGTTTTTCCCGGTCCAGGGCGTCCACCACGGTTCCACGGCTGATGTAAGCGCCCCCTGTCTTTGCAATCTCGCTTAAGGGCCGCTCGATTCCGTCGAAAATATTATTCAGGATTCCCGGTGCCAGTGTCACGGAAATGGGGGCTCCCGATGCCTCCACCAGTTCCCCCGGCCGGATTCCGGTAGTCTCCTCGTACACCTGGATGGTGGTCCGGTCTTTTTCCAAGCCGATAACTTCCCCTACCAGCCGTTCCTTTCCCACATAGACCATCTCAGCCATTTTAAATCCTGTATTGCCTTTCAAATACACTACCGGACCGTTGATCCCGTAGATTACGCCTGTTCTGTTCACGGCTTTTCCCCTCCTTTAAGCTGGAAGTCTTCCTTTGCCTCCGCAAGCTTCGTCTCAAAGGAATTGTCAATGAGAATATTCCTTCCCGGAATCACCGCACGGGAACCTCCCGTAAAGGAATAGCTGCTGACGGTGACAGGGGCTCCCACCTCCACCTCCAGGCTCATCACCCGCTCCGCATCGGAAGGATCCACGTAGAGGATAACCTCCTCCCCCCGGGCAAAAGCCACGGCTTCCTTCAGCTCCTTCACCAGCTGCCTGTGGTATTCCGGCGTCTCAAAGAACCGGGCCAGCATATCTTTCACTTCTACAAAAAGTTTATCCTTAAGCTCTCTCTGGCGCTGGCTCAAAGTCCCTTTGATCATCATCTGGGCCTCGGAAAAACGTTTGTTATTCTCCCGGATCAGCCGCTCCGTCTCTGTCTTAATCTCCAGATCCTCCTGGCGGCGCTTAGCCTCCTGGTGCTCCTTAAAAATTTTTTCCAGGGCCTCGGTATACTCCCGGATGGAATTGTCGCAGTTCCTTCTGGCCGATTCCATGGTATATGTGGTAAAATGCTGCAGCTTCTCTTCCGTTGTCAAATCGGTTCACCTTCCTTCCTAGATTTTCAGTCCCACCGCCTCGTTCACATAGGAGGTGATAAAATTTTCCCCTCTCTGGGTGCCGTGGCGGTCCGGAATCTCAATCAGCAGGGGCAGGCTTCGGCTGAAGCGCACTTCATCAATCAGTTCCGGGTACTCCCGTCCGAACTTCTCCGTGAGAATCACAATGGCAATCTCCTTATCGGCCAGAACCCGGTCCAGGGCCGCTTTCAGCTCCTCTTTTCCGCCGGCCACGGTGCCCTCCACGCCTGCCAGGCGCATTCCTGTACAGGTATCCATATTGTCGCTTATCAAATACATTTTCATTGCTTATTCCTGCCTTTCGGGCCGTTTTACAGTTTACCCAGAATCATGAAGGAAATAATAAGGCCGTACAGGGCGATACCCTCTGCCATAGCTACAAAGATCATGGACTTACCGAACACGCTCTGATCCTCACTGATGGCTCCCAGGGCCGCGCTGGCAGAAGAAGCCACCGCAATACCGGAACCAATGCCGGAGAGGCTGGTAACAAGTGCCGCCGCAATGTAGCCAAGGCCTGTTGCCAGGCCGGAATTTGCCGCCGCTTCCCCGGCTTCCGCTGCATGGACATTACCGCCGTAGGCCAGAATGGACGCCAGCACCAAGGTGCTGAAGAAGAAGAAACAGTTGCAGGCCAGGGATTTCTTATAGCGCTTTCTATTCTTCTCCCCGCAGAAATATGTGCCGAAGGGAATGACAATGCTCAATACCAGGGCTGCTACCAACAAAACTTTTACTAACATAGACATAATTTAAATCCTCCTTAATCATTTTACATTCTGATTGTATTGTAACTGATAGGGCTTAAACTCCCGCCCGGTTCCTTTATAGTAACGGCTGAAGAGCTCGTAGTACTCCAGACGCAGTACCTGGATACCCACGATAAGGCCTTCCATGGCACAGACAAAGAGATTTCCCAATACCACTACCAGCCAGTTGCCG
>CAJUMM010000075.1 GCA_910586955.1 uncultured Lachnospiraceae bacterium | reverse complement strand
GAGAAAGAGAATTCAGATGCCGGAGCAGGCACGGCCCTTTTGGAAAATACAAATACAGATGTAAGTTTGGAATATGTGACGGAGCTGTAGACAAATCCTCCCAATCCTAAGTATATTCCTAAGCCCTACGAGCAGATGGATCATCCCGGACAACGCATTCAGGTAGATGTCAAATTCGTCCCTTCCGCCTGCCTTGTGAACAGCAAGGTGAGCGGAAAGCATTTCTTCCAGTATACCGCTATCGACGAGTATTCCAGATGGCGTTTTGTGGAGGCTTTTGAGGAACACAGCACCTATTCCTCAGCCCTTTTTGTGGATCGCCTTGTGAAAGCCTTTCCCTGCCCCATTGAGTGCATACAGACCGATAACGGGACTGAGTTTACCAACCGCTTTGCCTCAAACAGGAACAAACCCACCCTGTTTCAAAGCCGCCTGGAACAGTATGGCATTCGCCACAAAGTGATCCGCCCCTACACACCCAGACACAACGGCAAGGTGGAGCGTAGCCATTGGAAGGACAATGAGAGGTTCTATGCGACCCATGCCTTTTATTCCTTTGAGGATTTTGCCAGGCAGCTCAAGGCATACAACCGCAGGGACTATAACAGCTTTCCCATGAGGCCCCTGGGATGGAAGTCCCCCAAGCAGGTGCTGGACGACTATCTTTCATCAATGTAACAAATGTTTGACAAACCTACAAAACAGATTTAAAATTTGATAAAAATTTCTTAAATCTTTTCTCTGCTTTTTTCCGTTATAGTATTTGTAAAATATTTTACACAGCAGATAAGGGGGGCTTGGAACTGAAGGACAGTGAACTTATCGGCAGAATAAAGGAGGGAGAGACGGAACTTCTGGATGTTCTGATCGAGCGGCACTATGACGGAATATACCGGTTCTGCTATTACAAAACAGGAGATCGGGAGGCAGCTTATGACTGTACCCAGGAAACCTTTCTTCACCTGCTCCGTTACATGGGTACCTATGTGGAACAGAGAAAATTCAAAGCTTACCTCTACCGGATTGCAGGGAATGTCTGTACGGACTTTTTCCGGAAACATGGGATTTCCACAGTGGGACCGGAAATACTGGAAACTATGGCAAGGGAAGATCCGGGTCTTGCCAGGGCAGAGCTTTCCGATCAGGTGACGGAGGCGTTAAACATGCTGAATCCGGCCCAGCGGGAGGTGATTATCCTGCATTTCTTTTATGACTTTAAGCTGCGGGAGATTGCGCAGATAGCGGAAATTCCCATGTCAACGGCCAAGTCCCGCTTGAAACAGGGAATGGATAAGCTAAAGCGCTGTATGGCGAGTGATTAAAAATGAAGAGGAATTTGGAGGGCGTATGGGGAACTGGAACAGGAGGCGCACATGAACAGGAGAGAATTTTATAGAAACCATAGAGCCGAAAAGGAAATCCGTGCTTTTCTCACTGCGGGACCTCCGGTTTTCCCGGAGAAAGAACGAAAACAAAAAAACCTGGAACTTTTGTATCAGGAGCGGAAACGGCTGCGTCTGGCACCCCGGCAGTCTTACGGAAAGCGGGTGCTGAACCAGGCGGCTTATCTCTCTCCTTTGGCATGGGTGATCCAGGGAGGTATCGTCCTGCTGATAGGCTGGTCTTTAAGGCCGGAAGCTGCGGGGGACCAGAGATTCCCGCTTTTGCTGGCAGCCTGTGCACCCCTTTTGGGAATGGTTGGGATTACCGAGATTCTGCGGAGCTATCAGGAGAATGTCTGGGAATTGGAACAGGCCTGCCGCTATAATCTGCGCCAGCTGATGGGAATGCGGCTGCTGATTTTTGGAATTGTGGATACTTGGATTGCCCTTCTGGTGCTTCTGGGCGGCATCCGGGCGGGGATTTGCCTGGAAGAGCTTCTTGTGTTCTTTCTGATTCCGCAGCTCTTGTCGGATTGCGTTTATCTGCGGCTTATGTCCTTGTTCCGGAGGAGATTCCAGGGAATCGGTCTCTTGGGAATGGCAGTGGCTGTAACGTTTCTCTGGCTGTGGATTGCAGAGTGGATGGCAACAGCAACAAGTCTCGGGTTTTTGCAGCCGGCCGTCTGGAGGGCTTGGATATATGCAGTCAGTCTTGGAAGCGCCGGGCTTCTGGTGCTGTGCTGTGTGAAATTTTTGCGTGGAGTGGATAAGGAGGAGGAAAGATGGAACTTCGGCTGGACCGCCTGACGAAACAGTATAAGCAGAAGCTGGCTGTAGACCGGGTGGATATGGAATTAAAATGCGGGGTCTACGGGCTTCTAGGGGCCAATGGAGCGGGAAAAACTACACTTATGCGGATGATCTGTGACATCCAGGAGCCTACTTCCGGCGAAATCTTTTACAATGGGCAGAATATCCGGAAGCTGGGGGAAGAGTACCGGAATATCCTGGGCTATCTGCCCCAGAATTTCGGATATTATCCGGAATTTACCGCCTATAAGTTTCTTTTGTACATTGCCTCTTTGAAAGGATTGGGGAAAAGGCAGGCCCGGATCCGGGCTCTGGAGCTTTTGGATATGGTGGGACTTTGCGAGGAGAGAGGGAGGAAGATCAAAACCTTTTCCGGCGGCATGAAACAGCGGCTGGGAATTGCCCAGGCCATGCTGAACCGGCCGGAGCTCCTGATCCTGGATGAGCCTACGGCAGGACTGGATCCCAAGGAGCGGGTGCGTTTCCGCAACCTGATAAGCTCTTTTTCCCAGGATAAAATTGTGCTGCTGTCCACCCATATTGTGTCGGATGTGGAGTATATTGCGGATGAAATCCTGGTGATGAAGGAGGGAAAATTCCTGCACCGGGGAGCGCCGGAGGTGATTACCAGGGAGGCCAGAGGCCTGGTTTGGGAGTGCCGGGTGGACGCAAAAGAAGCAGGGCGGTATATGGAGGAATACAATGTGGGAAATCTGAAAAATGCAGGAAGGGAGACCATTCTGCGCATTATCTCCGATACCAGGCCCATGGAGGGGGCAGTGGAAGCGGAGCCAACCCTGGAGGATTTGTATCTCTATTATTTCAGTGAAGGGGGAAATGACCGATGATGCAGATGATAGGATATGAATTTGGAAAAATATTTCATAAAAAGATCGTGTATGGGGCCCTTCTCTTTGTAGCGTTCATGGGCTTATCCATATATACGGCCAGGGGCAGCGGTATGGAAGGGGTGCTTGTGGATGGCACGTATTATTCCGGCCGGGAAGCAGTGCGCCTGAACCGGGAGATTGCAGCCCGCTACGGAGGTCCTGTGACAGAAGAGAAGATCCGGGAAATCCTTGAAACCTATGGGCCGGATTCCCCGGACGGGGCTTTTTGGGTAGTGAACGCCGCCTATGATACCATTTCTACGTTCTGGGCGGAAAATGACGGGAGTTTTAACGGCGTCGGCGTCCGGGAGGCATTTCCGGCATATGAAGATCAGCGGGAAATGGTGTGGGATTACAATGCAGGGTGGATCAATTTTATGGAGACGGGAATGTACACCATGATATTCGTAGGCTGTCTTTTGGTAATTGCCCTGTCTCCTGTATTTTCCGAGGAATACACCAGGGGAACAGACGCATTGATCCTGACTTCCCGCTATGGGAAGGGCAGGTGCGCCTGGGCGAAACTTCTGGCCTCCTACTTGTTTACCCTGCTCTGCACGGGGGTGCTTCTGCTCTCCATATCTCTAGGATTTTTCCTGGACTATGGGCTTTCGGGAGGCGGGTGCAGTGTCCAGCTGAACAATCATTTTTTCTTGGCAGGCACCCCTTATTTTCTAACCTCTATGGAGGCGGCAGGCCTCTGCCTGCTTTTGTGGGTGAGCGGTTCCCTGATTCTGACGGCGTTTACCTTGCTGATTTCCGCTCTGTGCAGAACCTCCTTTTTGGCGGTGGTTGGGGCCCTCTGTGCATATGGGCTGCCAAGCCTCTTTGCCCAGTTTGGGATGCCTCCGGAACTTTTTTCCTTAAATCCTGTCTGGTGTTTCCTGGTGGAACAGCCCATTATGATTCCAAAATTTTTCGGAGAAAGCGGGACAGGGTTCTCCTATGTGTGGGTGATCGCAGGTTTTGCGCTGCTTATGACAGGCGTTTCCTTCTGGCTGGGACGCCGGATTTTTGCCGGGCATCAAGTAGTATAAACAATTCCCTGCAAATAGGACTGATTCATGCCTCCTGGCATATTGAGGTATCCGGGGGCTTGTGGTACAATAAAAGCAGTAGTTTGGATACCCTCAGAAAGGCAGGAATCGGTTAAAATGAAAGAAAAGAAAATGGTAAAAGTGACGGAGCCTGTTCTCCGGCTGCCGGATGTACATTCGATAGGCGTTATCGGAGATCCGGGATGCGAGGGTCTTGGCACGTATCATATGAAGGTCTATGCCGGGGCCTTGGAGGAGAGCAGCCGGGATGACATTACCCTGGTGGTAGGAGATCTGGTTCCTGCAGGAACCGGACACCATTACCGGATGATCGAGAATATTACGGAGGCTTTGGCCGGAAATCCGGTGTATGCCCTTCGGGGGAATCATGATACGGGAGCTTATACGGACCATTTCGGGCGGAAAAATTATGCCCTTCTGGCGGAGAACTTTGCTCTGGTGGTGCTGGACAATGCCCGCCGTACCTTTGAGGAGGAAGGGCTTAAGCTTTTGTCCCGGGTTCTTTCCATGGAGGAGGTACGGCAGGTGATTGTGGCTTTCCACATTCCCGTACCCAACCACTTTATTTTAAACAGTGTTTCCCAGGAGGAATTTTCCCGTCTGCAGACAGCCTATAAGCCCTGGAAGGAAAAAGTAAAATATCTGCTCTGCGGCCATGTGCATTCCCGGTTTGCAGACCGGGTGGACGGAATCCCTCTTATCTGTACCGGCGGCGGAGGAGCTATGATCGAGGATGTGTCCAGGGAAATACGGGCCTGTGACGTGGAACATCATATGGTTCACTTTTACGAGGAGAAGGGGGAACTTAGATACCGGATCTCCAATCTCTCCGAGGACTGCTATGGGCGGGAACGAGAAGATGCCCTTTTGGAGAAGCAGCTTAAGGAGACGGTCCAGGGTGAGCTTTTGGCTCATTTTAAGTATCTTATGTTTGCAGATCGGGCCAGGCGCAGAGGCATGGAGGGGCTGGCGGGGCTTTTTGAAGCCCTGGCGGCTTCGGAGTATTACCATGCCCGGAATTTCTATTCTGTTTTGGAATGCCCTCCGCCTTTTGGGGAGACGGTGAAAAATTTTATCCCGGGAGAAGAATTTGAGTATCAGCATCTGTATCAGATGCTTTCGGATTACGCCAGGGACCACGGGAGTCCTCTGGCAGAACAGGCTTATACAAGCGCAGCGGCAGCGGAAAAAGAACATGCGTCTCTTTTGAAGCAGGCGGCAGAGGTGGAGCATTTTGCGCCGGAACCTGTTTTTGTATGTCCCATCTGCGGTTATGTGATGACCGGGGAGAAGATCCCGGAACGCTGTCCGGTGTGCGGAGGTCCCAGGCATCAGTATGAGAGTTTTAACAGTACAGAGGATTCCCCGATATGAAACTCAGCACATCCATTCTGGCACATAAATTAAAATCCAAATTCACCCTCCAGAACAAGAAAGCCCTGTCCGACGAACTGCATCTGGAGCGGGTCCTCTTTTACTGCGATGGGGATGAGATGCAGAACCATAAAATTTACATCTGCGTCCAGGGGCAGGTATCGGGACAGGATCTGATTGTCCCGGAACAGGCGGTACTGTTCTGTATCGGAAAGATCCGCACCCGGAACACGGGAAAGAACGGCCAGGTTTTCCAGCTGGTGGATGATACCTCGCCTTTTTTGCTCTTCAATGAAATCCAGCGTCTCTTTGACTATTACAGCCAGTGGGACGAAAGGCTTTACGAGCTGGCCCATCAGGAGGGCAGCATCCAGGAAATGCTGGACGAGAGCTTCCGGGTATTCCACAATCCGGTGATTGTAAACTCGGCGGATTATTTTGTCATCGCCTATTCCAGCATCATCGACACCCGGGCGGAACTCTCCGGCCTGGTGGATCCGGACGCTATCTTTGAGTACAGCAGCGAGTACCGGAATACGGGGCAGCAGAAAAGCCTGATGAAAAAGAAGGGGACTTATTTTTTCCCGGACTATATCACCGGAGCCAGGAGCCTCTGTGTCAATATCTTTGAGCATGACCGCTTTGCCTACCGGGTGACTATGCCGGAGAGCTTAAGCCGTTTCGAGGCTTACGACGGGGCGCTTCTGGAGCATTTGACGGGGTACATTAAAATGGCGTTGTCCAAGGAGCTGACCCTGCAGACGGATATGGGATACCGTTTAGACCGGATTCTCTCGGATATTCTCTTGAATCCGGAGCAGGACCGGGATGTGACGGAGCAGTGGTTTTCCGAGTTCGGATGGCTGCCGGAGCATCGGTATTTCTGCATCAACTTAAAGGTGGCGGCATTGGATTTGGAAAATCTGACCGTGCGCTTTATCTGCAGCCACATTGAAAAGATGCTGGGCCATTCCTGCGCCTTCCAGTATGAGAATAACATTACCATCTTCGTAAATCTCACCAGGTTCGGAGGCGGGATTGAGGATGCCATGGATAAGATTGTCTATTTCCTGCGGGACAGTTTCTTAAAGGCCGGTATCAGCAATGAGTTTACAGGATTTTCCAATATCCACCACTATTACCGGCAGGCGGCAGTTGCCCTGGAGGTGGGAAACCGGCGTGCGCCTTTTCGGTGGATTCACCGCTTTGACGAGATCGCCCTGGACTATCTCCTGGAGCAGAGCCGGGGAGAGCTGCCGGGGGAACTGGTATGTTCCCGGAAAATTATGGAGCTTCTGCGCTTTGACGAGAAACACCATACAGATTATTACCACACCCTGAAGCTCTATGTCCGGAATCATTTGAACGCTGTCCAGACAGCGAAGCAGCTCTACATTCACCGGAGCACCTTTCTCTACCGGATGGATAAGATCAAAGAACTAATCTGCCTGAATCTGGACGATTATGACACGCTGCTCTATGTGATGATGACTTTCCGCATGATGGAATTGGAGGGGACAGGCGGTATAAAAGAAAAACCGCAGGCATAAGATAAAACAGCAGAAGCTCCGGGAGGGCGAATGCGGAACTATAATTAAGAACAGCAGAAGCCCGCACAGAGCCCAGAAGGAATTGCGCACGCAGGATGCGGGCGAAAATCCTTCTAGCGGAGGGGCTCTGGAAGGGCGTATGCGGAACTTATAATAGGAGGACTCTTATGCCAAACCGTTTTTTGAATCATCTGCCGCCCACCGAGGCGGCGGCCGCATTGGAACTATCGGAAGAGGAAATGGCCTTGTGCCGTGTAGTGTACCGGGTTTCCGAAGAAGATTCCCAGATGTACTACTTTCACAGTCTCTGGGATTCCGGGAAATCCTATGCTGATGAGTATGTGCTCCTTCCCTTTCAGTCCGTCTATAAAGGTTTAAGCGCACAGGAGTACCCGAAAGGAATGGTCTTTGCCAATGTGGAGGGAAGCAGCGGGGATCACTCCGGGGACGGCAGGTCCTGGCGCCAGGTGATGAAGGCGGCCCTGGAGGGAAAGTACATATGGAATACCTGCTGCGGGGAGCTGGATACCATTTACCGCTCGGATAACCACAAGGCGGTGGGGGAATTTACCTGTACCAACGGAGGCAGGGAGAAACCGAAATATCCGGATTTTGAAAATGGAATCTGGATGCAGGGAGCCCATGTGCTGATGGGAAGTACGGCTTCCGGGACAGTAGGAAAAGGGCAGGATGTGTGCCTTCTGCCTCTCTGCGAGAATCACAATATTTACGCCGGGATTACCGGAAAATATGGGACCGGATACTATATGAAGCTAAACCGCCCAATGAAAGCGGTTGTTTTAAGCGGGTATCTTTCCCTTTCTTGACAAAAGATCAAAGTCATGGGGCTTGCGGGCATGATACTTAAGAGGAGGATAATCATGGAAAATATAATGTTTTTGCTTTTGTGGTATGCTGCTGCCTACATTATCGTTACGGCAATAGGGATTCTGCATACCATATTCAATATTGCTGTGCTTCACATGAAGTCCATGAAAGAGAGCGAGGGCATGGGAGAGGCATATGAGAAAACAAAACCATGGCATCCCCTTTATAATATTGCCGTTTTTCCTGTCTTTGCCTATATTTACTTTAGCGGATTGTCTTCCCTTTCTTGGGAAACTGCTGCCTTGACCTCTTTTATTTGGGGAATTGTCACGGTTGTTTTTGACGTATTCGGCTGGGTGATTATCAAGCATCCATGGTCATTGACTTTCAGACAGTTTTATATCGAATATCAGCCATGGATAACTTTTATCTACATCACAATCTATGCCAGCCCCTTTCTGGCTTATGAGGTAATGAAATTTGCCCTATAAAAGAAACGGATTGGAACTTGTATCACAGATTATTTGATTTTAAGAAAGGCTTCATACAAATCTACCCCTTTACATATACTGTAACAGCATATATGGAAGGGGTATTTTTATGGACAAAAGTTCCGAATATAACCTGTACCGGGACATACAGACCCGGACAGGGGGCGAAATTTACCTGGGGGTGGTAGGGCCGGTGCGCACCGGGAAATCCACCTTTATCAAACGTTTTATGGATCTGTGCGTACTGCCGGGTATTGAGGATGAGAATGCCCGGGTCCGGGCCAGGGATGAGCTGCCCCAGTCGGCGGCAGGAAAGACCATTATGACTACAGAGCCGAAATTTATTCCCAAGGAGGCAGTGGAGGTCCGGATTTCCGACGACGTGGCGGTGAAGGTGCGGATGATAGACTGTGTGGGCTTTATGGTTCCCGGATCCGAGGGACATATGGAGGACGATGTGGAACGCATGGTGAAGACGCCCTGGTTTGACTATGAGATTCCCTTTACCCAGGCGGCGGAGCTGGGGACGAAAAAGGTTATCACCGATCATTCCACCATCGGCATTGTCGTCACCTGTGACGGATCCTTTGGGGATATTCCCAGGGACAATTACATAGAACCGGAAGAGCGGACCATCGGGGAGCTGAAAAAGCTGGGAAAACCCTTTATCGTTCTCTTAAATTCCGAGAAACCTTACAGCGACGCCGTCTCCGGCATGGCGGAAAAGATGGAAGAAAAATACGGGGTTTCCGTGCTTCCGGTAAACTGCGAGCAGCTGCGGAAAGAAGATATCACCCGGATTCTGGAACAGATTCTCTACGAATTTCCGCTGGCAAAGCTGGAGTTTTACGTGCCCAAGTGGGTGGAGATGCTGCCTATGGATCACAAGATAAAAGGAGAAATTATTGCCCAGATCCGGGAGCTTTCCAAGGGCTTAAACACCATCCGGGATATCCGGCCGGAAAATATCCGGGTGGAGAGTGAATTTATCGATCGGATGAAACTGGATCGGATTGAGACAGACAGTGGTACGGCAAAAATCGATGTGGAGATTGATGACCGGTATTACTATGAACTGTTGAGCGATCTCACCGGAAGCCAGATTTTGGGAGAATACGAGCTGATGACCCTTATCCGGGAGCTTTCCAAGATGAAGAAAGAGTACGAGAAAGTAGAGACAGCCATTACTTCCGTGCGTCAGAAGGGTTACGGCGTGGTGATGCCGGATCAGTCCGAGATCACCCTGGAAGAGCCGGAGCTCATCCATCAGGGCAATAAATTCGGCGTCAAGATCCGCTCCATAGCCCCCAGCATCCATCTGATCCGGGCCAACATAGAGACCGAGATCGCTCCCATCGTAGGAAGCGAAGACCAGGCAAAAGACTTGATTTCCTACTTAAAAGAAAGCGGCGGGGAAAACGAGAGCATCTGGAGTACCAATATTTTCGGAAAATCCGTAGAGGAATTAGTAGAAGACGGAATCCGTGGGAAAATTTACCAAATCGGAGACGAGAGCCAGGTAAAGCTCCAGGAAACCATGCAGAAAATCGTAAACGACAGCAACGGCGGCTTAGTTTGCATTATTATCTAGCTAAGAGCCGGGCAGAAGGAGAAAAGGAAAAGCTGAATGGGGTGCTAGCACACCAGGCAGCTTTTCCTTTTCTTCTTCTATGCGGCGATAGCCGCAAAGCGAGGAAAACCGAAGGTTTTTCTAGCTAAAAGCCCGGCGACCGAAGCCAAGATCTAAAAAGCCAGGCGCCTCAAAGCGTAACCCGGGTGCTAGCACACCAGGCAGCTTTTCCTTTTCTCCTTCTATGCGGCGAGACAAGGTGAATTGACCGAAGGTCAAGAGAAGGCCCTCTGGAGGGGCCGCAAAGCGAGGAAAACCAGAGGTTTTTCGAGCTTGAAGCCCGGCGACCGAAGCCAAGATCTAAAAAGCCGGGCACCCTTATACGTCTTTCCGTGTCAGAAAAATCCCAACGATTGCCCCTGCAAGGATAACCGGTGCAAATCTGACAAACAACCATTCAAATGCGTGAAAAGCTGCTCCGGCAACGGCGGTTTCAGGGTCGCTGTAATCCCAGCCCAGGTAAAAACTATTTGATACGATTAGAATCGCAGAAACCGTTACTATGAACATACATAATGAGAGAAACAGCCAGTGAAGTATTTTTCTTCTTGCAGTCTTTCTTTGTGCAAGCTGTAAGTTTATAACCTCCAGTTTTTCGGAAATCACTTTTAAGTCATCCGCTTTTGCCTCAACAACCGTTTCACCAAGCAAGGTACTTACGGGTATTTCAAGCGCTTCCGATATGGAGATTAACATATCGGAATCCGGGACCGACAAGCCCATTTCCCATTTGGAGATTGTCTGCCGTACCACATTCAGCTTGACTGCAAGCTCTTCCTGAGAAAGTCCTTTTGACTTTCTGATTGCTTTTATGTTTTCGTTTAACATTTGTGATAACCTCTTTTCTTTTTGTTGTTACCGCTATTGTATGTGGAACCGGCCGTTGCTGCAAGCAACGCAAGTTAACATTCCTGACATAAGGTTAAAGCCAATGCACAATTCTGTAAATTGTGGCTGAAGGCGGACGCAGTTAAGGAACCTTATCCCATCCGGAACGCGCTTTCGCTCCATTCAAACGCAGCGGTACTAAGCTCACACTTCGCCTTTGGCTCGTGTTCGCTAAGGACCGGCAAGGTGAATTGGCCTAAGGCCAAGAGAAGGTCCCCTGGGGGACGTTTTCATAGGGTTCCGGCTAAGATAAGGTTTCTTAACTGCTGGCACCTGTCAGCCGAAAGCAGTGGCGCAGAAATCGCTCTCATTGTGGTTTAAAAAGATGCCATAATTTTGAATGAAAGTTTTTCATCGGCTTAACCAATGATGAAGAAAAAATAAGAAGAGATATAGTCCAAGTATCCGGAATTAAAAGAGTATTGTAGGGGAAGAAACCTTCAAAACAATGTATTGTCTGTGTGGGCAGCGTTTTCATATTTTGGAATGGGGACTATAGTAATGCTGTATTCCTATTTTTCTTATCGGCATTCTTTGGAAATTTCATTAAAGCATATTTTTATGCGAACGAGAGGCATTCTTATATTAAGACTCAAAAAGAGAGTGGAGAAAAGCTGTTTCGTTATAAAATTTTTACTCTTGACAAAACTACCGTATGCCTTTAATATATGGCTTATAAAGAGAAATGAGTTTTTCGACCGTACAGCTATTGCTCAAGCGGCTTGCTCGTTTCTTTTTTTGTCCTTAAAATATCATACAGATACAGTTTTCCGTCTTTTGCATAGCGCACCAGTATCCTTGCCTTAAAGACATTATACCTGACCAGTTCGCCCGCATCATCATAAACAGGGATTGCAAAACGTGTATCATATCTGTACCATCCAAATTTTGCATCTGTGTTATGCTTCTGTGCATAATTCTCTGCAAATGTTTTATTCGTGGCAATTTCAATCATTTCTCTAATAATTCCCGAAGAATTTGCCTTTGCATACATATTTGCGCCCCTTAGTTCCTTTGTGTCTTTGGAATGTGCAAACTCGTCAGGGAAATCCGCACCTATGTACACCACGTCTGATGTTTCCATAATTTCTGCACACTGACCGATATACTCTTTCAGACAGTCCTCAACAATGTTCCAATCCACGCTCCTTCTTCCCTTGAAACGAAGGTCATTGATGACTACAATGCTTTTGTCATCAGTGTCTTTTATTATATCAATTTTCTTATCCATTGCAGCTACTCCTTATCTAATTAATTTTATCAAAATAGTTTTGCGGCGTTAAAGTATAAATCCCAAATGGCGGGATAATGATACGGCAGCTTAACCGGTATAACCAGAAAACAGGAACTATGGGGAATGTTCCTTGAAAGTAAAGCGGAACATGCTGGTACGATATACTCTTTACGCATTATTTATTCCTCCACAACCCCAATTTATATAGTTGATTATAGAATTTTTATCTGCCATTTACAATGTGTATTCATCAATAAGTATGGATTTTATGAGTAGGTAACGATGAGAAAGAAACGCCTTGTAATCCCGGCTTTCCGCCGATATAATAAAAATGTCATCATATAGAGCGCAAATGGAAAGGAAACAGTTCGATTAATTTTGGCCAGGCTTGCAACTAATGCAGAAAAGGAGTTTTATTACGACCAGAACATTAATTATTGAGAGTGGGC
>CAJUMM010000074.1 GCA_910586955.1 uncultured Lachnospiraceae bacterium | reverse complement strand
ATGGTATTGCCGATAGAAAATGACTGTTCGGCGTCGAAATATACCAGAATGATTCCGGTACGTGATACATTGGTGTGCTTTAAATAGACTGCCTGGCCTCTTTCCCTGGGCTCCAGGCCGCAGACCTCTCCCCTAAGGGGCTCTGCCTGCCCTGCCGCCGGATCCGGATCTTTCATCCAGATCCCTGGGGGCAGAAGCCAGAAAAGCAGGGTCAGAACCAGCACAGCCATGCACAATGGCCTTTTCTTCATTTTATGATCCTTCTTCTATCAAATCCAGATTTCGTTCAAATATGGTTTCAAACCGGATGCTCTCCCGGAATACCCGGTTCGTCTCCCCGTTAATCAAAATCTGCACCTTGTTGATTCCCGGAATCTCCGTCAGGGAATTGACGATGGAGTAAATGGGAACCGCCTCCAGCAGGTTATAGCCCTGGCTTAAAAATCCCTCATCCAAGTTTACATAACATATTCCATCTTTGGTGGATACACTTAAGATTTTCGTCTCCGTAGGAATGGTGGGATAGGCATCCTTGGTAATGGGTCCCCGGATCAGCTGCTCCAGCACCAGTTTTTCCACAGACATGTTGCTGCTGTAGCGGATAGCTACCATCTCGTCCACCAGCTTATCCCCGTCTGCATTGGCAAAATAGAGATCCAGGGTGGTCTCCGTATAAGTATTGATCTCGTCCCCCATATTTTCCACAAAGCTCTCTGTGCTTAAGGGACCTACCGGCGTCTCGTTGGAATCCATCAGGGGGTTATTTCCCACCAGGAAATTCACATACTCCACTTCCGGGATCTGGCAGAGAGTACGCACAATGGCGGAACGGCAGAGAATTTCATACAGCTTATTCATATTGAGATAGGCACTGTCAAAATGCAGGGAGAGCTGTCCGTTTTCCAGGCTGTATTCCTTTAACGATACGCCGGAAGGAATGGCTGCCTTCTCTTCTCCCTCCTGGGGATTAACCTGAAGCTTCCTTAAAAACTCCGCCACCAGCTGTTCCGTGGTCTCTCCCTCCGGTTCATAGGCTTTCCGCACCACGGCTGTCTCGTCTTTATTAATATAATAAATCTGATACCCCTGCTCCTCCCCGGCTGTCTCTTCCTTTCCGCACCCGGCCAGAACTGCCAGCAGGATCAAAGACAGCAATAGAACATAAGGCTTTTGGTTCATTCTTTTCATGCAATGCCTCCGTCAGGGGACACCGGGCTCCCGGCCCCGGGTCACGCAATATAATTCAGGGGAATCCGCACGGAAAAGGTGGTTCCCTCCCCAATCTGGCTGGATACCTTGATAGCTCCCTTGTGTACCAGGATGGCGCTCTTCACAATGGCCAGGCCAAGGCCCGTACCGTCTATCTCGCTGGAATGGGACTTGTCCACCCGGTAAAAGCGCTCAAAGATATAATCTATGGACTCCTCCGGAATCCCCATGCCAGAATCTATGATCTTCACATAGAAAAATTTGTGATCCGCATCCAAAGACACATGAACCCAGCCGTTCTCTTTATTGTATTTTATGGCATTTTCCACCAGATTAGAGAAGGCCTGGGTCAGACGCCCGGCATCTACCTCTGCAGTCACCGGCCGGAAACTCTCCAGCACCATCTCAATATTCTTCCTGGCAGCGATAGGCCGCAGCCTTTTGAGAATCAGTTCCATCAGGTCATTGATATCCACCGGCTCAATATTTAAATTCGCCGCCTTCTTGTCCATCTTCACCAGGGCCAAAAGATCTGTAATAATCTTGTTCTCCCGCTCAATCTCCTCCGCAATATCCCCCATAAATTCCTGATAAAGCTCCAGGGGCACTTCTTCCTGCACCAGCAGGGAATCCGCCAGCACCTTCATGGAGGTGAGAGGGGTTTTCAGCTCATGGGAAACGTTGGATACAAACTCCTGCCTGGACTCGTCCAGCACCCTCATCTGGGTCACAATCTTATTAAATTCCTCCGAGATCCGGGCCGTCTCCGTGTAATTTCTCACATTCAGATCTTCGCTGGAATGCCCGTCCGCAATATTCTGCAGGGCGGTTACCAGCCGGCGCACGGGGCGCACGAGAAAATGGGACAGAAATATGGACAAAGCCAGAATCACCAGACCGTAGGTAAAGAGGAAAATCCACGCATTCCCTGTCAGCACATCCACATTGTCCCGGATATTGTCCGTGGATACACTGATTAGGATGACACCGATGATGCGCTGGGAATCCGTCTCCTGGATAGGAACGGTCATTTCAAGAAACCGGTTGTTGGAAAGCCGGGTGGAAGTCTCCCCCCGAAAGCACCGGATGACCTCCTCCGACACCACCAGCTTGTTTTCAATCAGCCCGTAGGTATCTTTCACCACTTTGAAATTCTGGTCAATGATAATAATGCGCCCGTCATACAGGTTGGAAAGCTGGGCCAGTTCTCCCCCGATAAGCTCGGAAGAAGGTGCCCGGAGATAATCGTAGCTTACCAGCTGGTTGGACAGAATCCGGCACTGGTTCTGCACTTCGGTCTCCCGCACGGCAACGGCCCGCTCCTGGTAGCTTCCCAGGAGGCTGTAGGCCATCAGGATCATGGGAATCCAGCCCATAATCAGCAGAACCAGCAAAATCCGGAATTTCAGACTCTTTAGATATGTAACAATGACTCTATGCCTGGAAATAATAGCCCACTCCCCACTTCGTGTGAACATATTTCGGTTCACTCGGATTTGTCTCAATCTTCTCCCGCAGACGCCGGATGTGCACATCTACCGTCCGCACATCCCCCGGATACTCATAGCCCCAGACCGTATTTAAAAGATTCTCCCGGCTGTATACCTTGCCCGGATTCAAGGCCATCAGCTCCAGCAGGTCAAACTCTTTGGCCGTCAGATTGATCTCCTTCCCGGAAATATAGAGGCGCCTGCTCTCCAGCTCCATCTTAAGCTCCAGAACTTCAATGGTTTTCGACTTCTGCCCCTTCTCCGGACGGCCGGTTCTCCGCATAATCGCCTTGATCCTGGCCTTGATCTCCAGAATGTTAAAGGGCTTCGTAATATAATCATCCGCACCGTACTCCAGTCCCAGGATCTTATCCATATCGTCGCCCTTAGCCGTCAGCATCACAATGGGCATATTGGAAAATTCCCGGATCTGCTGGCACACCTCAAAACCGTCCAGCTTCGGCAGCATCACGTCCAGCAGCACAATGTCATATTCCTTGGCCTTGGCATACTCCAGGGCCTCTTCTCCGTCGTAAGCACAGTCTACTTCCATTCCGTCCTGTTCCAGGCTGAAACGAAGTCCCTTTACAATCAGCTTCTCATCGTCAACTACCAACACTTTCTTCGCCATATTCCCGCCCCTGTCATACTGTAATTTGATCTTTGATTTTCCGGAAAACGCCTTCCTTGATCCCGGGAATCTCCATCAGCCCTTCAATGCTGGAGAACTTCCCCTTCTGTTCCCGGTAACTTATAATATCCTCCGCCTTGGAGGCACCAATTCCCGTCAGGGTCATCAGCTCCTCCTTCGATGCCGTATTCAGGTTCACAAGGCGGCTCCCCTGACGTTCCCTGGCCTCCAAAAGCTCCAGGGCCTCCTCTTTCGAGGGAACCTCTATCTTCTGTCCGTCTGTCAGGCGCTCCGCCAGATTCAGCCAGTCCTCCTGGGCTTCCTCCGTCATTCCGCCTGCCGCCTCCACCGCATCCCCAATCCTTGCCTGGGGATCCAGTTCGTAAACGCCGGGATTTTCCACCTCCCCGCAGACATAGACGAAGATTTGCGTCTCTGTCTCCAAGGCAGTATCCTCTTCTTCCCCGGCTTCCCGGACTTCCTGCATCCCGTCTTCATAAAGAACCCCGGGCTTTCTGCAGGCTGCACACAGCACAAATACCAGGGCTGCAAAAATCCCCGCCCTTTTACATATCTTCTCTATCATTTTCCTGTCCTTTCCTGCGGACAGGGACCCCTCTGATATAGACACTTAAAGTGTAGCCCATTTCAGGGGGGATTACAATAGTTTTTTTCAATTTACAGACAGGTTACTCCCACTTAAACAGAATCACACCTGCGATTGCAATAGCCATTCCCAGGGCTTTCCGCCACTCAAAAGCCGCCTTTTCCATGCCGAACATGCCAAAGAGCTCTATGAGATAGGCCACCAGAAGCTGGGCTATGACAATAAGCATCACGGACCGGGCCGGCCCTAAGCTGCTCATGCTCTGAATCACCGTAAACGTAATAAAAGCCCCGATGACGCCCCCCAGCAGCATGTATTTGTGTTCCACCTGGAACACTCCCAGCAGATTGGTGCGCTCCTTCACCGCCCAGACTGCAAGGCAGGTGAGAAGGGCCGAGAACTGCACCCAGCTTGCGGACACCCACACGCTGCTGCTCTCCGTCACCTGTGTGTTAAAGACTCCCTGGATACTCATCAGCGCCCCGGAAATCAGGGCAATTAAAATTCCAATCATGGTTTGGCTCCCTCCGGCTTCGTTTTTCCTTAGTCTGCCCCACGATTGGAATTTCAATTCCTTTTATTCTTCTGTAGCAAGCTGTGCCTGAATCTTGGCATCCACAGCTTCAATCTCGCTTCTCACGTCATTGCCCCGCCAGATATTTGCAAAGGCAATCTCCATCTCGATCCAGTAATTGCTCAGATCCGTAATCTTAGGCACCTCCACCGAATGCTCATACTGTACCAGCAGGGTGGTAATCTCCGGGTTCTCATAGGGAACCCCTACCTTCACCGGCATCTTATTGGTCATGGCATAGAGGGAATCCACTTTTTCATAGGTAATGTACTTTGCAAACTCCTTCGCCAGGGCCCGCTCCTGAGAATAGGCGTTCACCACCACGGAGTTGGTCACGGAAAGGCCTTTCGTGGGAAGGCTCTCCGTCAGATTGGGAACCTCCGCAATGCCATAGAAATAACCGTTATCCTGGGGCTCTTCTCCCTGGGTACTCTCTCCTTCCTCCGGGTCCCCTTCTTCCCCCTCCGTGCTTTCTCCTTCTGTCTCTCCCTCAGGCGCTTCTGCCACGGTGCCCTCCGCAATAGCCGCATCCAGCCTGGCAATGGCGTCGGTCTTGGCAATGGTATACACGATCTTTCCGTCAATAAATTCCTGAAGGACGTTGTCCGTAGTCACTGCGTCTGCATCAATGGCAAAGAATGCGTTCAGGCTCTGGTAATACTCCAGGCACTCTATCACTTCCTCTGCGGACAGCTGTACCTGGCTCTTGTCGTCCCCGGTGGCTCCTCCCAAGTTTACATAATTTGATATAAAGAAGAAATTGAAGAAAATATCCGCCACATTCCATTTCAGGAGATTCTCAATCTTGTCCTCCCCAGTACCTCCCTCAAAGCTCCTTGAATATTCCAGGATCTCGTCAATGGTCTTAGGGGCCCCCTCCACATAATTCTTGTTGTAGAGCATAAAACAGGTCTCAAAATAGAAAGGATAGGCCACCAGCTTTCCGCCGCAAGTAGCCGCATCCTGGGCTTTCTTAGGAAAGTAGTTGTCCAGTTCCCGATCGGAAAAACTGTTGTTCTCCACAGTCAGTCCCGCCAGTCTCGCCTTTTCCAGAAGCTCGCTGGAGGTTATAAACAGATCCGGCCCGCCCAAGTCGGAAATGCTGGCCGTATTGATATGCTCGATATAGTCCACTGCAGTCACAAGCTGCAGCGTCACTTCCACATTGTGGGTCTTCTCAAATTCCTCTGCGGCTTCCACCAGATAGGCATTTAGTTTGTCGTCTGTATACCACAGCACCAGGCTGGCCGGTTCCGAATTATCCTCCCCCGCCTCCTGCTGCTCCCGGTGATAGGAATAGGCTGCCTGCATCATCTGGGAAAACACCAGAAGGACGCAGAGAACCGCAAAAATTCTTCTATATATCTTTTGTCTCATGAAAAAAAGTTACCGCCCTTTCCTGAATCCGTCCTAGGCATCCAAAGCTGCCCGGAACTTCTCCAGCATCTCATCCACATGCTCCCTCTCAATTACCAGCGGAGGCACCAGACGCACCACATCGCTGCCTGCCGTAATCACCAAAAGGCCCTTATCTAAGGATTTTAACACAATTTCACCTGCAGATCTACCCCCGATTACCAATCCCTGCATCAGTCCTTTTCCCCGGCGGCAGCGGATACAATCGCAGGTTTCCACAAGATGATCCAGCCTTTCCTCCAGATAACTGCCGATTTCCCTCACATGGTCCACAATGGCGTCCTCCTCAAAAATGTCAAGGACTTTGCTCACGGCTGCACAGGCAAAGGGATTTCCCCCGTAGGTGGTCCCGTGATCCCCGGGAACCAGGGAAGCCCCGGCGGTTTTCTCATCCAGCAGGAAGGCTCCCACCGGAACCCCGCAGCCCATGGCCTTGGCACAGGTCATCACATTGGGCTTTACCCCGTACTCCTGCCATGCAAACATATGGCCGCTGCGCCCCATGCCGCATTGGATTTCATCCAGAATCAACAGGATGTCCCGCTCCTCGCAGAGAGCCTTTACCCCTTTTAAAAATTCCTCCGTGGCCGGATAAATGCCGCCCTCTCCCTGGATTGTCTCCAGAATCACCCCGCAGGTCCGGTCCGTCACCTGAGCCCGCACACTCTCCAGATCATTGAAATCCGCAAAGCGGATGCCCCCTATCAGAGGCCGGAAAGGAGCCTGGTATTTCTCGTTTCCCGTCACGGACAGGGCTCCCATGCTCCGGCCGTGAAAGGAGTGGTTCATAGCAATGATCTCGTGATCGTCTCTTCCATCCTTCTCATAAGCATATTTCCGCACTGCCTTGATGGCGCCCTCAATGGCCTCGGTGCCGCTGTTGGTAAAAAATACCTTGCTCATACCGCTGGCCTTTACCAGTTTCCCGGCGGCCTCCATGGCAGGCACATTATAATAGAGGTTGGAGGTGTGCAGAAGCCGGTCCACCTGTTCCTTTAAAGCCTCATCATAGCCGGGATAGTGATATCCCAGGGCCTGCACAGCAATACCCGCTGCGAAATCCAGGTATTTCTTTCCCTCCGTATCGTACAGGTAGACTCCTTCTCCCCGATCCAGCACCACCGGATAGCGGTTGTAAGTGTGAAGAACCGCCTCCTCCGCCCGCTCCATAATCCTCTCTTTACTCTCCTTCATCGTAATTCTGCTCCCCCTCGCTCAAAATCGCCGTTCCGATCCCTCTGTTGGTGAATATTTCCAAAAGCAGGCAGTGGGCAATCCGGCCATCCAGAATATGTACCTTGGATACGCCGTTTTCAATGGCCTCAATGCAGTTATTCAGCTTGGGCAGCATCCCGCCCCCAATGGTCCCGCCTTCAATGAGCCTCCGGGCCTCCCCCACATGAAGCTCTGAAATCAAAGTGGCCGGATCTTCCGGATCCCGGTAGACGCCCTCAATGTCCGTCAGGAAAGCCAGCTTCTCCGCATTCACCGCCCTGGCAATGGCACAGGCCGCATCATCCGCATTGATATTGTAAGTCTGGAACTCCTCATCCATGCCCACAGGACATACAATGGGCAGGAAATCCTTCTCCAGAAGATCGTAGAGGATTTTGGGATTTACCTGGGTAATCTCCCCTACAAAGCCGATATCTTCCCCGCCGGAATATTTCTTCTCCACTTTGAGAAGGCCGCCGTCTTTGCCGCTGATGCTCACCGCCTTTACCCCAAGCTCCTGCACCAGCTGAACCAGGCTTTTTCCCACTTTGCCCAGCACCATCTCCGCAATCTCCATGGTCTCTTCGTCCGTCACCCGCAGGCCGTTGATAAAATGGGGCTCCATGCCTACCCGGCCCACCCAGCGGCTGATCTCCTTCCCGCCTCCGTGTACAATAATGGGCTTAAAGCCTACCAGCTTTAAAAGCGTCACGTCCTTGATCACGTTGCGCTTCAATTCCTCATCTACCATGGCGCTTCCGCCATATTTTACCACAATGATTTTCCGGTTAAATCTCTGGATATAGGGGAGGGCCTCAATCAAAACCTCCGCTTTCTCCAGGGAACGCTTCATTTCTTCTTCTCTGCTCATTATAAACTCCTCGATTCCGGTTATGCAGTTTTAAGCTCCGCCGTTTTTCTTATACTCCAGCCACTATTATAACCCCTGGTCCCGCCTTGTCAAGTCATAGCCCGGCGGCGCTGCCAATGTATGTTACTTATCCTTTCTCTGGCTATATACAAAAACAGGGCTGTTTCCTTCAAATAGAAAACAGCCCGTTTCTCTTGTAAAATCAAGGTTGAGAGCAGATAACGGGAATCGAACCCGCCTCTCCAGCTTGGGAAGCTGGCGTTCTACCGATGAACTATATCTGCGTGGAACTTTTACTATTATACCACATACCATCTGAAAATCAAGGAAAAAATCAAAGAAATTAAACAAAAAAGGAAAAACGGCCGGAGGGCCCGGCCGTTTTTCCTTTCTTATGAGGGGGGAGATAGTGATATTAAATCAACTATCTGTGCTTTATTATAATGTCCAAATGTGTTCAAAGTATGTCCATTTTATAAAAGAACCATAAAAAAATGCACAAAGATTACGGAAATTCAAAAAAATAGGGAAAATATAACAAAAAGTTCAACTATATGACTGCTTTGGGTTTTACCCCATACTGTCCACAATCTCCTTCATCACCTCCAGGGGAACTCTCCCCGACAAGGTATAACGGATTCCGCCGGCCACAAAGATGGCGGTTTTCTTCGATACATATTCCCGGGGATCCACTCCTTCGGCCATATCCTCCAGAAGATTCACCTTATAACCCTGCTTAGACCTATAGCTCTCCACAAACCGGGACATACCGAGATACTCTGTCTCCCATCCGATCTCCATCTGCAGTTCGCTTAAGATGAGATCGGCTTTCAGGGAAACCGGGGAATCATATACCTCTCCATGTTCGTATGTGTAGCGGCTTTCCTCCTCTATATACCGGTAATCCGCCGTATCCCCCAGAATATAATTGTCCACGGTAATGATTGCAAAACTATCGGGATCCGTGTAGATACTGCACAGCATATAAGGATTATCCCGGGACAGCCCGCTCTCCAGAAGCTCCGTCCCCAATTCCTCCTTCAGCCGGGAATAGTCTTTGTAATCTTTGTCAATAAGCCCGTTCTCGTCGGCCATGGCCTCCGGCTCATTCATTTCTACAATTTCCATGGAATCGAGCTCCGGCAGCACTTCCCCGTTAATCCGGACCGGGTTCAGCATGCGGTACCCGGCAAAGGCCGTAGTCCCCCCCAAAACAACCACCGCCGCCGAAACCGCTATGCAGGCCCGCAGTCCCAGGGGTTTCTTTTCAACGGCTCCCTTGCGGATCTTATCTTTCAATCTATCCTCCATTTTTACCTTTTCAAGCTCCCGATCCAGAATTTCCTTTAACTCAGCCTCTTTCATATCCAATCTCCTCCAGTTTCTTTTTCATTTTACCTCTTGCCCTGTTCAAACGCTGCATCACGGCATTTTCCGTCTTCCCCGTAACCGCCGCAATCTCCCGGACCGAAAGCTCCTGGTAATAATACAATACCAAAACCTGCCTGTCGTTTCCGTTCAGCCTCATAATAGCCGCCGACACGCTGTCCCGCTCCAGCAAAGCATTCACCGGATCTTCCTCCGTTCCTTCCCCTCCCTCCTGCAAATGGTTCTGGCGGATCTGAAACCAGCGGTTTCTCATGACATTTTTGCAGCAGTTCATTGCAATCCGTATCAGCCAGGTCTTCTCACTTGACTGGTGCTCAAATCCTTCATAGGACTTCATGGCCTTCATGAAAGTCTCCTGGACGGCATCCTCCGCAAGCTGATAGTCTTTCAGATACAGACAGCACATCCGCAGAATGGCATCGCCGTATTCCCTCATCAATCTTTCCAAAAATGCTTCTGCCTGCATGTAGTCCTCCTTTCCCCTCTCACAAGGTATTTCACTTATTAGACACCATATCCCGCAAAAATATTACTTCCTGCCTGCAAAAAATAAATGCGAAACTGCCGTTAGCTACGGTGTTCCGCATTCTTGGGTTTTATTCGCTTTGCACTAGGTTCTCTGGATCACTGTCCCGGCCCGGCCGTAAAGGGCCTCCTTTGCTCTTCCAAGCTCCGCAATCACCGCTGTCCGGCCCGGCCTTCCGGAGACGAAGCCGGCTCCTGCCGCCATCTTGGGAAGAATGGACGCCCGGGGGAACTGTCCTGCCGCCGCATAGGTTTCTACTTCTTCCGGTGTCACCCTATCCAGATATTTCACCTGCTCTGTGCCGTAATGGATTGCCATCTTCTCCTGGCCTGTGAGGATCATCAATATATCCGCATCCAGAAGCTCCGCCAGCTTCCCGCTGGCATAATCTTTTTCAATGACCGCACTGGCGCCCTTCAAATGATTCCTCTGCCTCAGTACCGGTATTCCGCCGCCTCCGCAGGCGATCACCACCTGATCCGCCTCACAAAGCACCCGGACAGCCTCAATCTCTACAATATCTACAGGCTTGGGAGCTGCAACTACCCGGCGGAACCCCTTTCCCGGCTCCTCCGCCACAAAATTACCCTTTTCTTCCTCTGCGGCGGCTTCCTCTGCCGTCATATAGCGGCCGATAACCTTAATGGGCTCCGCAAAGGCTTCGTCGTAAGGATCCACCACCACCTGGGTGATAACCGTGCTGACTGTCTTGGAAATCCCCCGCATCAAAAGCTCCTCCCGGATGGCATTCTGCAGATCGTAGCCGATATATCCCTGGCTCATAGCCGAGCAGACCGACATAGGCGCAAAGGTATAGTCCTGATGTACCTTTCCGAATTCATTGAGGGCCGTGTGAATCATCCCCACCTGGGGAGCATTGCTGTGGGAAATCACTACCTGGCAGCCCTCCTCCACCAGATCCGCCACCGCCTTCGCTGCTTCTTTCACGGCTGTCTTCTGTTCCGGCAGGGTCACTCCCAAAGCCTTGTGCCCCAGGGCAACTACTACTTTCTTCTTCTCCATCTTGCGCCTCCTATTTATCTGTAATTCTCCGTGCACTTGACACAGCTTCCGTTGCGGCTGCACCGGAAGTCATCTACAATATCATCCACCCGGGTGCAGGTACTCTTGATAAACCGCACCGTATGGACTACCTTGGAGGAATCCACCGGACAGACGGTCTCGAATTTCTGGGTATACTCTCTAGAACCGGAAATCTCTCTTTCCATGGGCTATCTCCTCCAGATTCCGGGCCGCAATGGCCCTTATTTTCTCACTCTCCACACCCTGGAGCTCCCGGGCGATCAGAGCTTCTCCTTTTCTCCGGGTATCTTCCGAAGCATAATCCATCAGGTACTCCTTCAGGGTCATAAGGGCGTTGGGCTGGCAGCAGTTGGCAATCTGCCCCGATTTCACCAGCTTCATAAAACGGTCTCCCGTGCGCCCCTCCCGGTAACAGGCCGTGCAGAAGCTGGGAATATAGCCCAGGTCAAGAAGCCAGTTTACCACCTGATCCAAAGTCCTGGTATCGCTCACATCAAACTGGGCGGAAGTTTCCTCCTCTGGCTCCTCCCCGGCATAGCCGCCCACGCTGGTCCGGGAACCGCCGCTAATCTGGGAAACTCCAAGTCCCAGGACTTTCTCCCGGGTATCCTTAGATTCTCTGGTAGAAATAATCATTCCTGTATAGGGCACGGCAATCCGTAGCACCGCCACAATTCTGGCAAATAATTCATCGGGTACACCGTCCTGAAAGCTAGATGCGTCAATGTCATCTGCATTGCGGATCCGGGGCACGCTGATGGTATGGGGTCCAACGCCGAAGGCCGCCTCCAGATGCTCCGCGTGCATGAGAAGGCCTGCGAAATCATAGCGGTAGCTGTTAAGGCCGAAGAGAACCCCGATTCCCACATCATCAATTCCGCCCTTCATAGCCCGGTCCATAGCTTCCGTGTGATAGGCATAATCGTGCTTGGGGCCGGTTGGATGAAGCTTCCCGTAGTTTTCCCGGTGATAGGTCTCTTGAAAGAGGATATAAGTTCCAATCCCCGCCTCTTTCAGTTTCCGGTAATCCCCTTCCTCCGCAGCCGCAATATTTACATTTACCCGGCGGATGGAGCCGTTTTTGTGCCGGATACCGTAGATGGTCTCAATACTCTCCAGCACATATTCCAGGGGATTCCTGACCGGATCCTCCCCTGTCTCCAAAGCCAGCCGCTTGTGGCCCATATCCTGCAGGGCAATCACTTCCCTGCGGATCTCCTCCTGGCTCAGCTTCTTTCTGGTAATATGCTTATTTTTCCAATGATAGGGACAGTAAGTACATCCGTTGATGCAATAGTTGGACAGATACAAAGGCGCAAACATAACGATCCGGTTTCCGTAAAATTTCTGCTTTATCTCCTTCGCCAGACGGAACATCTCTTCCATAAGCTCCGGATCCTGGCACTCCAGCAATGTCAAAGCTTCCCGGTGATCAAGGCCTTTACAGTCCCCGGCCCGTCTGAGAAGCCCTCTCACATAAGCTTTGTCTCTCTTATGCTCCTGGGCATACTGCAAAGTCTCCAGGATTTCCTCATGACTGATAAACTCCTCCGCCCGGGAGGAAGCCCTATGGTACATAACAACCGCCTTCTTTCTATTTGTTCTGTCCCCGGTTTCTCTCATAAATCAGGCGCAGGCCCTTGAGCAGCAGTGCGTCGTCAATGACAATCTCCTCCCGGCAGTAGGGAATGATACTTTTGGCCATACCGCCGGTAGCCACCACCCGGATCTCCTGGCCCAATTCCTCCCGGATCCGGCTGATCATGCCGTCCACGCAGGCGGCATTGCCGTAGAGGACGCCGCTCTTCATACAGTCCACCGTATTG
>CAJUMM010000073.1 GCA_910586955.1 uncultured Lachnospiraceae bacterium | reverse complement strand
TACGGTTTTTGGCCTGGAGGTTGTTACTCTCTGCCGTTCCAGCAGTAGGTGCAGAGGTGATCCGGATTAAGCCCTGTGGCCTCCACCATATCATCCAGGCGGTTGTAGCGCAGGGTGGTGAAGTTCAGCTGCTTGCGGATTTCCTCCAGCATCTGTTCGTATTTGCCGGATTCCGGATCCGCATACTCCTTAAGAATTTCGTCGGTGACTGGGCCCTCCTCCAGCTTTCCGATGACTCGGCGGGCGATGAGATCCATTTCCGAGGAGGAGCGGGAGAAATTCAGGTATTTGCAGCCGTAGAGGATGGGCGGGCAGGCGGGCCGGATGTGGACTTCTTTCGCACCGCTCTGGTAAAGAAATTCTGTGGTCTCTCCAAGCTGTGTGCCCCGGACGATAGAGTCGTCAATGAGCAGAAGGCTTTTCCCCTCAATAAGCTCGTGTACAGGCAGCAGTTTCATCTTGGCTATGAGATTCCGTTTGCTCTGGATGGTGGGCATAAAGGAGCGGGGCCAGGTGGGGGTGTACTTGATAAAAGGCCGTGTAAAGGGAATGCCGGAGGCGTTGGAGTAGCCGATGGCGTGGGCGATTCCCGAATCCGGGACCCCGGCTACCGTGTCGGGCCTCACATTGTCCCTCCGGGCCATCTTGGCGCCGCAGTTGTACCGCATCTGCTCTACACTGACCCCTTGATAGGAGCTGGAAGGATAGCCGTAGTAGACCCAGAGGAAGGTACAGATTTTCATGTCTTTCCCCGGTGCAATTAAGGTCTGGGCTCCTTCCGGGGTGAGGATAACCACCTCTCCCGGTCCCAGCTCCTTGAAATCGGAATAACCCAGGTTCAGGTAGGCGAAGTTTTCGAAGGAGACACACCAGGCGTCTTTTTTCTGTCCGATTACCACAGGCGTGCGGCCCATCTTGTCACGGGCGGCATAGATTCCCCTGGGGGTCATAATCAGGAAGCTCATGGAGCCTTCAATCAATTCCTGGGCATACCGGATGCCGTCGATGAGATTTAATTTCTGGTTGATAATGGCAGCCACCAGTTCCGTGGGATTGATATCCCCGCCGCTCATTTCCAGAAAGTGGGCGTTGCCTTTTTCAAAAATCATCTTGGTAATATCATTGGTATTGTTAATGCGTCCTACGGTAGTGATGGCGAAGGTGCCGTGATGGGAGCGGACAATTAAGGGCTGGGGTTCGTAGTCCGAGATACAGCCAATGCCCAGATTTCCTTCCATTTCCCGCATATCTTTGTCAAATTTGGTGCGGAAGGGGGTGTTCTCAATGTTGTGAATGGCCCGGTCAAAACCTTTCTCCCCGTAGACGGCCATGCCGCCCCGGCGGGTCCCAAGATGGGAATGATAGTCAACTCCAAAAAATAAATCAAATAAACAGTCGCTTTTGGAAGCGACTCCAAAAAATCCACCCATAGCATGTCTCCTTTGTGCTGTCATATAAACTGTGATAATATCAACGTATCATAGAATAGTCCGAAAGTCCAGACAGATATTTGCAAAAATTTTGAATTCCGCATTGATGTGTTTTCCAATTTGTAGTATACTAGTCCTAACCATTAAAATATTACAAACAAAGCGAGGGTGATAACAATGGCATTAGTTACAACAACCGAAATGTTCAAGAAGGCATATGAGGGCGGCTATGCAATCGGCGCTTTCAATGTGAACAACATGGAGATCGTACAGGCGATTACGGAAGCAGCCGGCGAGCTGAATTCCCCCATCATTCTGCAGGTGTCTGCAGGAGCCAGGAAGTATGCGAATCATACGTATCTGACCAAGCTTGTTGAGGCTGCGATTATCGAGAATCCTAACATTCCGATTGCCCTGCATCTGGATCACGGTGCAGACTTTGAGATCTGCAAGTCCTGTGTAGACGGCGGCTTCTCCTCCGTTATGATCGATGCTTCCAAGTATCCCTTTGAGGAGAATATTGAGATTACAAAGAAAGTGGTAGAGTATGCCCACGCCCACGGCGCAGTGGTAGAGGCAGAGCTTGGGAAGCTTGCAGGTATCGAGGATGATGTGAATGTATCTGCGGAAGATTCTTCCTATACGCAGCCGGATGAGGTAGAGGAGTTCGTGAGCAAGACGGGAGTTGACTCCCTTGCCATCGCCATTGGTACAAGCCATGGCGCATTCAAGTTTAAACCGGGCACCAAGCCCCAGCTTCGTTTTGATATCCTCCATGAGATTGAGCAGAGAATCCCCGGCTTCCCCATCGTTCTCCACGGAGCGTCCTCCGTTCCCCAGGAGTATGTGAAGATTATCAACGAGAACGGCGGAGCCCTGAAGGATGCCATCGGTGTTCCTGAGGAGCAGCTTCGTGAGGCTGCCAGATCCGCAGTCTGCAAGATCAATATTGACTCCGATCTCCGTCTCGGCCTCACTGCCGGTATCCGCCAGGTGATGCAGGAGCATCCCGACTACTTCGATCCGAGACAGTATCTCACCGTAGCCCGTGCCAATGTGAAGGCGGTAGTTGCCCACAAGATCCAGGATGTCCTGGGAAGCGCAGGCAAAGCCTGAGAATCGAACCGAAACGATACAGGGAAGATCGCAGAAGCTCTGCGGTCTTCCTTTTTTCTTCCGGCAGGACCCTTGGCGTTTCCTTGCAGGCGGAGAGAAGTCCTTTAGGGCGGAAAGGGGTTTGTAAAAAGCATGAAGGAGCGAATACGGCAGGGCTTCCGTCTTTTGAGAGAAGATTTGCAGAATCTGCGCTATGCCATTCTGGCCATAGGGCTTTACTATCTGGCTGTCCATTTTTTGTTCGGGCAGTTCTGCCCCATGATGATTGTCTTTCATTTTCCCTGCCCGGGCTGCGGGATGACCCGGGCTCTTTGGATGGTCCTGTCCGGGAAGTGGGGGCAGGCCTGGGAGCTGCAGCCCCTGGTGTTCGGGTGGATAATTTTAGGGCTCTGGTTTGGAACCCGCCGATATTTAAAGAACCGGACAAAGCCTTCCAAATGGATGAAGGGCTTTCTGGTGCTTCTTCTTCTGGGGATGCTGGGGCTGTATGCCTGGAGGGTGGTTTATGGGTTTCCGGGAAAGCTTGCAGTTTAAAGGAAAAAATGCTACACTGAAAACCAAAGAACATAGAGCAGGAGGAGTATGAAGATGGATGATATGTACAACAGCCAGGATAGCCAGAATAACCAGTCACAGCCTTATGGACAGCCGGGCCAAAGCCAGTCCCCTTACGGCCAGGCTAAGCCTACGGTACAGGAGCAGCTACAGTCTTCCTATCAGCGGCCTAACATACAGGAGCAGCTGCAGTATCAGTATGCGCCCAGCCAAGATGAGACGGAAATCCCCATTACCATGGGAGAGTGGATGATTTCCCTCTTGGTAATGATGATTCCCTGTGCCAATATTATTATGGCTTTTGTATGGGCCTTCAGCGAGAAAGAGAAAAAGAGCAAATCAAACTTCTTTAAGGCCTACCTTATTTATATGGCAATTTCGGTTCTTCTGACCATTGTTTCTTTCTTTATTTTCGGTGCCTTTATTTCTGCCCTTTCTCAGGCAATGTATTAAGAAACTTCCGGCGGGAGCGGTTGTCAGGTGCTTTCCCAGCGGCCGCTGGCTCCGCAGGGGAGAATGAGGCCGCTTAGGGTTACAGGCAGTCCCACCTCCTGGGAATCGGTCCTTCCTCCGAAGGATTTAAGGGCCGTGGAGAGCATGTAGGTTAGGACTGCCGGGGCAAGTCCCGTAGTGTAGGAATTGACCAGAAAGAAAAGGGGCTCTTCGCTTAAGAGCTTGGCACAGAGGCAGATTAAGGGGTAGATGGCCTCTTCGATCTTCCAGATTTCTCCCTTGGGCCCCCGGCCGTAGGAGGGCGGATCCATGATAATGGCGTCATACCGGCTGCCCCGGCGGATTTCCCGCTCCACAAATTTTACGCAGTCATCCACGATCCAGCGGATGGGAGCGTCAGAAAGCCCGGAGGAGCGGGCATTTTCTTTGGCCCAGCCCACCATGCCCTTGGAGGCGTCCACGTGAGTGACGGCTGCCCCTGCCTCAGCGGCGGCCAGGGTGGCCCCTCCCGTGTAGGCGAAGAGGTTGAGGACTTTTATGGGGCGCCCGGCCTGGCGGATTTTTCCGGAGAACCAGTCCCAGTTGGCGGCCTGCTCCGGGAAAAGCCCTGTGTGTTTAAAGCTGAAGGGCTTGAGATGGAAGGTTAATTTCCGGTAATGGATGTCCCACTGTTCCGGCAGATGGAAAAATTCCCACTCCCCGCCGCCCTTTTTGCTGCGGTGATAGTGGCCGTTTCTTGTCTGCCAGCCCTGGTGGGTCCGGGGGGTGTCCCAGATCACCTGGGGATCCGGCCTTACCAGCAGGTAGGAGCCCCAGCGCTCCAGTTTTTCTCCTTTGGAGGTGTCCAGTACTTCGTAGTCTTTCCAGCCGTCAGCTATCCACATAAATAAAACCTCATACCTTCTCTGCTTGTATTTTAGTACTCAGCTGCATTATACTAGGAAGGAGAGGAAGCGTCAAGCGGGAGGTGCCTTATGGCAAAGCAGAAGAAGCAGCTTACAAAGAAAAAGATTGTCACCGCAGCCTGGAAGCTGTTCTACCGGCAGGGGTATGACGATACCACGGTAGACGAGATTATCCGGGAGGCGGGTACTTCCAAGGGGACTTTTTACCACTACTTTGACGGGAAGGATGCTCTTCTAAGTTCCCTTTCCTATCTCTTTGACGACAAATACGAGGAGCTGCTTCCGGCTCTGGATCCGGAAGAGGACTCCTTTGAGAAGCTTATGTATCTGAACCGGGAGCTCTTCGGCATGATTGAGACCAGTGTTTCCCGGGAGCTTCTGGCGTCCCTCTATTCCTCCCAGCTGGTGACCCGGGGGGAGAAGCATCTGCTGGACCGGAACCGCCTGTACTACCGCCTGCTGAATGAGATTGCGGCCCAGGGCCAGAAGCGGGGGGAGCTGGTCACTTCCATGTCTTCCTATGATATTACGAAGATGTATGCCCTCTGCGAGCGGGCCCTGCTCTATGACTGGTGCATCTGCAACGGGGAGTATTCCCTGCGGGAGTACGGAGCCAAAATGATGCCCATGTTTCTCCATGAAATACGAAATTGGGAGAGGGACAGGCAATAGCCCTATAAAATTGTACAAATTTTTTGTAAATTCCCCGGATACCATAAAAAATACAATTAGAAGTATATGAAGAATCCCTTGTATTTACAAGGGATTTTACTGTTTAGTGAGAATAACGTATAAACTTTAGTCTAGTTTTTCGTTTGGATCTGGCGGAACCGGGGCGGAGCTGATATAATCGAAAGAAGTGATAAGAATGGAGGAGTGTTACGAATGAACCATATGATTTGGATTGGGATAGCATTTGCATTCTATATGGTGATGATGATCATCATAGGTGCTGTCTATATGAAGAAAACCAACAATTCCGAGGATTATTTCCTGGGCGGCCGGGGATTGGGCGGCTGGGTGGCAGCATTGTCAGCCCAGGCCTCCGATATGAGCGGCTGGCTTCTGATGGGCCTGCCGGGGGCGGTCTATGCCCTGGGAACCGGACAGTCCTGGATTGCTATCGGGCTTTTGGCGGGAACCATACTGAACTGGATTTTTATTTCCGGGAAGCTGCGCCGTTATACTATCCGGGCAAACAATTCCCTGACGCTGCCGGCCTATTTTGAGAACCGCTTTCATGACAAAAAGCGGATTTTGCTGATGATATCCTCTGTGGTAATTGTGATTTTCTTTCTGGTGTATACGGCGTCCGCTCTGGCTGCGGGAGGAAAGCTTTTCCAGCTTGTATTTGGGCTGGATTACCGGATTGCCCTGACTGTGGGGGCGGCGGTTATTCTTCTGTATACCTTTATGGGAGGCTTTATGGCAGTCTGTGTGACGGATTTCATCCAGGGGCTTCTTATGCTGGTGGGAATCCTTACGGTGCCGGTGATTGCCCTGATAATGGTAGGGCCGGAGAATTTGAATGCCGTTCTGGATACCAGCGGCGTAGCAGGGGGCTCCGCCTCCTTCCGGAACCTGATGCACAGCGGCGGGAAGCCCTACACGGCTATGGAGATCTTCTCCCAGCTGGCCTGGGGCTTCGGGTACTGCGGTATGCCCCATATCCTGGTGCGTTTCATGGCGGTACGGGATGAGAAGGAGCTTAGGAAATCCCGCTGGGTGGCTATTATCTGGTGTACCCTGTCCCTGCTTTTTGCCTGTGCCCTGGGTGTTATCGGACGGGCTTACCTGTATCCCGTGGTGCTGGGAACCGAGGGAGCAGGTTCTGCAGAAAATGTATTTATTGAAATGATTACCAAGATGTTTAACAGCGATCTGGGAATGCCCTTTATCGGCGGCATCTTCCTCTGTGGAATCCTGGCGGCGATTATGTCTACGGCGGATTCCCAGCTTCTGGTGACGGCGTCGGCCGTTTCGGAGGATTTGTATCATCAGGTGGTGAGCCCCAAGGCATCCTCTAAGAAGGTTTTGAGCGTGAGCCGGATTACGGTGCTGGTGATTGCGGTTCTGGCTTACATCATCGCCCTGGATCCCAACAGCAGCATTATGGGTCTGGTTTCCAATGCCTGGGCGGGCTTTGGAGCGGCCTTCGGCCCCCTGGTGGTTCTCTCCCTCTATTGGAAGCGGACGAATCTTCCGGGAGCCATTGCGGGCATTGTATCCGGCGCCCTGACGGTGATTGTGTGGGATTATCTGCCCCTGGCAGGAGGACAGACCCTGGGAGCGGCTACAGGGCTTTATTCCCTGGCTCTTGGGTTTGTGGTGAGTCTGGTGCTGATTATTGCAGTGAGCCTGGGGACGAAAGCGCCCGGCGAGGAGATGCTGAAAGAATTTGAGGACGTACAGTCCGGGAAGGTGTCCTAGTGGAGGGGGATAACCGTCCGCCTCTTTCCCCGGAGGACCGGAATTTCCTGCAGCACTACAAAAGGGAACTGGAACATTTGGACTTTCTTGAGGAAGAAGCTCTTGGGAACCTCTGCCTGGAGGTGGAGGAATCCGGGGACGGCCTGGCAAAGGCCAGGCTGACGGAGCAGTTTCTTCCGGAGGTGCTGCGCCTGGCGGAAGGGTATTTAGGCCGGGGGGTTCTGCTGGCGGACCTGGTCCAGGAGGGAAATATCGGCCTGATGCTGGCCATGGAAACCCTGGGAATGCGTGAAGAAGGATGCACGGTCAGGGAATATCTTCTGGAAGAAATTAGAATTGCCATGGAGCAGGCAGTGGAAGAGAACCGGGCGGAGCGCCAGGCGGGAGATCTTCTGGCGGGCCGGCTTAACGATCTGAAGGATCAGATCGAGAGACTTTCGGAGGAATTGGAAGGCCAGGTTTCTATGGAAGAACTGTCAGCTTACGCGGATATGCCGGTGGAAGAGATTGTAAAGCTCCTGAAGCTGGCAGGGGAAGGAAAAGATTTATAAAATGTAAAAACTGCTGCTAAGCCGGAAAGCTTGGCAGCAGTTCTTTTATGTGTCTCGTTATTAAGCTACCACTACAACGTTGGTGGCCTGCGGTCCGCGGTTGCCTTCCGTGATATCGAAAGTAACGGACTGTCCTTCTTCCAGAGTTTTGAAGCCTTCTGCAACAATTCCGGTGAAATGAACAAATACGTCTTCGCCGGAATCGGAATTGGTGATAAAGCCGTAACCCTTTGTACCGTTAAACCACTTTACGATCCCCTTATTCATGAAACCTACCTCCTTTATATAAGTATTTCACATATTTTCTTGATAAAAGAAAATCACATGTTTTTGCAAGTCGTCATGTACATATGATGACGACTTGCAAAAACATGTGAATCAACTTCATCAAAAATACACTTGATATAGTATAATATAGCGCTTGTTTTATGAAATGTCAAGCAAAAAAAGAGGCATTTTATGGATTTTTTTAACGTTTTTTACAATATAATTGAGAATTTACGGATTTTTGGGCCTTTCGGGATTCCAGAGCCTGTGGATACCGTTCATAACCTGCAGGGCCTTTACCGTCATGGCTTCCGTCATCACCGGACTTTCCGTGAGGCCGGAGCGGATGCAGGTTTCCGCATGGAGGACTTCATAAATCAGCTCATATTCACAGGGGTATTCCAGGATGACAGGCTCCCGGTCCGGATAACGGATAATGGCTTTGCGGGCCTTCCAGTATTCGGGAAGTTCTACCGAGGCCTTTTCTCCGTACAAAAAACCGGAGTGGATGGTCCGGGCGCAGGTGCTGTTTTTGTTGGTAAAAAGGAGGCCGTTTTCCATGCGCATCACCGTGGAAAACTGGTTTTCCACGGTAGTCCGGCTTTTGGTACACAGGCCGCACCACTCCGTTATAGAGCAGTCAAAGAGGTACTGCATCAGCTCGATGCTGTATACGGCATTGGCATATAGGGTTCCCCCTCCCTTTTCCGGGTCAAAGAGCCAGGTGTTGTAGCCCGGGTCGAAGGAACTGGAAAAATCCGCCATGTGTATGGGGCCGAATTCTCCCTGCCGGATAAGCTCTTTGATCTTCTGCACCACAGGGAGAAAAACTACCTTTTGCATTTCCATGAGAAAGAGGCCTTTTTCCCGGGCCAGGGCAAAGAGCTCATGGGTTTCTTCCTCCCGGAGGGTGAAAGGCTTCTCACAGAGCACATGCTTGCCAGCAAGGAGAGCCATTTTGGCATAGCGGTAATGCTGGCTGTTGATCATTGCCACATACACCGCATCTATCTCCTCGGAGGCAAGAAGTTCTTCATAACTGCCGTAGGCCTGGGGAACCTGCCACAGGCGGGCTTTCTCCCGGGCTTTCTTAAGGCTCCGGGAGGCCAGGGCAGAAGCTTCACAGCCTTCTGTGGCCCGGACGGCATTGATAAAGCGGGGGGCGATGGAGGAAGTGCTTAATATTCCCATGCGAATCTTTTTCATAAGGTTTCTCCTGTCTGTTTCAGGTATTCCACGATCTTGTCAAATTCCATAAAATGAGAAGCTTTCACTAAGACGGAATCTCCCTTCAGAAGCAGCAGAGGAAGAGCTTTCAGGAGTTCGTCCCGGGTGTCAAAATGACGGCAGGTAATGCCGGGATTTTTGGCTTCAATGCCCCGGGCGGTTTCTCTGGACAGGTTTCCCGCCAGGAAGACAGCATCTACCTGGGTATCTGCCGCATAGCAGCCCACATTGTAGTGGAGCAGCTTTTCGTTTTCCCCAAGCTCTCCCATATCCCCCAGAATGGCGACTTTCCGCCCCAGGGCATTGGAGAGAACGTCCAGGGAAGCCTGCATGGATACGGGGTTCGCATTGTAGCAGTCATCCAGAATGGTCCATTTCTTAGTGTGAATCAGATAGTTCCGGCCGCTGACAGGCGTAAGGCTTTCGATGCCTGCACAGATTTCTTCCAGGGTCAGGTTTAAGGCCAGGCCCACGGCAGTTCCGGCCAGGGCGTTGTACACCATGTGGCGGCCGGGAATGGGAATCTGGGCCGAAAAGGAGCCGGCTTTAGTGACGAAAGTACAGCGGGTTCCCTCAAGTCCCAGATTTTCGATGTCTTTGGCATAGAGATCATGGGAGGATTCCAGGCCGAAGAAGCAGGGGCTGGGAGAACGGCTTTCTTTTAAGGTAATCAGCTTATCATCGTCTCCGTTGAGAATGATCCGGGCTCCGGGCTGGGCCTCATGGAACATCTCCGTCTTGGCCCGGAGAATGCCGTCCCGGTCTTTGAGATTTTCCAGATGGCACAGGCCGATATTGGTGAGGACGCAGATATTGGGCCGGGCCATGCGGCCAAGCCTGGTCATTTCTCCGAAATCGCTGATGCCCATCTCCAAGACTGCCGCCTGGTGTTCCTCCCGGATGCGGAAGATGGTGAGAGGCAGTCCGATCTCATTGTTGAAATTGCCTTCGGTCTTTAAAACCTTGTATTTCTGTCCCAGGACAGCAGCAATCATCTCCTTGGTGCTGGTTTTCCCCACGCTTCCGGAGATACCAACCACAGGGATGGAAAGGGTGCTGCGGTAATATTCCGCCAGGCTTTTCAGGGCCTTAAGGCAGGATTCCACCTGAATGTAGGGGCCGGAAGGAAATTCCGGGGGCTGTTCACAGAGGACGCAGGCCGCTCCCTTGGCATATACCGTGGGAATAAAGCTGTGTCCGTCCACCCGTTCACCTTTCAGGGCGATAAAGAGAAAGCCCGGTTCCACTTTCCGGCTGTCGATGACTACGCCGGAGACTTCCAGGGATTTTTGGGCTTTGGCACCCACATAGGTTCCGCCGCAGGCCAGGGCAATCTGGTTTAAAGACATATTTTTCATGGCTTCCTCACTTCTTTTGGTTTCCCCTGGCCAGGGAAACTTCAATGATTTTTTCACAGAGTTCTTCGAAAGACATGCCTTCTGCCGCCGCTTCCTGGGGAAGAAGGCTGGTAGGCGTCATGCCTGGAAGGGTGTTGGCCTCCAGGCAGTAGAGGGATTCGTCGGAAGTATCCATCATGAAATCCATCCGGGCATAGGCTTCCAGTTTCAGGGCTTCATAGGCCATCTCCGCATAGCGTTTCATTTTGTCCGCCAGTTCCGGTTTTAGATCCGCCGGGCAGGTTTCGATGGTGCTGCCGGGCTGGTATTTGTTCTTGTAGTCGTAGAAGCCCTCTAAGGGGGCAATCTCGATGACAGGAAGTGCTCTGCCGTCAATGACCCCGACGGAGAACTCCCGGCCTGTGATAAACTGCTCCACAATCACGTCGCCGGAGAAGCCAAAAGCTTCCTTAAGGGCTCCCGGCAGATCTTCCGGCTTCTCTACCCGGTAGACGCCTACGCTGGAACCGCCACAGACGGTTTTCACCATGCAGGGGAAGGAGAGAGCGGAAAGGTCCGGGCTTTCTCCCTGTTTCAGCGTGATTCCGGCAGGGGTGGGGATGCCGGCGTTTCGGAAAAGCTGTTTGGAGATACTTTTGTCCATGGCCAGGGCACTGCTTAGATACCCGGTTCCCGTGTAGGGGATTCCCATGAGGTCAAAAGCAGCCTGGATGCGCCCGTCTTCCCCGTTAGCCCCGTGAAGTCCCAGAAAGACCATATCTGCCATCCGGCACAGATCCAGCACATGGGGGCCGAACATGTTTTTCCCTCCGTCTTTCCGGAGTTCCTTTAGGCGGGACAGATCCGGATGGGATTCCGAGACGGCCAGGATATCCTTTGCCCAATCCACAGGGGAAGAGAAAAGGGCTTCCGTCACCGGTTCCTCTGTCTCAAGTCCCAGATAAACGTCCAGCAGAAGGGCCTGGTGGCCGCTGGCTTTCAAAGCCCGGTAAATTTTGCTGCCGGAGCTTAGGGAAACGTCACGCTCCGTGCTGATGCCTCCGGCTAACACTACGATTTTCATAATGGGTCACTCCTCATAAGGCCTGCCTACAGCAGGTCTTTATTTTTATCCAGCATTTCCTGGATCTTCTTCTGTGTATAGGCTCCCAGGAATTTCTTTTCTTCCTTGGGAAGTTCTTTGGGGAGAATGGGTGTTCCGTATTCCAGAATCACATGGCAGGGACGGATAAAGGGAAGGTGGTTCTCAAAGATTTCCGCCGAGTTGGTGATAGCCATAGGTATAATGGGACATCCGGTTTTCTCCGCCATCTTTAAGCTGCCTTCTTTAAAGGGAAGCATTTCCTCCTGCCGGTTTCTCGTCCCCTCGGGGAATATGCAGATGGAGATCCCGTTTTTAATATATTCAATTCCCTGGAGGATCGTTTTTAAACCCGCCTTCATATCTTCCCGGTCCAGAAACAGGCAGTAGAGAGCTTTCATCCAGTCCCGCAGAAGCCAGTAGCGGAGCATCTCCACCTTGGCTACGTAACCGGTCAGCCTGGGACACCGGGAATAGGTGAGCAGGATATCGAAATAGCTCCGGTGGTTTCCGATGTAAAGAACAGCCTGGTCCTTGGGGACATTTTCTTCTCCCAAAACCGTGAGCCGGACCCCGGCCACTTTCAGCATCAGCTTGAAAGCCGTCTGTACCATCCGCAGGCAGCTGTAATCCTTGGCTTCTTTATTAATTTTACCCACAACCCATTCCACCAGCAGCACGGGAATCCCCAGCAGCAGGTAGAGAAAGAGCATCAGGGCAATGATTATGAGTCGGATCATGGAGGCCTCCTATCTTCCGAAGAGTTCCGTCATCTGGCGCAGGCCGGCTGCCATGCCGGAATTGAGATCTCCACTTGTATAGCGCCAGGACCAGTTGCCGTGGGCCTGGCCGGGAACATTCATCCGGGCTTCGCTTCCCAGCTTCAGCACGTCCTGAAGGGGGAAGATGGCATAACGGGCAATGGTGCCCAGGCAGATCCGGATAAAGTCCCAGCTGATGCTGGAGGCGTCGGTGTTCATATAGCGGCGCACTTTATCCCTGGAGTACTCGGAGGTATGGTCGTACCATCCCCTGCTGGTGTCATTGTCGTGGGTGCCCGTGTAGCAGATGCAGTTGCGGGTGTTGAGCTGGTGGGGCAGGAATGTACTTTCACCGCCCTCGAAGGCAAACTGCAGGATGCGCATGCCGGGGAAGCCGAAAGCGTCCCGGAGATGTTCCACCTCCGGGGTGATCAATCCCAGATCCTCCGCAAAGATAGGCAGATCTTCTCCCAGCTCCGCCTGGATGGCACGGAACAGATCTTCCCCCGGGCCTTTGACCCAGGTTCCGTTGACAGCAGTGGTCTCCCCCACAGGGACGGACCAGTAGGCCTCCAGGCCCCGGAAGTGATCGATCCGCAGGTAGTCTACCTGATCGATCTGGTTGCGGATTCTGGAAATCCACCATTTGTAACCGTCCGCCTTATGGACTTTCCAGTCGTAGAGGGGATTGCCCCAGAGCTGTCCGGTGGCACTGAAATAGTCGGGGGGAACTCCTGCCACTGCAGAGAGGGTTCCCTCCTCCGTCATCTGGAAGAGATCCCGGTTTGCCCATACGTCGGCGCTGTCCGGGGAGACGAAGATGGGGATGTCCCCGATGATGGCTATGCCCTTGTCGTTGGCGTATTTTTTCAGTTCATACCACTGCATGTGGAAGAGATACTGTAAAAACCGGTGATAGGAAATATCCTCTTTGAGTTTTTGGCTCAGATCGGAAGAGCACACGTCTGAACTCCAGT
>CAJUMM010000072.1 GCA_910586955.1 uncultured Lachnospiraceae bacterium | reverse complement strand
CACTACGCCGATGATGGTGACTTCCTTTCCCTCGGAGAGATGGGCCTCCAGGCCGCTGGTGCGGATGACATTTACAATATGCTCCACAGATTTCTTGGGAGCCTTAGGTTTCATTACGATAATCATAGATTCTGCCTCGTTTCTTGGGATTTCCCTTTGTACCGCAGAATGCCTGCGGCAATGTTTAGTTTACTTTTTTTTGGATGGAATGTCAATACCCTTTCGCTTTAAAGTGATAAAGCAAAAAGACTGTTTAGAAAAAATTTTTAAGAAACTGATGATAGAGATATATGGTTATTTATGGTATAATAAATATAATTTTTACAGATTAAATTTAAGGATAAGTGTGAGCTTAGGCAAAAGATGATATGTACAAAAGAGGGAGGAATACAGGAATGAAATGCAGATTGTGCGGAGCAGAAAGTGGAAAATATCCTTTATGCAGAGAATGTTATAAAAAAGAAAAATTTAATACAGGTTCGAATACCGGATATCAGGAAGAGCATCATTCAGGTGAAGATAATAAATTTCTTTATGAATTAAAAACCTCTTTGGTGACGGAGACAGAACGGAAATTTTTGGACTGCATTAAATCTGTTTTGCCGGAAGGATACCAGGTGCAGCCTCAGGTGAACTTAGCTTCTTTTATTGTGAGAACAGATGGGGCCAGATTTCAGAATGAGCTGTATAGGAATGCGGATTTTATGATTACAGATTTGGACTATAAACCTTTGATTTTGATTGAAATCAACGATCAGACTCATTTGACACCGGATAGGCGGGAACGTGATAAAAAGGTAGGAAATATTTGTGAGGAGGCCGGAATTCCCATTATTAAGCTCTGGACTTCCTATGGAGTAAACCCGGAATATATCCGCAAAAGGATTACGGAAACCCTAGCTATGCTACCGATGAAAAGGATTTCTCATTTTGAGGTAAAGAAACCGGAGGAAAAGTCCCAAATTCAAAGTTCTGAAGTTCAAGGTTCCGGAAAGAAGGAGAAGGGATGCTATATTGCAACCTGTGTTTATGGCTCTTACGACTGTCCGGAAGTGTGGACGCTGCGCAGATTTCGGGATGAGACCCTGGATAAACACTGGCTTGGCAGGGGGATTATAAGGATTTATTACAAGGTTAGTCCTGTTCTTGTGAAATGTTTTGGAAGGAACAAGGGTTTCCGCAAATTTTTTAAATATTATCTGGATATTTTGACTGCAAGGCTTCAAAAGAAAGGCGTGGAGTCATTACCTTATGAGGATTGAATGGGTTGTCTGGGAAATTTTCACCATTTAGCCCGCCGTACCTCCGCATTTTAGATTGTCAAAAGTGTATAAAAGGCTTGAACTTTCGCCTATCTTTTAGTAGAATATATACATGGCGGCAAAGACGCCGTTAAATTATGTATCGGAGGAAGAGGCATGAATATTTACACAACTGACAAGATTCGCAATGTAGTGCTGTTAGGACATGGCGGCTGTGGGAAAACCAGCCTGGTGGAAGCTATGGCATATGTATCCGGACTGACCACCCGAATCGGCAAAGTAACCGATGGAAATACGATCAGCGACTATGATAAGGAAGAGATCAAGAGAAAGTTTTCCATCAGCACCTCTGTGATTCCGCTGTTCTGGCAGGACTGCAAGATTAATCTTTTAGATACACCGGGATATTTTGACTTTGTAGGCGAGGCGGAGGAAGCCGTGGCAGCGGCGGATGCGGCTATCATTGTGGTATCCGGCAAGGCCGGTGTGGAAGTGGGGACCCAGAAGGCCTGGGAGATGTGCGAGAAGTACAAGCTGCCCCGGATGTTCTTTGTGTCCGAGATGGATGTAGACCATGCGTCCTTCCGCCAGGTGGTGGAGGATTTGACGGAGCTGTACGGCAAGAAGATTGCGCCTTTCTATCAGCCCATCCGTGAGAATGAGAAGTTTGTGGGCTATATCAATGTCTGCAAGATGGAAGGCCGCCGCTTTACCGGCATCGGCAAGAGAGAGCCCTGTGAGATTCCCGAGTACTCCAAAGAGAATCTGACCATCTGCAGGGAAGCGCTGATGGATGCGGTGGCGGAGACTTCCGACGAGTTTATGGAGCGGTATTTCAACGGCGAGGAGTTCACCATCGGTGAGATCCGGGCGGCTATGAAGTTCAATGTAAGCGACGGCGCTGTGATCCCCGTATCCATGGGTTCCAGCACGGAGCTTAGGAACATCCACAATCTTATGAACGATATTGTGGAACTGTTCCCCAGTCCCGATAAGAAAGCCTGCAACGGCATCAATACCAAGACCAACGAGATCTTCGAGGCAAATTACGACTTTGCCAAGGCGAAATCCGCCTATGTGTTCAAGACTATCGTGGATCCCTTTATTGGAAAGTATTCCCTTATCAAGATCTGCTCCGGCGTTATCAAGTCCGATGATGTCCTCTTCAACCAGGAGAGGGAAGCGGAGGAGAAGCTGAGCAAGCTTTATGTAATGCAGGGCAACAAGCCTATAGAAGTGGCGGAGCTTCACGCAGGAGACATCGGAGCTATCGGCAAGCTCACCAATACCAAGACAGGAGATACCCTTTCCACCAAGGCTGCTCCGGTGCTCTTCGGGAAGACGGAGATCTCCAAGCCCTATACATATATGAGCTATAAGGCGAAGAATAAAGGCGATGAGGATAAGATTTCCCAGGCTCTCACCAAGATGATGGAAGAGGATCTGACTCTGAAGACCGTGAATGATTCCGAGAACCGGCAGACACTGCTCTACGGCATGGGCGATCAGCATCTGGATGTGGTTGTGAGCAAGCTGGAGGAGAAATTTAAGGTGGCGGTGGAGCTTGACAGGCCTAAGGTGGCTTTCCGGGAGACCATCCGCAAGAAATCCGATGTAGATTCCAAATATAAGAAGCAGTCCGGCGGACACGGACAGTACGGCCATGTAAAGATGACCTTCGAGCCCTCCGGGGATCTGGAGACGCCTTACGTGTTTGAGCAGATCGTAGTGGGCGGCGCCGTTCCCAAGAACTATTTCCCGGCAGTGGAAAAGGGCGTGCAGGACTCTGTGGTGAAAGGTCCCTTGGCCGGTTATCCGGTGGTGGGTGTGAAAGCAGTGCTCTACGACGGTTCCTATCATCCCGTAGACTCTTCTGAGATGGCCTTTAAGACGGCTACCAGCCAGGCCTTCAAGAAAGGCTTTATGGATGCCAGCCCCGTTCTTCTGGAGCCCATCTGCACCATGACGGTGACGGTTCCCGACAAATATACGGGAGATGTCATGGGGGATCTGAACAAGCGCCGGGGCCGTGTGCTGGGTATGAACCCCGTGGCAGGCGGAAAGCAGGAGGTTGTGGCCGATGTGCCTATGACGGAGATCTTCGGGTACTCCACGGATCTGCGCTCTATGACAGGCGGAAGCGGCATCTATGCTTACGAGTTTGCCCGCTATGAGCAGGCTCCTTCCGACGTACAGGAGAGAGAGGTTGCGGCCAGAGCTGCAGAAGCAGAATAAAAAACAGTTAAAACCAGGAAAGTCCGGGCAGCCTTTAAGCCCGGACTTTTTTTCCTTTTCCCTTGTAAAAACAGTCTTATCAGAGTACAATACCAGTTAACGGTATCCACAGAACGGCAGGGCTGTCTGGAAACCGGATGCAGATAGTGAGGAGGTCTGTTATGAGGCGGTTGCTAAGCTACCTGAACCACTACCGGAAGGAGAGTATTTTAGGTCCCTTGTTTAAGCTTTTGGAGGCCAGTTTTGAACTTCTTGTTCCCCTGGTGATGGTGAGTATCATTGATACGGGAATCAAGAACCGGGATCCGGCGCATATTTTTAAAATGGGCGGCGTACTGGTGCTTCTGGGGGTAATCGGGCTTATCTGTTCCATTACGGCCCAGTACTTTGCGGCCAAAGCCGCAGTGGGCTGCAGCACGGAGCTTAGGCGGGATCTCTTTGTCCATCTAAACCGTTTTTCCTACAGCCGCCTGGATTCCATCGGCGTTTCTACCCTGCTCACCCGCCTGACCAGCGATATCAACCAGGTACAGGCCGGAGTGAACCTGGTACTGCGGTTGTTTTTGCGCTCCCCTTTTATTGTATTCGGCGCTATGGTGATGGCCTTTACCATTGACGTGAAGGCAGCCCTGATCTTTGTGGTGGTGATTCCCATACTGTCCGTGATTGTATTCGGGATTATGTACGTCAGTATGCCCTATTATAAGAAGGTTCAGGGAATGCTGGACCGGGTCCTGCTTCATGTGCGGGAAAATCTGTCAGGCGTCCGGGTGGTGCGGGCCTTTAACCGCCAGGAGGAGGAAAAGGAAGCCTTTCACAGGGACAGCCGCAAGCTTATGGAAACCCAGCTTTTTGTGGGGAAGATCTCGGCCCTTTTAAATCCTCTTACCTATGTGGTTATCAACGGGGCCGTGATTTTTCTGGTATGGACCGGGGGAAAGCAGGTGGACGCAGGGATTATCACCCAGGGGGAAGTGGTGGCTCTGGTCAATTATATGTCCCAGATTCTGGTGGAGCTGATTAAGCTGGCCAATCTGATTATCAATATTACCAAGTCCCTGGCCTGCGTCTCCCGGATTAACGCAGTTCTGGAGGAAGATCCGGGAATGAGTGAGGGCAGCGCTTTGGAGGGCAGGCCCGGAAAGGGGATTCCCAAAGTGGAGTTCCGGGACGTGAGCATGGCGTACCATGCTTCCGGAGATCATGCCCTGGAGCAGATTACCTTTTCGGTTATGCCTGGGGAGACTGTGGGAATCATCGGCGGAACCGGCTCCGGAAAGACTTCCCTGGTAAATCTGATTCCCCGTTTTTACGAAGCAGCCGGGGGAAGCGTTCTGGTAGACGGGGTGGATGTACGGGAGTATACTTATGGAGCCCTCCGGGGAAAGATAGGCGTGGTGCCTCAAAAGGCAGTGCTCTTTTCCGGTACCATCCGGGAAAATTTAAAATGGGGCAGGAAGGAGGCTTCCGATGAGGAACTTCTGGAGGCTTTGGAAATTGCCCAGGCCCGGGAAATCCTGGATCAGAAGCCCCAGGGGCTTGACACTAAAATTCTCCAGGGGGGAAGAAATCTGTCCGGGGGACAGAGACAGCGCCTGACTATTGCCAGGGCGGTGGTGCGCCGGCCGGAAATCCTGATTTTGGACGACAGCGCTTCGGCCCTGGATTTCGCCACAGATGCCAGGCTTCGGAAAGCCCTCCGGGGGATGAAAGGGGAGACCACGGTATTCCTGGTCTCCCAGCGGGCGGCCACCATACGGAATGCGGATCGGATTCTGGTTCTGGAGGACGGCCGGACGGCGGGCATAGGAACCCATGAGGAGCTTCTGAAAACCTGCCGGGTGTACCAGGAAATCTGTATGTCCCAGCTTTCCGGGGAGGAGGCGAAAAACCATGAAGGGTAATAAAACCGTGCTCAAAAGGGTGCTTCAGGCGATAGGAAAATATAAAATCTGGCTGGCCGGTTCCCTGGTTCTGGCCCTTGTGACCGTTGCTCTGACTTTGTATGCTCCCATTCTGGTGGGGGATGCCATCGACTATATTCTGGGGCCTGGGGATGTGGAATTTGCAGCCCTTTTTTCCCTGCTGGGAAGGATTGCCGCCATCATTGTGGCAACGGCCCTGCTCCAGTGGGTGATGAATCTCTGCAACAACCATCTTACCTACCGGGTGGTGATGGACGTGCGCACGTCTGCCTTTGATCATCTGGAACGTCTGCCTTTGAAATACATGGACAGCCATTCCCAGGGAGATATTGTGAGCCGTCTGGTGGCGGATGTGGATCAGTTTTCCGACGGGCTCTTGATGGGTTTTACCCAGCTTTTTACCGGAGTGATGACCATCCTGGGAACCCTTCTCTTTATGCTGTCCATCCATATTAAGATTACTCTGGTGGTGGTATTGATTACGCCGGTGTCCCTGCTGGTGGCAAGCTTTATCGCCAAACGGACCCACAGAATGTTCCTGCTCCAGTCGGGGACCCGGGGAGAATTGACGGGACTTATGGACGAGATGACGGGGAACCAGAAGCTGGTGCAGGCCTTTGGCTATGAGAAAGAGGCCATAGCCCGCTTTGATGAAATTAATGAGAGATTGAAAAAGCACAGCTTAAAGGCTATCTTTTTCTCTTCCATCACCAATCCCGCCACCCGCTTTGTAAACGGGCTGGTGTATGCGGGGGTAGGAATTACCGGGGCCTTTGCCGCCATTCACGGGGCTTTGACCGTAGGGCAGCTTTCCTGCTTCCTAAGCTATGCCAACCAGTACACCAAACCCTTCAACGAGATTTCCGGCGTGGTCACGGAGCTTCAGAACGCCCTGGCCTGTGCGGGGCGAGTCTTTGAGCTGATGGATGAGGAACCTTTGACGCCGGATTCCGGGGAAGCATTCCTGGAGGAGGCAAAGGGACAGGTAGAGATCGATCATGTGGATTTTTCCTATTCCAAAGACCGGGAGCTCATACAGGATTTGAATCTCTGTGTGAAACCGGGGCAGCGTATTGCCATTGTGGGACCTACGGGCTGCGGAAAGAGTACCCTTATCAATCTGCTTATGCGGTTTTATGATGTGGACAACGGCGTTATCCGGGTGGAGGGACGTGATATCCGGAAAATTCCCAGAAAGAATCTCAGGGAGCAGTACGGCATGGTTCTCCAGGAGACCTGGCTGAAGGCGGCTACGGTCCGGGAGAACATTGCCTACGGAAAGCCGGATGCCGGCGAGGAGGAGATTATCCAGGCGGCCAAGGCCTCCTACGCCCACAGCTTTATCCGCCGGATGCCCAAAGGGTATGACACGGTGCTGGCGGAGGATGGGGGAAGCCTGTCCCAGGGCCAGAAGCAGCTTCTGTGCATTGCCCGGGTGATGCTCTGTCTCCCGCCTATGCTGATCCTGGACGAGGCTACTTCCTCCATCGATACCCGCACGGAGCTGAAAATCCAGAATGCCTTTGCAAAAATGATGGAGGGAAGGACCAGCTTTATCGTAGCCCACCGCCTGTCCACCATCCGGGAGGCAGATCGGATTCTGGTTATGCGGGACGGGCAGATCATCGAGCAGGGAACCCATGAAAGCCTGCTGGCCCAGGGGGGCTTCTACGCAGAACTTTACAACAGCCAGTGGGCGGTATAAGCAAGCCGCCGCCCCGGAATCAAGGGGAACAAAAATCAGGAGAATATCATGATGAAAAAATTTATCTGGAAACTGTCGGCAGTTATCTTAGGCCTGGGGGCGGCTTTTCTCTATTACTACGCAACCATCCCGGCCTTTAATATCCATTCTACGGGAACCTGGACCTTTCTGGCAGCAGGCTGGGTGGTGCTTTTGGGCATTTTATCCTGGAAGAAGCTCCGCTTTACCAAGGGCGGAAGGCTGGAATATGAAGGGGGAAAGAAAAATACCCTCCTTTTGAAGCTGGGGCTTGGGGTCCTGGGGCTGATGCTGGTGATTCTGGCCGTGGGGGGCCTTCTGTCTTCCCCAGTGGTAAATGCAGATGCCTACCAGCGGCTTCTCACAGTAGAAGACCGGGAATTTACGGAAGACATAAAGCCTGCGGACTATAACCAGATTCCCCTTCTTGACAAGGCCTCTGCAGAGCTTCTGGGGAACCGGAAGATGGGGAGCATGGTGGAGTATGTGTCCCAGTTCGAGGTGAGCAATCTCTACAGCCAGATCAATTATCAGGGAAAGCCTGTGCGGGTGACGCCTTTGGTGTACGCAAGCCCCATCAAGTGGCTGACCAACCACGGGGACGGAATCCCCGCCTACATTATGATCGATATGGCCACCCAGGAGACGGAGTGCGTGAAGCTTGAAAAGCCCATCCGCTATTCCCAGTCCGAGTACTTCGGCAGAAACATTTACCGGCACCTGCGCTTCCAATATCCCACCTATATTTTTGACCAGATTAGCTTTGAGATTGACGATGAGGGGACGCCTTACTGGATCTGTCCGGTAAAGGAGTTCCAAATCGGTCTCTTCGGCGGCCAGACTATCGGCAGGGTGGTCCTCTGCAATGCAGTGACCGGGGAATGCACCAGCATGGAAGTGGAGAATGTTCCCAAATGGGTGGACCGGGTGTATCCCGCGGATCTCCTGGTGGAGCTTTACAACTATCACGGCAGCCTGAAGCACGGCTTCTTCAACAGCGTCCTGGGACAGCGGGACTGTCTGCGCACCACGGAGGGTTTTAATTACATTGCTATGGACGACGACGTGTGGGTGTACACGGGGGTCACCTCCGTGTCCGGGGACGAGTCCAACGTGGGTTTTGTGCTGATGAACCAGCGGACCATGGAAACCCGCTATTATTCCTGCGCCGGAGCGGAGGAGTACTCCGCCATGTCCTCGGCGGAAGGGCAGGTGCAGAACCTGGGGTACCGGGCCACCTTCCCCCTGCTTTTGAATATTTCCGGGGAGCCTACCTATTTCCTGGCCCTTAAGGACGCCGCCGGCCTGGTGAAAAAGTACGCCATGGTGAATATCCAGCGCTACCAGATTGTGGCTATCGGCGACACGGTGGGAGAGTGCGAGAAGGCCTACCGGGCTCTGATGCGCACCAATAACATCGGCACCGGGGAAGATGCGGCGGCCCAGAAGCAGAGCGGGACTATTTCTCGGATGGCCCAGGGAGTCATAGACGGGAATACCCATTATTATGTGATACTGTCCGGATCCGACGCCATCTACGATGTGCTGCTGGCAGATTTTGTGGAGATTGTCCGCTACAAGGAGGGAGACCGGATTACCCTGGAATATGTAGAAGGCCAGGAGACCCGCCAGGTGGTGGGAGTTGGGGATTGACAAATGTTGCCTGTGTGCTATGATAAAACGGAGTAAAAACATAAGGAGTGAAAAGAATGGCAGTACCATTTAACCACCGTGCAGTGGAGGAGAAATGGCGGAAGAACTGGGAGAAGAACCCGGTGAACGTCAACGACGGAAAGAAACCGAAATATTATTGCCTGGACATGTTTCCCTATCCTTCCGGGAACGGGCTTCATGTGGGACATTGGAGAGGCTATGTAATCAGCGACGTGTGGAGCCGCTATAAACTGATGCAGGGCCACTATATTATTCACCCTATGGGATGGGACGCCTTCGGGCTTCCGGCGGAGAATTATGCCATTAAGATGGGCGTACATCCGGCCAAGTCTACGGCGGAGAATGTGGCCAATATTAAGAAGCAGATCAATGACATTGCTGCCCTCTATGACTGGGATATGGAGGTCAACACCACGGATCCCGGATTTTATAAATGGACCCAGTGGATCTTCGTGCAGATGTTTAAGAAGGGCCTGGCCTATGAGAAGGAATTCCCCATCAACTGGTGTCCTTCCTGCAAGACGGGCCTGGCAAATGAAGAAGTGGTAAACGGTGTCTGCGAGCGCTGCGGAACCACTGTGACCAAGAAGAACCTCCGCCAGTGGATGCTGAAGATTACTGCCTATGCGGACAGGCTCTTAAAGGATCTGGATAAGCTGGACTGGCCGGAGAAGGTTAAGAAAATGCAGACCGACTGGATCGGAAAATCCTACGGTGCGGAGGTGGATTTCCCGGTAGATGGAAAGGACGAGAAGATTACCGTCTACACTACCCGTCCCGATACCCTCTACGGAGCTACCTTTATGGTCCTTGCGCCGGAACACGCCCTGGCTAAGGGACTGGCCACCGACGAGACCCGGGAGGATGTGGAAGCCTACATTCTGCGCTCCTCTATGCGTTCCAATGTGGACCGGGTCCAGGATAAGGAGAAGACAGGCGTATTTACAGGCAGCTACGCGGTAAATCCCATGAACGGAGCCAAGCTTCCCATCTGGCTTTCCGACTACGTGCTGGCGGATTACGGCACAGGAGCCATTATGTGCGTTCCTGCCCACGACGACCGGGACTTCGAGTTTGCCACCAAGTTCAACATTCCCATTATCCAGGTTATCGCCAAGGACGGCAAAGAGATTGAGCATATGACGGAGGCCTACACGGAGGCCAGCGGAACGATGATTAACTCAGGGGACTGGAACGGAAGAGAGTCCGCGGAGCTTAAGAAGGAAGCCCCCCTGATTGTGGAGAAGATGGGCGTGGGTAAGAAGACGGTGAATTACAAGCTCCGGGACTGGGTGTTCTCCCGCCAGCGCTACTGGGGCGAGCCTATCCCCATTATTCACTGTCCCCACTGCGGCAATGTGCCGGTTCCGGAGGATCAGCTTCCCTTGACCCTGCCGGATGTGGAGAGCTACCAGCCTACCGGTACGGGAGAATCCCCCCTGGCGGCTATTGATGAGTGGGTCAATACCACTTGTCCCGTCTGCGGTGCTCCTGCCAGGCGGGAGACCAACACCATGCCCCAGTGGGCAGGTTCCTCCTGGTATTTCCTGCGCTATGTGGACAATCACAACAGTGAGGAGCTGGTGAGCCGGGAGAAGGCGGACAAGTATCTGCCGGTGGATATGTATATCGGCGGCGTAGAGCATGCGGTGCTGCACCTTCTCTACTCCCGCTTTTATACCAAATTTTTGTGCGACATCGGAGCCATTGACTTTGACGAGCCTTTTACCAAACTCTTCAACCAGGGTATGATTACGGGAAAGAACGGCATCAAGATGAGCAAGTCCAAAGGGAATGTAGTCTCTCCGGATGATCTGATCCGGGATTACGGCTGTGACTCCCTGCGGATGTATGAGCTCTTTGTAGGCCCGCCGGATCTGGATGCGGAGTGGGACGACCGGGGAATCGACGGCGTGTCCCGTTTCCTGAAGCGCTTCTGGAACCTGGTTCTGGACAATAAGGATAAGGGGACCAAGGCTACGGCAGAAAGCCTGAAGCTGCGCCATAAGATGGTGTATGACATTACCTCCCGTCTGGACAGCTTCAGCCTCAATACGGTGATCTCCGGCTTTATGGAGTATAACAATAAGATGATCGATCTGTCCAGAAGAGAGGGCGGTATCGACAAAGAAACCCTGGAGACGGCTGTGACCCTGCTGGCGCCCTTTGCCCCCCATATTTCCGAGGAACTCTGGGAGCAGCTGGGACATAAGGAGACGGTGTTCGCCCACGGCTGGCCCTCTGCAGATGAGGAAGCCATGAAGGAGGACGAGGTAGAGATCGCCGTCCAGATCAACGGCAAAACCAGGGGTGTGGTAAAGATTCTAAGCAGCAGCTCCAAGGAGGAAGCCATTGCCGCAGGAAAAGCCGTGGTGGCGGACCGCCTGGAGGGGACTGTGGTGAAAGAGATTTATGTGCCGGGAAGAATTATCAACCTGGTTGTGAAATAAGATAGTTAAGGAACGTTTAACCATATAACGGAGGGAATCGGATGTCGAGAAAGGTAGCAATGTACGGAATGCTGGTGGCACTGGCTTTTCTGCTGAGCTATGTAGAGACGCTGATTCCCTTCTCTTTTGGCGTTCCGGGAATCAAGCTGGGCCTTGCAAACCTGGTGACTGTGACGGCCCTTTTCTGTATGGGGGAGCGGCAGGCGTGCTGGCTTTCTCTGGTGCGGATTGTGCTTGCGGGCTTGACCTTCGGCAGCCTTTCCGTCATGGCCTACAGCCTGGCGGGAGGGCTTTTGAGCCTGGCCTGTATGATTGGGGCAAAGAAAGTCTTCAGGTGGGAAATGGTTCCCGTCAGCGTGGCCGGCGGGATCGCCCACAATCTGGGCCAGCTTCTTTTGGCTGTGTGGGCAGTGAAAACGGGAGCTCTCTGGTATTACCTTCCGGCGCTCCTTGCAGCCGGGACAGCCGCCGGATTTGTGATTGGGCTTCTGGGCGGCCTGGTGGCGGAGCGGATTCTGCCAGTGATAGGGAATGGGGGATTGGAATGAGCGGATGGAACAAGGATGAGGTTACAAAAGAGATCCGGGAAGGGGAAAACTGGCTGCATATCACCGTCTGGAACCGGATGGTGTTTCTTTTGCGCTGGCTGGTTCTGTCAGGCATTACGGGGGCCGTGCTGGGGGTGGTGGGGTCTGTTTTCGGCATCTGCGTAAACTATGTGACGGGAATAAGAGCCCTGCATCCCTGGATTCTCCTGGGCCTTCCTCTGGGGGGCATAGCCATAGTCTTTCTGTACCAGTGGGAGAAAAAGCAGGAAAAGAAGAGCAGTACCAACCTGGTCCTGGATGCCATTCATGCGGGAACGGAGATCCCGGTGAAGACGGCTCCCCTTATTTTTGCTTCCACGGTCCTTACCCACTTTTTCGGCGGCTCTGCCGGGCGGGAGGGCGCAGCCCTGCAGCTGGGAGGCAGCATCGGGAATTTCCTGGGGAAGCTGTTTCCGGTGGATGACGAGGATCGGCGGATTGTGATTATGTGCGGCATGAGCGCTGCTTTTTCCGCACTTTTCGGGACACCCATTGCAGCGGCTATTTTTTCTATGGAAGTGGCCAGCGTGGGAATTATGCAGTATGCGGCCCTGGTTCCCTGTGTGGCGTCGTCTGTTACGGCCTCCTGGATTGCGGGGAGATTCGGGCTTGCGGCGGAGCATTTTGAACTGGGTGTAATCCCTGCCTTTGATATGCTAAATGCCGGGAAAGTCCTTGTGCTGGGTCTGGCCTGTGCGGCAGTGAGCATTCTTTTCTGCGTGGTGCTGCACCGGACGGAAGATTTGTTCCGGAAGTGGTTTCCCAATCCGTTTCTGCGGGCTGCCGCAGCCGGCGTGACGGTTATTCTTTTGACAATTCTTGTGGGAAATTCGGATTATTTGGGGGCTGGTATGGACATTGTGGAGCGGGCCATGGCCGGAAAGGTCTTTGCAGGGGCGTTTCTTTTGAAAATGCTCTTTACCGCAGTCACTCTGGCAGGTGGCTTTAAGGGAGGGGAGATTGTCCCTACTTTTTTTATCGGGGCGGCTTTCGGCTGTCTGATGAGCGGTGTTTTACAGATTGCCCCATCCCTGGGAACAGCCTGCGGCATGGCTGCCGTGTTCTGCGGTGTGACCAACTGTCCAATTACGGCCCTTTTGATAAGTTTTGAGATGTTCGGCTATGAGGGGGCCCCCTTTTTCCTGATCGCAGTGGCCGTGAGCTACATGCAGTCCGGCTACTACGGCCTGTATCACAGCCAGAAAATCGTCTATTCCAAGGTACGGCCTGAGAAAATCAACCGGAGTATCCGGTAGGAAGACAAGGGCCGCTCTTTTCTCCCGGCAGGAGAAAGAGCGGCCCCTTTGTTTTTTTACTTCATAAAACTTTTCGCCAGCTGTACCATCTGTTCCATCCGGGCTACTTCCTCTGTGGATTTGCCCTGTTTGAGAGTTTCGAAGATTTGATCAAACTCATCCTGGGAAAGAGGCTGGTCGGAATTTTTGGCTGCATTCATGATTTTCTGGAAATCT
>CAJUMM010000071.1 GCA_910586955.1 uncultured Lachnospiraceae bacterium | reverse complement strand
AGCGTTCGCCTCACACGCGAGAGGTCATGGGTTCGAGCCCCATTGCTTCCATTATGAAAAGCACCGTAAATACGGTGCTTTTTTCGTTTCCCTGCCTGTTCACATAAGGTCCAGCATGGCATTCAACAGCAGCCAGTTGGCCCGGAAGGGCCGCATAAGATTCCAGTATCCGATCCCCAACAGCCCGTAGTCCAGCGCTGTCTGCACCTTGGCCCGGATGCTCCGCACGTCTTCAAACCACACTTCGTGGGAACTTCCCTCCCGCCAATAAGTAAAATAGGGACTCTGGGCCGTCTCGTCAAACCGGATAACTGCTCCGTTATCGGCTGCCCTTTGGAGAGCATCCAGGTTTCCCATCAGCTCCGCCATGGAAATTCCTTTCTGGAAAGGCAGCGTCCAGTCATAGGCATAGTTGGGAATCCCCATCAGGATCTTCGCAACCGGAATCTCCGTAACCGCATAGTCCAAGACTCTCCGGACCTGGTTTAAAGGAGCGATGGCCATGGCCGGACCGCGGATATGCCCCCATTCGTAAGTCATCAAAAACACCTGATCCGCGCTCTCTCCCAACAGCCGGTAATCCATTCCCTCGTACAAAAGCCCCGGCTGGGTTCCCGATGTCTTGGGAACCAAAGCTACCGATACCTGATACCCTTCCCTGCTCATCACCTCATTAAGATTCCCTACAAACTGCGCATACCCCACCCTGTCTTCCGGCAGAATATACTCAAAATCCACATCCACTCCGGCATATCCCTTCTCCCGGACCTGTCTGAGCAGATTTTCAATCAGGCGCGCCTGTACCCTGGGGTCCTCCACCACCAGCTTAACCAGCTGGTTATTGAAGGTCCCCTGCTCAGAGAAAGGTGTAAGCACCAGAATGGACTTTACTCCTCTCTCCCAGGCCTCCCGTATCATCCAGTCTTCGGGAACAAAAGGAGGTATCAAATCTCCTTCTGTGGTAAAACCATAGGAAAAAACAAGAAGCTCATTCAGGTAGAGCAGGATTTCCCGCAAAATTTCAGGCACAATAAAAGGATAGGCATATCCGGTTATACGAAGGGTCCCCTGTTTCTCCCCCCGGTACTGAATGACAAGGCTCTGGCCTTCCGGAAGATATTCCTGTTCCAGCAAAAAAGGATTGTTCCGCAAAAGCTGTTTTTCCGTAATTCCGTATTCTGCGGCAATCTCCCCGAGAGTCTCTCCGGGAGCGGCCGTATGAATCAGGGAGGGAACCAGTACCAAAACTGCCATTCCCTCCGGCAGATACGAAAGGCCGGAAAGCTGATTGTCATAAACCAGCCGCTGCCGGGATACCCCGAATCTGTCTGCAATTCCCGCCGCCGTATCCCCCTTCTGAACAATATAAATCTCCATTTCTGCCATCCTCCTACATCACGCCCGCCAGCACGATGCTGGCTGCAATTCCTGCTGCCGTGGCAAGCAAAGCCCCCGCAAGGGTATGGCGGGTCTTCTTCACCCGTGCCGTCATAAAATATACGCTCATGGTGTAAAAAATTGTCTCCGTACAGCTCATAAGGATTGACGCCACCTGTCCCAGATAGGAATCCGTCCCGTATTCTTTAAAAATATCCAGTGCAAGCCCTGTAGCCGCCGAAGAGGAAAACATGCGTACAATGGCCAGGGGAACCAGCTCCGGCGGAAAATGGACCAGCTCCGTCACCCGGCATAAAATCCGGGACAGGAAGTCCAGAAATCCCGAGGCCCGCAATACGCCCACCGCCACCATCAGCCCGATCAGCGTAGGCATAATTTGAACCACTGTCTGGAATCCGTCCCTGGCCCCCCGGACGAAATCGTCGTAAACGGGCCGCCGGGACAGAATCCCATAAGCCACAATATAAAAGATAAGAAAGGGAACAAGCAAATCCGAGAAATAGAGTATCATGCGTACTGCCGTCTGCATTGTCAAAACCTGCCGCTGCTCTTTTGCTCTATTCTATGACGGCAGATGGCGGAATATCTCATAAATCCGGCAAAAAAGAGGGACGCCTTAGGTGCTCCGCCTCCTGTCCTTCACCTTGCAGTAGATCACCGCCGCCGCCGTACTCACCGCCGTAGCCACAATCGCCGGACCCACAATCGCCGCCGGATTTACGCTGCCATACTGGCTCCGGTAAGCAATGACATTTACCGGTATCAGCTGCAGGGAAGAGATATTGACAATCAAAAAGGTACACATCTCATTGCTGGCAGTTCCCCGGGGGACCGCAGCTCCTGCCCTTCCCCTGGAGAGCCCCTGCTGCCCGCCGCTTTTTCTGCGCTCCTCCTCCAGCTCCTCCAAAGCCTCCATGGCCTTAAGCCCCGCCGGGGTGGCCGCCCAGCCCAGCCCGAAGATATTGGCAATGATATTGGTAGAAATATACTCCCTGGCCTTATGCCCTTTGGGAATCCCCGGAAACATAAAGTTCACGAAAGGCTGGATCCTTCTCGTGGCCTGGCGGATAATCCCGCTCTGCTGGGCAATTTCCATAAGACCCACCCACAGGGACATTACCCCCGTCATAGTAATACAGAGGGCCACCGCCTCCTTGGCAGAATCCAGGGCGGCAGCCGTAACCTCCGGCAGCCGGCCCTGCAGTGCACCGTACACCACGCCAATCAGCAGCATTGCCCCCCATAGATAATTCAGCATCTGCTCCACCACTTTTCTTTTCTTCCTTCTGTAATCAATATATGGAAGAAACCTGTGTCCTATGTTTCACTTTTCCCTTCCCTTTCATAGACTATAGAAAAAAGCAGTTCTATGTTTACCAACTGCGGAAAGGTTTTATGGCACATTCAACCTATACTCCCGTCACGGGAACCATAACGAATATTACGCCTCTGTCTCCCTCCTGCTGTGACCAGCTTCTCACCCTTACGGCAAATGAGGGAATTGTCACATTTACCATTTCTAAAGATACCTACGTCGCCAACAATCTCCAGCTCCGGCGGGGCATGCGGGCCGCTGCTTTCTACGACGCAGATCTTCCGGTCCCCTTAATTTTTCCTCCCCGTTACCGGGCGGAAGCCGTCACCGTATTGTCCCGCAATGAGACGGCCGTTCTGAAATACTTTGACGAAAATCTCCTGGCAGAAGACGGTTCCCTGAAGCTGAACCCGGGCCCGGCCACTTCCGTCACCTCTGCCAACGGGCAGCGGTTTACCTGCAATCCCGGCGGAAATCTGCTCCTGGTCTATTACAGCGTTACTACCCGGAGCATTCCTCCCCAGACAACACCTCACAGGATCCTGGTTTTCTGCTAAGTTGTCTGTTTATTTTTTGCACTATTTTCCTTTTTTTCCATAGTTTTCCTACAATCCGCCTTTTAATAAATTATTAAGATAGGTTTTTCAAATTTCTATTGGAATCTTGTTAAATTTTTGATATACTAACAATCATCAAGTGTTACCATCGAAAAAGGAGGAGAAGCTATGAAGAACACCGGAGTAGTCAGAAGACTGGATGAGCTGGGACGTATCACGCTTCCAATGGAATTACGTAAAGTATTTAACATTGAAGAACGCGATTCTCTCGAGATCTATGTTGAAGATGACAAAATTATTTTGAAAAAGTATGCACCTACGGATATTTTCACTGGAGAACGCGAAGATCTTATTGAATTCCACGGTAAGATGGTTTCCAAAAAATCGATTGAGGAATTGGCCAAACGCGCAAATCTGATATAAATATCCATATCACGAAATCTCTGCCACCGGCAGGGTTTCCGCATACGAAAGCCTAAAACCGGCAGCCATAAAATGGTTACCGGTTTTTATTTTCCAGCAAAGCCTGGTATATCTCCCGCCGGGAGCATCCCCGGTCTTTTGCCACCAGGCGCATGGCCTCTTTCCGGGATTCTCCCTGTTCTTCATAAATCCGCAGATGTTCTTCCAGTGTAAAGGCAGCCCAGCTCTCCTGCCGTTCCTTAAGAAGGTCTTCCTGCTTCCTTCCCTCAATAACCAGAACGCACTCCCCTCTGGGTTCCTCTGTCCTGTAGTGCGCCAGCGCCTGCTCCAAATCCGTCCGGAAGACAGTCTCATGCTTCTTCGTCAGCTCCCGGCAGAGGGTCATTCTCCGGTTTCCCAGTGCCGCATAAAGCTCCTCCAGGGTTTTTACCAGCCGGTGAGGGGCTTCGTAGAGAATCAAAGTCCTGGTTTCCACGGCCAGCTCTCTCAAAATCTCCTGCCTTTCCTTTTTATCCCCAGGCAGAAAGGCCTCGAAGGCAAAGCGGCGGGTCGAAAGCCCCGACAGCGTCAAAGCCGTAATGCAGGCGGAGGGCCCCGGCAAAGACGTGACCTCAATCCCTTCCTCCCAGCAGAGCCGCACCAGCTCTTCTCCGGGATCGGATATCCCCGGTGTCCCGGCGTCCGTAATCAGTGCTACCTGTTTTCCTTTCCCCATTGCCTGCACCAGTTCCCGGGCCTTGTCGTACTTGTTGTATTCGTGGTAGCTGGTCATGGGTGTATGGATTTCAAAATGATTCAGCAGCTTGATGCTGTTGCGGGTGTCTTCCGCCGCAATCAAATCCGCTTCTTTCAGCACACGGAGCACCCGCAGCGTTATATCTTCCAGGTTTCCGATAGGGGTTGCACACAAATATAATTTTCCCTCCATAAAACTACTCCTCACTCCGGTCTTCCGCTTCCAAAAGCCCATCCTCCGTATAAGAACATTTTGCATTCCAGAGAAGCCACTCCCTGGAGCCGCTGTCATAAACCGCCTGTATCTGTCCCCGTATCTGCTCTGGCCCGTAACTCTGATGGGGCGTTACCCAGGATGCGGTAAAATCCTGCAGCCAGGCCCGGACCTGGGCCCGGTGCTCTCCTTCCGGGATCCCGGAAAGCACTTCTTCCGAAGCTTTAAGGGCCGCCAGCACCGTCTCATAAGGCTGCAGATCCGGATGTTCCACCCCGTAAACCCCGTCCCGGTAATGGGAGGGATAGACCATGGGACAAATATAATCCAGATTCATAGCCATAGTCCGGTAATCCTGTCCCACAAGGGCCGCATCGTATTCATTGTCTATAATCGTCCCAAACACATCCGCCGACACCTGCACGCCTAAGGGCGACAGGGTTTCGTAGGCATAGGCCGTAAACTCCGAAATAATATCCGTCTTGGATTTCTCCAGGGACTCCTCCCCATAATCCACTTCCTCCTCCCGTATCTCCGTAGGAAAACGGATATAGTCAAACTGAATCTCGTCAAATCCCGCCTCTGCCGCCGCCTTGGCCAGATCCAGCAAATATTCCCATACTTCCCTGCAGTAGGGATTCACCCAGGCAAGGCCGTTTCCGTCCAGAAATACGCTGCCGTCTTTCCGGTGGACACACCACTGCGGCCGCTTCTGTGCCAGCAGGGGATCTTTAAAAGCTACAATCCTGGCAATCAAGTAAATATCCTGGTCCTTCAGGCGCTTTACCAGCTCCGGTAAATCCGGGATATAGCCCACGCCGGCTTCCAGTTCCTCCACCATGGGCTGCTCCATAAGATAAGTGACAATCCCCTCGTCGTTTTTGATATCGATCACCATAGCGTTTAGCTCACTGGATGCCGCAAGTTCCTCCAGCTGGCCCATACGCTCATGTCCTGCAATGGGACCTGTGACATAAATGCCCTTAACAGGTTCCGCCGGTTCAGCCTTTGCCTCCGGCTGTGGTTCCTCCTCCGGGATTTCTGCCAGTTCCTCTTCCTGTACATACCGGAAAGCGGGAACGACTGCATTCTGCCCTTCCCCGCAGCCGGACAGGCACAGCAGCAGACTAAAACCGGCAAGCCATCCTCTCTTTTGTCTCATCCCTATTCCTCCCAAACCGCGGATCCCCAAAGTTTCAATATCCGTAAATCTCATAAATCTCATCTGTATAAACGTCCGGTTCCCGGTACACGATCAGCGGCTTCTCCACCGTAATGCGGGAACGCCCGCCCAGAACGGCTTCCAGAAGTACCATATTCGGTTCTTTATCCACAAAGGGATAGACCAGGCGCATTCTCTTGGGCTCCAGGCGGCAGCGGACCAGCACCGTCATAATCTCTGCCAGGCGGAAAGGCCGGTGTACCAGATAAAACCGCCCGCCGGGACGGAGAACCCCCGCCGCCGCCTGCACCACATCCTCCAGGGAACAGAGAAGCTCGTGACGGGCAATGGCTTTGGGCAGATCCGGATTCACAAGCCCGTGGCTGTCCGTCATATAGGGCGGGTTGCTTGTCACCACATCAAAAGAAGCAGCCCGAAAAAGAGCCGCCGCTTCCCTGATATCCCCTGTCACGATGGAAACCGAATCCTCCAGATGATTGTACGCAATGCTGCGCCGTGCCATGTCTGCGCTTTCCTCCTGGATTTCCAGACCGGTAAAATCCCGTCCCGGTGTTTTGCCCCTAAGCAGGATGGGGATAATCCCCGTTCCCGTCCCAAGATCCAGCACCCGTTCCCCGGCTTTTACCCTGGCAAAGCCCGACAGAAGCACCGCATCCATTCCAAAACAAAATTTCCGGGAATTCTGGATAATCCGGTATCCGTTTCTGTGCAGTTCATCCAGCCGTTCCCCGTCTTTCAGTTTAATTGTCATCTAACTTGGACTTTCCTTCCCTTCGCTCCAAAGCCTCCAGCTTCTTCAGTTCCTTGTCCGGAATATCTCCCTTTTCTTTCTTCCTTCTGGGCCGGAACTTCAGTTCTTCCACCTTGTATTCCCGGATCTCTTTCTCGTCTCCCTCCAGGGTCACAATCACCTTCACCTTCTGCCGGAGAACATTGACGCTCTGCACCTCTCCTTTGAGACCATCCCCCGTAGTTACGTGATCCCCCGGATTGGGAAGGTGGCTATTCAGCTCCTCATAGGTTTCCTGTTCATGCTTCAGGCAGCACATAAGCCTTCCGCAGACACCGGAAATCTTTGTGGGATTCAGGGAAAGATTCTGCTCCTTTGCCATCTTAATAGAAACCGGAATAAACTCCGACAGATGGGTATGACAGCACAGGCTTCTCCCGCAGATTCCGATACCGCCTATGATTTTCGTCTCATCCCGGACACCGATCTGCCGCAGCTCAATCCGGGTCTTAAACACGGAGGCCAGATCCTTGACCAGCTCACGGAAATCGATTCTTCCGTCCGCAGTAAAATAAAAAAGCACTTTATTGTTGTCAAAGGTATATTCCGCCTGAATCAGCTTCATCTCCAGCTTATGCTTTTTGATCTTCTCCAGGCAGATCCGGAAGGCCTCTTTTTCCTTCTCCCGGTTGCCCGCCTCCCTTGCGTCATCCTCGGCAGTGGCAACCCGCAGTACCGGTTTCAAGGGCTGGATAATCCGTTTTTCCTCCACTTCCTTTGTCCCCACTACCACATACCCGTACTCCACGCCTCTGGCAGTCTCCACAATCACATGCTTTCCCTTAGGAATATATAATTTTCCGGGAGAAAAATAATATATTTTCCCCGCATTCCGAAATCTGACGCCGATAACTTTTTCCATTTCAATTCTCCTTTATAGTCAGCAAAAGCAGCTCCATAGCCAGCTCGAAATTCACATTCGCCCTCAGACGCACCTTTGCCTTGTCCAACGCTTCTATAATCCGCTCCAGGCCCTCATAAGAGCTCTTTGACGCCTGAGCGCTGATATAATTAATCTCCTCCGCAAACACCAGGGTATCTACCTGGCGCGTAGCTTTAAACAGCAGGACATCCCGGTACCAGAGTACCAGAAGATCCAGGTAATCACCAATATCCGCTTTGTAATCCGTCACCCGGCGTATGGCATCCGTAATCTCGTAGATCTCCATATCCCCTATGTGGCGGACCAGGTGAAGGGCATGATCCTTCAATTCTCCGAAATGCTCCGACTGGGCCAGCCTCTTTGCCTTTCCGATGTTTCCCCTGGCAAAGGCAGCACAGATATCCGCCTGGTAATCGGGAAGATGCAGTTCTTCCATCAGGTACCGGCGAACCTGGGCGTCACTGACAGGACGCAGCTTCAAAGTCACGCACCGGGACAAAATTGTAGGCAGAAATCCCTGGGAATTGGCCGTCAACAGCAAAATAATTCCGTAGGAAGGCGGCTCCTCAATGGTTTTCAAGAGGGCATTCTGGGCCTGTACCGTCATTTTCTCCGCCTCGTCCACCAGATAAATCTTATAAGGACTGCTGTAAGGACGGATCTGGATATCCTGGCAGAGCTGCTCCCGGATCTCGTCCACACCAATGGAATTAGATTTTTCATGGGAAACCAGGATAATATCCGGCTGGTTCCCTCCGGCGGCCTGTATGCAGGAACGGCATTCCCCGCAGGCATCCGTTCCACCCTTCTCACACTGGAGTGTCTGGGCAAAAGCCCTGGCCAGAAGCCGCTTTCCCGCTCCTTCCTCTCCGTCCAGAATATAGGCATGAGAAACCTTTCCCGTGCGGATAGCGTTCTGCAGATGTTCTATAAGCTGTTCGTGGCCGATGATTTCCGAAAAGGCTGCCATTATTCTTTCGCCTCCTTTTTTATGAGGGATTGAGGGTGGGAAATGTTGGGTTGCTAAAATAAAACCCGCAGTGCATTCGGAAAACCTTTGGTTTTCCTCATTCACGGGCTTCGCCCTATCAAAATACAAACCGGAAAAACCGTCAGCAAGCTGCCGTTTTTCCACTTTGTATTTTGGCACTGCTCATTGCTGTCGTGGACATTATAACATAGCTTTTGGGGGAAAGACAAACGTTTTATTCGGGATTACAGAAAATGACAGTCAGCGGGCTTCTTCTTCCAGAATGTAGGCGGTTATCTCCTGGATACATTCCTGCAGGTTTTTGTTTTGGAAGCGCCTTCCGATTCCGCTCTTTTGGATGTTCTCTTCGGAGAAATCTTCGCTGTCCGCAAGGAAACGGCGGCACAGCTCCGCATATCTGGGTGCTTCCTGGGCGCGCTCCCGGTCCAGGGCCCGCTGCAGCCGCTCCCCGTCCTCCACTTCAATGTAGAGGGGAACCACTTTGCCCGCCCCATAGTAGTCCCTGGCTGCCCGGAAGGAATCCAGAACGCCGATCATAGCATAATTGCAGTTTTCTAAATCAATGTCATCCCCATGGGCCGTAAAATACTTCCAGATCCCGTGTACGGTGTCATAAGACCGCACCTCAATCACCTTCCCCTGCCCTGCCATCCGGGACAGCCCCTCTTCGTCGGTAAAATAATACTCCCTTCCAGGCGTCTCCCCTGCCCGCATGGGCCGGGTAGTATACATCACAAAGGGCTGCAGGGCCAGCTCTGCATTTTCCATAAGACTTTTAAAAATAGTATCTTTCCCCGTAGAGCTTTTTCCAATTACATAAAATAACTTCCCCATCTCTGCCTCCCCATATTATTTCAATACCCAAATCTTCCCGCCCGTCCCAAGGCCCTGTACTTCCAGCCCTGCTTCCAGAAATGCCTTAATCCGTTCCTGGATCCAGGGCAAAATCTCCTCTCCGGGAACAAGAAGCGGTATTCCCGGCGGATAGAGATACACGTAGGACGCCGCAATTCTGCCCCGGCACCGGGACAGATCTACCGCTTCCTTAGGCTGCCCCAGAGCTTCTCCCGGAGGGTACAGGGCTTTGGGAGGCTTAGTATCCTTCTCCGCCTCCAGGGATAGCGTTTCCGTTCCTTCCCGCCCGGTTAATTCTTGGTCCAATACCCGCAAAGCCCGGCTCAGCCGGATAAATCCTTCCTCCGTATCGGCTGCACCGGCAATTCCCAGCACATAGTAAGGCGCCTGCATTTCCGTCTCCAAGTGATACCGCTTCCGCAGAAGTTCCCCAAGCTTTCTGCCGGAAATCTCCGCCCTCCAGGTGGAAACCAGCAATTTGGAACGATCAAAATCCTGCACTCCCTTCTTCCCGGCCAGACCGTCTCCCGCCAGAAACAGCCGCTTCATTCCCCGGCAGTCTTTCCGGAAAGCCTTAAGGCACCGGATATGTGTCTCGAACAGCTCCTGGGATTTCACCTCCAGAAGCTCCATGCAGCTGTCCAGGGATGCCATCAGAACGTAGGACGGGCTGCTGCTCTGGTACACCTGAAGATAGCGGCGGATCTTCTCCCTGTCTGCCAAAGCCCCCTGCAGATGCAGGAGCGCAGTCTGGGTCAGGGAGGGAAGGGTCTTATGAACGCTGTGAATCACCACATCCGCTCCCGCTGTAACCGCATCCTCCGGAAAATAACCGGAAAAGGGAAAATGCGCCCCATGGGCCTGATCTACAATCAAAGGCACCTTGTATTGGTGGCAGATCCGGGCAATGGACCGGATATCCGAGCAAACCCCTTCATAGGTGGGGGAGGTCACAAGAACTGCCTGGATTTCCGGGTTCGCAGCCAGGGCCTTTTCCACATCCCAGGGCAGAATCCCGCCGTTTATCCACAAATTTTTTATTTGCTGTGGATACAGATACAAGGTTTTCAATTCCCGCAGCTCCGCAGCATGATAGGCGCTGCGATGGCAGTTGCGGGCCATAAGAATAGTTCCCCCCCGGCCGGTACAGCCGGAAACGGCACTTAAAATTCCCGCCGTGCTTCCGTTTATCAGAAAATGAGTCTCCTCCGCACCGTAAAGACGGGCCGCCCGCTTCTGAGCCCTCCCAAGCAATCCCCCTTCCCGGGGATGGTGGAGATCGTCAAAATCCGGAATCTCCGTGATATCCATTCTATAGGGATGAGAAAACAGCTCTATCTGCCGCTTATGTCCCGGCATGTGAAATCCGTAAAAATCCGATTCCCCGTATTCTTTCAATTTCCGGCAAAGGGACTGTGTTTCCCTCCGGTTTTCCCGGGCTTCTCTATACTTCTCCCCAAAGGGTTCCATGCTCCGCTCCAGGATCCCCTTCATATAGGCAATCAGAATCCCGTAATTGGTCATGGGAATACCCAAGGCTTTTGCCCTGGCCAGACGGAACCTCATTTCCTGTTCATTCAGCATACAGCCGCCGCAGTGTACCACGAAACCGTATTTCTTCAAATCCTCCTCAAAATCTCCCCCGGAAGTAAAAGAAAATTCCAGTTCCTTTCCCGTATATTCCCGGATCCACTGAGGCAGTTTCTCTGTTCCAATATCTCCGCACTGGCGGTGATGGGTACACCCTTCGGAAATAAGGACCCGGTCTCCATCCCGGAGTGCCTCCAACGCTTTGGCCCCTGCCGCCGTCTGCATAAGATCTCCCTTATAGCGGGCAAACAAAATAGAAAAGGAGGTAAGAGGGATGTCCCGGGGCACCTCTCTGTGAACCTGCTCAAAAACCTGGCTGTCCGTAATTACCAGGGCCGGCTTCCTTCCAAGCTGCTCAAGAGTTTCCCTAAGCTCCGTCTCCCGGGTTACAATGGGTACCGCCCCTGTCTCCAGAATATCCCGGATGACTTGCTGCTGGGGCAGAATCAGCCGCCCCTTTGGGGCAGCCTTGTCTATGGGGACTGCCAGCACTACAAAATCCATGGGCTCCAGCAAATCTCCCACCAGCCTTTTCCCTTGTTTTCTTTCAGGAACCAGCGCCGCTATTCGCTCTTTCAGCTCCCGGATCCCCTCTCCGGTACAGGCACTGGCGTAAAAAGCGCCCTTCCCTTTCTTTGTCTCCGGCTCTTTTTCCAACAGGTCACATTTATTATATACAACGAGATAGGGAAGCCCTCTCTCCTGAAACTCCCTCTCCATAAGCCTGTCCTCCCGGCTCATGCCTTTTTCCCCGTCTACAACGAGAATTGCCAGATCCGTCTTCCGCAGTATTTCCCTTCCTTTCTTTACCCGCAGTTCTCCCAGCTCCCCTTCATCATCCAGCCCCGGGGTATCTATCAAAACCACAGGTCCCAAAGGAAGCAGCTCCATAGCCTTATAGACCGGATCCGTGGTCGTGCCTTTCCGCTCCGAAACGATAGCCGCCTTCTGTCCCGTTATTGCATTAAAAATACTGGATTTTCCCGCATTTCTTTTGCCAAAAATTCCAATATGAAGCCGTTCTGCGGCCGGAGTCTCCTGAAAGCCCATCTGCCTGCCTCTCCTTCTCTTTTTCAACTATTCTACTATAATTTCCGGGGAATTGCCATCCCTGATATGGTAGGCAAAAAAAGAACGCTCTATGCCGCTGCCGCTTCATATAAAAAGGGCCTGCCGTTTCAGACAGGCCCGGGAATCACTACCCTTCAATGGCGATAAAGGTATTTTCCTCCACCGGCTTCCTGGGTTCCTCCTTGGGAACGGAGAGAATCAGGATTCCGTTTTCAAATTTCGCTTTAATATCCTCCTGACGGACCTCCTCACCTACATAAAAGCTTCTGGCGCACTGGCCGCAGTAACGTTCTCTGCGGATATAGCTTCCTTTTTCATCCTTTTCTTCGTTGCTGGTATTTTTCGAGGCGCTTATGGTCAGATATCCGTTTTTGAGCTGTGCCGTAACATCCTCTTTCTTATAGCCCGGCAATTCCATCTCAAGCTCATAAACCCCGTCTTTCTCCTTCACGTCCGTTTTCATCAGGGCGCTTTCCCTTTTGGACGTTCCGGAAAACCCGTGGTCAAAAGGAAAATCCATCAAATCGTTGAACAAGCTGTTACCAAAAATACTAGGCATCATCATCATAATTCATTCCTCCTAACATGATTATCAACTTATTTTTTCATTTTTCTTATGAGTTGATACCTCTTTTTTCTTTTTCCTTGCTACAACTGTACTATAGCTCTTTTTGTTAGCACTGTCAATAGGCGAGTGCTAATATTTTGTGAAAACTTTGTGAATTGTTGGATATTATCCTTTCAAAATCCGCTCTTCAAAAATGCAAAGCCCCAAAATACCCAAAACACATCCCGTCATTACAAAAAGCTCCATCTTTATTCCTCCTTGCCCTTCGTTTTCTCTTTACAGGTTCCATTTTTTATAATATAATTATAATTACATATTTTAAATAATTATACAGATATATAGACATTTTATATAATAATATAGCCTAAATTTAAATAAAAATATTAATTTGGAGTTGTACTGTGGAAATCAAAGGAAGAATTAAGCTAAAAGAAAATCAATTAGAAGAGATTGAAGGACTTACCTCCGAATATCCTTATGTCCTGCACCACACTGCTTTTCCGGAGACAAAGATCCCCTGGCACTGGCACGAAGAATTTGAATTTGGCTATATGGTTCACGGCAGCCTGAAGCTGGATACTTCCGGCCAAAGTTACATTTTCCATCAAGATGAAGCCTTTTTTATTAATTCCAATGTCCTGTGCTCTATGGAATGTGCAAATGAGGGCCAGCCTGTTCTCTTAAGTTCCCATCTATTTCACCCGGTTCTCTTAAGCGGCCATTTCCGGAGTATTTTTGAGACAAAATATGTTGATCCGGTGTCGAAAAATAAAAAGCTGGAGATTTTGGAGATCCGTGGGAAAACCCTCCGCCAGCAAACCATGCTTTCCCGGCTTCGAAAACTTTCCGCCCTGCAGGAAGAGGAAAACTGCGAGTTTTCCACCAGAAACCTTTTATCTGAAATCTGGCTGCTTCTCCTGGAGGAAATCCAGGAACTCCATCTGCAGAGTGTTCCCCAAAAATCCCTGTACCAGGAACGCATCCAGACTATGATGTCCTACATCCAACAGCATTACCATGAAAAAGTCTCCCTGGAGGAGATTGCCTCCTCTGCAGCCGTGAGTAAGAGGGAATGCCTGCGCTGTTTCCAGCTCTGTATCCATAAAACGCCCTTTGAGTATCTTCTGGATTACCGCATCGAAACTGCCCAAAAGCTTCTGCGGGCCAGCAGGCTCTCCGTTTTGGATATTGCACTTCAAACAGGTTTTTCCAGTGAATCCTACTTTTGTAAAATTTTCAAACGGCTCTGCGGCAAGACCCCCAATGCTTACCGTAAAATGTATCTTCACTAAAAAAGAACCCATGGCTTTCTAAAATTTCCATGGGTTCTTTTTATGAGCGTGCGGGGATTCGAACCCCGGACAACTTGATTAAAAGTCAAGTGCTCTGCCAACTGAGCTACACGCCCGCATACAAAAGAGATTCAAAAAAATATGCCCAGAAGATCGGAAGAGCGTCGTGTAGGGAAAGAGTGTAGATCTC
>CAJUMM010000070.1 GCA_910586955.1 uncultured Lachnospiraceae bacterium | reverse complement strand
GATCTACACTCTTTCCCTACACGACGCTCTTCCGATCTTGGCCTGGTCAAAAATGTGATTACTGGCTATATTATTCAAACCAGATTTGGAGTACAATGGGGAAAATAAAAAAGAGGAGGTTTTTTCCATGAACTCAAATTTGAAAAAAATCGTTATGGCAGCCCTGTTTGCGGCCTTTGCCTGCGTTGCTACCATGTCCATAAGAATCCCTACGCCCGGAACAGGCGGCTACATTCATCCGGGGGATGCCATTGTCATTCTCTCCGGTGTGATTCTCGGCCCGGGCTGGGGACTTTTGGCAGCTGGCATAGGTTCTGCCATGGCGGACCTGATGGGAGGATATTTTCTTTATGTGCCCATTACCTTTGTGATCAAAGGGGCGGTGGCTTTGTCTGCGGGAGTAATATACCAAAGAATCGGCACAACTTCCAAAAGCCGCTATGGGGCAGTGGTCCTTGGAGGCGTGGCGGATGTGATACTGGTGGCAGGAGGATATTTTTGCTGTGAGGTTTTCCTGTACGGAGCAGCGGCGGCAGCAGCCAGTGTTCCTGCCAATATCATACAGGGGATTGGCGGACTGGTGATGGGCACTGCGCTGTATCCGGTTTTGATTGCGGTTCCGGATATCCGGCGGATGGCGTATAAAGCAGGTGCCCATGCGTAATGTCCCCTCTATGAAGAAGAAAAGGCTTTCATCTCTTTCGAGATGGGCCTTTTTTCATTGACTTCCTTGTCATAATATGATAGTTTTTATTTAGTAATACTAAGTATTTAGGAAAATGAGGAAACAATGAATCCGAAATATGAACGGCAGCTGAAAAAGGGCGTGTTGGAGCTTCTGGTGCTGCGGCTTTTGAGAGAAGAAGAAAAGTATGGATACCAGCTGCTCAGTGAGCTCCGGGGGAGAAGCGGCGGCATGTTTGCCATGAAAGAGGGCACTCTTTATCCTATTTTGTACCGGCTGGAGGAGGATGGGCTGGTTACAGGCAGGTGGAGCGAGCCGAAGGGAAAAGAGATTTCCCGGAAATACTATGCACTGACACGGCAGGGGGAAGAGACGCTGGAGGAGCTGCAGGAATTATGGGCTGCTTTTGAGGAACAGGTATGGGAGATCCTGGGGAGGGAGAGCAAATGAATCAGGAGCTTTATTTCAGAAAACTGGGAAAAGAACTGCACTGCGGAAAAAAGAAGAAGGCAGAGGTGCTGGAGGAACTGCGGGCAGATGTAGGGGAGGCCCTAAGTCAGGGAGAGACCTGGGAGCAGATCCTGGAGCGCATGGGGAGTCCCAAAGAACTGGCCGGGGAACTGAATGAAAATATGGGATTTGGAGGAAAGGCTTCCGGAGGGCTTAAGGTATGGAAAGTTGTCCTGATTGTGGCGGGGACCATACTGCTCCTTCTTCTCCTGGCCGGTTTCTTTCTTTACCGGAGCCTTCCGAAAAGCTATGAGATAGGTACTACCGGCCTTTTTGACCCGGAGGAGGTGCAGGCGTCGGCCCAGGAGATTGTAACACTTTTTGACAGCGGGGATTATGAGGCCTTGAAAGAGAAGGCCATTGACGAGATGAAGCCTATGCTTACAGAGGAAGAGCTTGGAAAAGCCAGGCTGGAATCCCTTGGGGAGCTGGGAGAGTTCCAGAAATTTTCCGGATATATCGCTGCCGAAGTAAAACAGGGCAAAGATACCTTTGCGGTAACGGAAGTGACTGTTTTGTACCAGGAGCGGAGCGTCATTTACCGCATCAGCTTTGATGAGGAGATGAGACTGGCCGGCTTGTATATGAGGTGAGAAAGGACAAAAAGGAAGCTGTCACCATTTTCTCAAAGCTTCATAGGATATAGTACACCGTAATACATATCCCTTTGGGATGGACAGACTACACGGGATAAAGGAATCTTATGAATATTTAGAGTAAAAGGGGTATTTCAACAGCCCCGCAAGGAGTGAGAGAATGGAAAAAATATTAATTGTTGATGACAGCCGTCTCCAGGCGGTTCAGCTGAAATCCATTTTGGAGGATGAATATGATATAACGGTGGCACAGACAGCGAAGGACGGGCTTAGCCTGGCAAGCACGGAAGATTTTTCGCTGATTCTTTTGGATGTCATCATGCCTGGCATGGACGGATTTGAACTTCTGAAAAAATTGCAGGAGGAGATTATTACCCAGAGCGTTCCGGTTATCTTGATTACCAGCCTTTCAGATGTACAAGATGAACAGCACGGCCTTATCTTAGGTGCGGTGGACTATATTACCAAACCCTTTAATCCCCAGATTGTAAAAGCCAGAGTCAACACTCACATTAAACTATATAATTACCGGAGACAGGTGGAATACCAATCCAGGACGGATCAGCTCACCGGGATTGCAAACAGGCGGCAGCATGACCGATACAGCTTTACAAAATGGAACGAGGCCGCCCGCCTGAAGAAGCCTTTTTCTGTCTGCATGTTTGATATTGATTATTTTAAAGCGTACAATGATACCTTTGGACATCCCGCCGGAGATAAAGTGATTGCGGCTTTGGCAAAAACCCTCTCCTTCTATCTGAGGCGCAGCACGGATTTCCTGGCCCGCTACGGAGGGGAAGAATTTGTAGCGTTTCTCATAGGAGACAGTTCGCAGCAGGCATTCGAGCATTTAAAAAAGATCCGGCAGGCGGTAGAAGAGCTCCATATTCCCCATGCACCCAGTGTTTCCCGGTGGGTAACTGTCAGCGTCGGGGGAGTGACAGTCATTCCGGAAGCGGAAAGTTCTTATGATTTTTACTTGAAGATTGCGGACGCCATGCTTTACGATGCGAAAAAAACGGGCCGGAACAGAGTGGTCTGGGCCAATGAAAATATGGAGCAGCTGAGAGAAGGCCGGCCAAAATGCCTGAATCCGGTTGACAAACCGAAAGCCAGCGGCTATAATGGCCCTAGTGCGGAAGAACTTCCGCTCTTTTATAAGCATTAAAGACTATGACGGGAACAAGTAGAAGCAGAAACACCGGACAGAAAGCAGCCGGAAGATGAGAGGCGCACGGATGCCTGTTTTCGAATACCTCCCCGAGTTTCGCACCGAACGCAAAGCAAGTAGGCTGCGACGGAATCCTGCACACGTTATCGTGCCAGAGTGCCGGAAGGCACTTGAAGAGGTAAGCGGCGCGAGCCGTTTATAAAAAAGGTGGTACCACGGGAGATACCCTCGTCCTTTTATCAGGACGGGGGTTTTTTGCAGGCATAAAGCTTGTGGAACTTAAAACAGTAGACTTCTGCACAGCGCACAGAAAGAGTTACGGACGTAGCATACGGCCGGAACTCTTTCTAGGGAAGGTGCGCTGGGAAGAAGTCTACGGAACTTAAAATAGGAGGACAATTATGGAACAAAATGTATACGACATTCTGATGGAGCGGGGCTTCATCGAACAATGCACCCACCCGGAGGAGGTACGGGAACTTCTGGGGAAGGAGCCGGTAACTTTTTACATCGGTTTTGACGCCACGGCAGACAGCCTAACAGCCGGGCATTTCCTCACCATTATGGCAATGATGCACATGCAGCGGGCAGGGCACCGGCCCATTGCCCTGCTGGGGGGCGGAACCACCATGGTGGGGGATCCTTCCGGCAAATCGGATATGCGCAAGGTAATGACAAAAGAGATCATTGATCACAATGCGGAGTGCTTCCGGAAACAGCTTTCCCGGTTCCTGGATTTTGAGAATGACAAGGCGATCCTTGCCAATAATGCGGACTGGCTGTTAAACTTAAACTATGTGGAATTTCTCCGGGAGGTAGGAACCCATTTCTCCGTAAACCGGATGCTGACGGCCGAGTGTTACAAACAGAGAATGGAGAAGGGGCTGACCTTTTTTGAGTTTAATTACATGGTGATGCAGTCCTACGATTTCCTGAAGCTGAACCAGCTCTACGGCTGCCAGATGCAGCTGGGCGGAAACGATCAGTGGTCCAATATCATCGGCGGCGTGGAATTGATCCGCAGGAAAGAGAACAAGCCTGCCTACGGCCTGACCTTTAAGCTTCTCACCACCAGCGAGGGCATTAAAATGGGCAAGACCATGAAAGGGGCTGTCTGGCTTGATCCGGAGAAAACCTCTCCCTACGAGTTCTACCAGTACTGGAGAAATATCGAGGACGTGAAGGTGGAGGAGTGTCTGGGGCTTCTGACTTTCCTGCCTATGGAGGAGGTACGCCGTCTGGGCGCTCTTAAAGGGGCGGAGATTAACCGGGCCAAGGAAGTGCTGGCTTACGAGATTACGAAGATTGTCCACGGGGAAGAGGAGGCCAAGAAAGCCCAGGAGGCAGCCCGGGCTCTCTTTGTCAGCGGCGGCAGAACCGATGATATGCCTACTACCGTCTACAGGAAGGCAGAGCTGGAGGCCGGAAAAGACATTCTCTCCCTTCTGGTGGAAACGAAGCTTGCGCCTACCCGCACTGAAGCCAGGCGTCTGGTACAGCAGGGAGGCGTGACCGTAAACGAAGAGAAGGTAACAGATGTGTACAGGAGCTTTACAGCAGCGGATCTGGACGGAGAAGGAAGCCTGATTATCCGTAAAGGGAAAAAAGGATATCATAAGATCAAAGCGGAAGATTAACAAGAAAGACAGAAGTAAGCGGGGCCGCCTGTGTCTGCGGTCCCGCTTTGTTTTAACTTTCCGGACTGGGAATTGCTATCTGTACCCGGTAGATCACGTGCCGTCTTGCATCGTCATAGTAGAACCACCGGTCTATCGTCCCCTCTTTGACATTTTCGGTGCCGTTTTGCGCCCTGCCGAAGGATTTTGCCCTGTCATACTCTTCCTGGGGAAGGGTAAAAGAAACTTCCATCCGCATCAGGGAACCGGAAGGGCGCACATTGTATTGATAGAAATAGGAAACTTCCGTGGCCGTTTCCGGTATGGCTTCCGGAAAAAAGTCCTGGTAACAGACGGTATAGCCGTCTGCAATTTGGGCATCCACCTGGAGGTAATTCTGCGGATCTTCTGTCCGGGAGGTGTAGGTGAGCTGCCCGGTATTGGGGAGCATCCCAAAGTGCAGGAATGCCCATGTGGCGGGAATCAGGGCCCACAAAAGAAGGGGGAGCAGCATTGTGTCCGACACAATGGCCCGCCACAGGAGGATTGCTGCCAGAAGGGACGGGATCAGGCACAGCAGCAGGCAGAAGATATAGACGATGAGATTTGGTTTTATATCAAAATAAAGATAGGATCCGGAATTTCCCGTATGATAGACGGTGCGGGTCATAAGGACTATGTAATAGAGATTTACAATCACCACGAAAGCTGTAAATACACAGGAGAATATATTTTTTATTTTTGCATACATTTGGCTTCCTCTCACTTTCTTTCTTCGATAACGATAGATGCAATCGTCTTTCAGTATTAGTATACTTGTAAGCCGTCCGGATTTCAATCTTTATTCCCGCCCTTTTTTCTAAGGACAAATCATCCGAAATAGATTATAATAGAAAGTGCAGAATTGATTATGGCAGGAGGAAATGATGGCATATTTGGAGAGAATCCAGGCATATCTAAAAGAACAGGGCTGGGAATACCGGTACAGCCAGGAGGAGGGCTGCGGGAGCATTGATTTTGACTACCGGGGAGTACCCTATCATATCTGGGAATTTGAGGATGAGGAGGGACAGCGGGGAGCGGAAGCCAATCTGCGCCATGGAGGCCGCCAGGAAGAATTTTTCGGGGATTATGAAAGAGAATTAATTGCCCTTATGGAGGAATGGAAGCAAAAGTAAAAATGACAGACAGGAGTTGTAAAGAGATGGAAAATGAGAAAAGCCAGCACATGGAGATGAAACCGCCGGTAGAGGTGCGCTGCCGGGAGGAACTGGAGGCTTTGCAAGCCCTGGATACGGGGCCCAGGCCTTTGAACTGGAAGCTTTCACCCAGGGCGGTCCGCACCTTTATCCTGGGGAGCCGGGAGCCCTTGCAGTGGAAGGGGCGTGAAATTTTGGTCCAGAAAAAATATCTGGGAAATGATGCCCTGGTGGAGCGCTGCATTATCACCCTGGCGGGAAACCGGGGACTGATGCTGGTGGGGGAACCGGGGACGGCCAAGACCATGCTCTCGGAGCTGCTCTCTGCAGCTATCAGCGGAGTCAGCACCAACACCATCCAGGGCACGGCGGGTACCACGGAGGACATGATCAAATACAGCTGGAATTACGCCCTGCTGCTGGCCAAAGGGCCCACCCGGGAGGCTCTGGTCCCTTCACCTCTCTATGTGGGGATGGAACAGGGGATTCTCACCCGCTTTGAGGAGATTACCCGTACACCGGCAGAGATCCAGGACAGCCTCATCAGTGTCTTAAGTGACAAGGTTTTACATGTGCCGGAGCTGGGGGAGGAGGGGCTTCTCTTTGCGAAAGCGGGTTTTAATGTGATTGGCACGGCCAATACCAGGGATAAGGGCGTTAACGAGATGAGCAGCGCTTTAAAAAGGCGGTTTAATTTCGAGACGGTTCTGCCCATCCGGGACGTATCCATGGAGAAAGAAATTATTTTAAGCGAGGTGGAAGCATTGGCCCGTGAGAACCACATTGCCATGGAGGCGGACGAGGATGTGGCGGAGATTCTGGCCAGTACTTACCATGAGCTTCGGGAGGGCGTGTCCTCCATGGGGCACCGGATTGACCGGCCTTCTGCGGTTATGAGCACGGCAGAAGCCGTTTCCGTCTATTACCAGACCATGATGACGGCTTATTATTACGGGGATTCCCATATGGATCTGGGATGTCTGGTACAAAATCTGGTGGGGGCGGTGCAAAAGGAGAACAAAGAAGATCTGGAGAAGCTGCGCAGTTATTTCCAGACGGTGATTCGCGATAAGGAAGGGAAAGAAGGGGGCTTATGGAGGAATTATTACGAGGCCAGGAAGTATCTCCGCTAGATATGGAAGAATCTCCGGTATATCCGGGGACGGAGTACGATCTGTCCGGGCCCCTTTTGTTTTTTCCTGTGCGCCATCACAGTCCGGCCTGTGCCTTTCACCTAAAACAGGCCATTCAGGATTACGAGCCGGACTGCATTCTTATTGAGGGACCTGAGAACGCCAACTCCCTGATTCCCGTACTGGTCCATGGGGATACCCAGGCGCCTGTTGCCCTGTACTATTCCTACCGGGACAAAGACGCTTTCGTAAGTGACAGAAAGGAAGATTATAAGTGCTATTATCCTTTTTTGGACTGTTCCCCGGAGCTGGTAGCCCTTAGGGAAGCCCATAGGCTTGGGATTCCCGCCCGGTTCATGGATCTGCCTTATCAGGAAATCCTCATCGGGACCAAAGAAAGCAGAGGGATCCGGGGAGAAGGGGAAAAACAGACCTATAACGACGATTACTATTTAAGCAGAAGCCGGTATTTTTCCCTGCTCTGTGAGAAGACGGGTATGCGGGACTTTGAGGAATTCTGGGAGAAATATTTCGAGGTCCGGGGGCTTTCGGAGGAGACGGAAGTTTTCGTGCATCAGATGCTCACCTACTGCGGTTTCTCCAGGCAGAATACGCCGAAGGAGGAGCTTCTTGAGGACGGATGCCTCTTGCGGGAGCGCTATATGGCGGAGCAGATCGCCGGGGATTGCGGAACGTATAAAAAGATCCTGGTGGTTACCGGAGGCTTTCACACCCGGGGACTTATGGAACTTCTTAAGACTGGGGAAGGAAACCGGGTGGTTTTCACAGGAGAACCGGTGAAGCTCCACCGGACGGAGAAGGGAAGCCAGGAAGTCTATCCCATGGCTTATTCCATGGAGGCGGCGGACGCTTTAAACGGCTATGCCAGCGGCATGCAGTCCCCCGGGTTTTACCAGCGGGTGTGGGAAAATGCCTGGAGAAGGGGAAGTGCAAAAGGGGCATACGAAGAGGCGGTCCTTCACTTCCTGGCGGCGGCAGGCAGGCGGGCCCGGGGAAAGGAAGAGAGTATTTCCGCTTACGATGAAATCTGCGCCTTTTCCATGGCCCGGGGGCTGGCCTCTTTGCGGGGCAAGGGGGAACCGGGACTTTATGAGCTTCGGGACAGCGCCCTTTCCTCCTTTGTGAAGGGCCAGCGGAGCATGTCTACCGACGGGGCCCTTAAGATTCTTGGAAAACTGGTGACGGGAGAGCAGGCGGGAAAGCTCTGTGCAGACGCTATGCGGCCGCCCCTCCTGGCGGATTTTGAAGAGCGGTGCAGGGAATTTGGATTAAAGATTCATTCTACCCAGGAGCAGGAACTGACCCTGGAGATATTTTCCAAGGAAAAGCATCTTCGTATGAGCCGCTTTTTTTACCGGACGGAATTTCTGGGCTGCAATTTTGCCAGGAGAAGAAAGGGCTCGGATCTGGTGAGGCGAAAGGATCCCAACCGTGTCAGGGAGCTTTGGACCTACAAGTGGTCGGAGCAGGTGACTGCAGCGCTGATAGACGTGTCCGTGTCCGGAGGGACGGTGGAGGAAGCGGTACGCTCCCTTCTAGAGGAACGCTTTGGAGCAAGCACCGGATGTAAGGAAGCGGCGGAGCTTCTGGTCCGGGGATTTTTGATGGGGCTTTCCGATCAGCAGGAGCGGATGGGGGAGCACCTGGCCCAGGTGCTGGCCGGAGACGGGGATTTCTTTTCTCTGGCCGGAGGTTTTTCCCAGCTTCTGATGCTGGGAGAATTGCGGGATCTGTATCAGGTCCGGGATCGCATGGATCTGGAAAAGCTGGTAGGGATCTGTTTCCAGAAGATCCTTCAGATACTTCCCTCTATGGGGCAGGTCTTGGAGGAACAGCAGCAGGAGTGCATGGAGAGCCTGCGGACGCTGTACCAGACCACAGGCAGAAAAGAATACCGGGAATACCGGGAGCGTCTGGCGGAAGCTCTCCTGCGCCTGGTGGATCGCCGTCCTGTAGGCCCGGGCATTGAGGGGACGGCCCTGGGTCTTCTGTACGGGTATGACGACGCCTTCGGGGAGCGGATTGCCCGGACGGCGAAGGGATACATCCGGGGGAACCAGGAGATGATGGCCAAGGGAGCTGCGTTCCTCCGGGGACTGTTCTTTTCCGCCAGGGATTTTGTCTTTGTGAGCCGGGAGTTTCTGGAACTGGTGGATGAGATGCTGGAGCGTCTTCCCGGGCCGGAGTTTATGAAACTGCTTCCGGAACTTAGGATGGCTTTCGGTTATTTCACGCCTTTGGAGACGGACCGGATTGCAGCAAAGGCGGCGGCTTTTCACGGTAAAACCAGGAAAGAATTGCTTTCGGCCCGGGGAGTGTCCCCCAAAGAGTATGCTTACGGGGAAGCCCTGGACGCCTTTGCCCAGGCGGAAATGAAGGGGGGATGGATGTGAAGGATACGGAAGTTTTAAACCGTTGGCGGCTGATTCTGGGAAGCCATGCCAAAGAACAGCTTTCCTTTGGGGAAGGAGGCTTTCTGGAAGGGGGGATTTCCTGCATGGACCTGGAGGAGGCCTTAGACTTCCTCTATTCCAGGGAATACGGGGAGGATGTGCGCAGGGAAGGAGGAACGGAAAAGTCCAGGCTGACGGCGGCTACCTGGATTACCAAGATCCGCCGCTTGTTTCCCAAGGAGACCGTGGAGGTGCTGGAGCGCCATGCCCTGGAGCGTTACCAGATGACGGAGCTTTTGACAGACCGGGAGGTCTTGGAGAAGCTGGAACCCAACCGGGAACTTTTAAAGACCATTCTGCAGCTGAAGCACCTGATGAAGGGGGAAGTCCTGGATGCGGCACGGAAGATTGTGAGAAAGGTGGCCCAGGAGATTGCCGAAAAACTGAATCAGGAGATCCGCAGATCCCTTCTGGGAAACCTGGACCGGAACACCCCAAGCTCCGTAAAGTCCATGCGGAACCTGGATATCCGCAAGACCATCCGCAGGAATTTGCAGCACTACGACAGGAAGGAACAGAGGCTGATTCTGGAGCAGGTATATTTTAACAGCCGGACCCGGAAATACAATTCCTGGCGGGTCATTATCGCTGTGGACGAGAGCGGTTCCATGCTGGATTCCGTGATTCACAGCGCCATTATGGCGGGGATTTTCGCAAGGCTTCCCATGCTGGATACACGACTTGTGATCTTTGATACCCAGGTGGTGGATTTGAGCGGGGATCTGGAGGATCCGGTCCAGACTCTTATGAGCATCCAGCTGGGAGGGGGAACCTATATTGCAGGGGCTCTTAAGTACTGCGAGACTTTGATTGAAAATCCTGCCAGGACTATGGTGGTGCTGGTATCGGATCTCTGCGAGGGGGGAAGCGTTCAGGGGCTTTTGGGTGTGAGCCGGGGGATTATCGAGAGCGGGGCCAAGCTTATCTGCCTGACAGCCCTTGACATGGAGGCTAATCCGGCCTACGATCGCAGAACGGCCCAGAGCATGGCGGATTTGGGTGCTCATGTGGGGGCTATGACGCCGGAAGCCCTGGGGGATTTTATGGGAAAGGTTATGGGGTAGAATGGAAGAATTAAAGCGTCTGCTGGTTCAGACAGATGAGGAATACCTTATCGGATTGAGCAATAAGGGAATTGTAAAGCGGGCCTATAAGGATCTGGAGCAGGAACAGCCGAAGGCAGAGTGGAAGGAAGAAGAGGCGGAGGTAAGGCTCTTAGAGGTGGTCTGCCGCATCCGGGTTCCTCTGGGGGAGAGCGTCTGCAGCTGTCCTTCCCGGAGCGTGTGCAGGCATCTGATTGGGGCCATCCTCTTTCTGAAACAGGAAGTATCCCGGGAGAAAGAGGATCAGGAAGAGAAAGAGGAGGAGCAGACGGAAGTTTTTGAGGAGGCCTTGAAGGAGGAGGTTCTGTCCGTACCCTTAAAGACCCTGAAAAAATCCTGCGGAAACCGGAAATACCGGGAGTTTCTGGAGCATATAAAAAGCGGGGAAGAGCCGGAGATCAAAGAGGGAGCCGTGATTACCGTACAGATTCCCTGGGAGAATGCAGTGGTGAAACTTCTAAGCCCCCTTCCCTATTCTACCTGTACCTGCCACAGCAAAGAGCTTTGCAGCCACAAGGCCCAGGCAGTTCTGGCCTGCCAGCTGAAATACGGGGCGGTTACCAAGGAAATCCTGGAAAAATTGCTCTTCGCTTCGGAGGAGTGGGATTTTGGGGAATTGAAACGGGCGGCAGATGCCATGAAGGAGGGAATTTCCCTCCAGCTTCTCACCGGGCTTTCCAGGCTTTCCCCGGAAGCCGCAGGCAGTATGGAGCGGCTGGCCGTGATCAGCCACGGAGCCGGCCTGGCGGAGTATGAGACCCGGTTCCGGGAGGCGGCTTCCTGGTACCGCATGTACTTTGAGCGTTCTTCCGGATTCCGGGCCGAAACCTTTGCGGGAAAACTTTTGAGCCTGTACCGCCGGGCAGTCCTCCTGGGGGAGGCGCGGACAGGGGAGGAAGTCCGGAATCTTGCCGGCAGTTTCCGGGAAAATTACCGTCCGGTTCCCCGCCTGCACCTTATGGCCATCGGCGGGAGAACCTTCCGGAGCAAAGCGGGATATGAGGGGGAAACCTACTATTTTTTGGATCTGGAGCAGGGACGGTGGTATACCTGGACGGATGCCAGGCCTACCTTTTATGAGGGGGTGCGCAAGAGAAGGCCGGGACAGATGGCCCAGGCTGCGGCACCCTGGGGAATGAACTGCAGCCGGGAACAGATGACGGAGCTGGAGTTCTATCTTGATCATGCCCGGGCTACGGAAGACGGAAGGCTTTCGGGGAGCCAGGAAACGAAAGCGGAGCTTGGGGGCATCCGGGATCTGGGCAGGGAGGAAATCCGGCAGAAGGTGTTCTGGGATTACCGGGAGCTGCTGGGTTTGATCCGGAGGGAAAACCGGAAAAAGGGAGGGGAACGGCTGGCTTTGGTGGGAGCGGCCCGCTGCGGGGAGAGCGCCTTCGATCCGGTACGCCAGACCTTTATCATGACCCTCTATGACAGGGAGGAACGCCGCCTGTCTGTGGCAGTCCATTATTCTGCGGAGGAAAAGCTGACAATCAAAGTGCTGGAACGGCTGAGCGCCCGGATCCGGGAGCAGGGCGGTGCTTCCCTGGTGTTCTTCGGAATCCCCTATGTGGAGGAGGGGCATCTTTGCCTGTACCCCATTGAATTCTTTGAGGACAGCGGAATCCTCAAGGGGGAAGATTTGCCCAGAGAACCGGGGAGCCCGGGAGAGACAGGCCAAAACCGGGAAGTCTGCCGCAGTATGGAACTGTTTCTGGGAGAGATCCGGCAGGTGTCCGGGGATTTGTTCCAGAGCGGTCTCTCCTCTGTCCGGGAAGAGACCTTGAAAGAGCTTAAGCGCCTGGCAGGAGAGAGCGAAACCCTGGGGCTTCACGGGGCGGGAGCCCAGCTTTCCTTTCTGGAGAGGGAGCTTTCGGGAAAACGCCACCGGATGGAGTTTGAGGCGGAACCAATCCTGGAATCCTGGGCGTGCCTGAAAACGTATGCGGGACTGTGCAAGGAGAAAATAGACTGTGACCGGGCCCTGGCGGAAATGGAGCGGGAAGATGCTGAGTGATTTGTATTTAAACGGCTTTTACCTGGATTGGCAGGAGGTGGAGGAGGATTCTTATCTCCATCGCATTTCGGCTCTTAAGGAAGTAAAAAGCATGGATTTTCACCGGCCTGTGACATTTTTCGTGGGAGAGAACGGAACAGGAAAATCCACTCTTCTGGAGGCCGTTGCCGCTGCCTGGGGGTTTAACCCGGAGGGCGGGAGCCGGAATTTCCGGTTTTCCACCCGGGATACCCATTCTTCCCTGTACCGGGGCATGAGGCTTCGCAAGGGGTGGCGCCAGCCGGAAGACTATTTTTTCCTGCGGGCGGAGAGCTTCTACAATGTGGCCACCCAGGTAGAGGAATACCGGGGAGGAGATGAGCCCTCCCTGTATTACCGGCAGTACGGCGGCCGTTCCCTCCATGAGCAGTCCCACGGGGAGAGCTTTCTGGCCCTTGTACAGAACCGTTTCCGGGGAAAGGGGTTCTACCTCCTTGACGAGCCGGAGGCGGCCCTGTCGCCCCAGCGGCAGCTGACGCTGCTTATCTGCCTTCACAAGCTGGCCCGGGAGGGAAGCCAGTTTTTGATAGCTTCCCATTCTCCCATACTGCTGGGAATGCCGGAGGCGGAGATCCTGTCTTTCGATGAGGGAAAAATCTGTCCGGTTTCCTACCAGGAAACCCAGAGCTACCAGGTGACGGAGATGTTTCTCAACCACAGGGAATACCTTCTCGAACGCCTGTTAAATGAAGAATAAAAAAACAGCAGGAGCCCGACCAAAGCCCAGAAGGAATTACGGTCACGTTATTTTGTGACCGGAATTTCTTCTAGAAAAGGGGATTTGGGAGGGCGGATGCGGAACTGGAATAGGAGGAGCCATGAAACTAAACGAAGAGAGAAGCTATGAGAAGCTGATGGAAATCCTGGAGGGGCTGGAGCTTAGAGAAGAGAACCAAAAGCTTGCCGCAGAGTATTTTCATCCGGCGAAACCGGAGAATGCCGCCCTTTTGGAGAGTGCTGTCCTTCAGGACTTTTCGGGCCTGGCGGATGAGAAGCAGAGGAAGAGCGCTGCCTATGTGGAGCAATGCGCCAAGCGGAAGCGGACGGAAGAGATGCAGCGCTATATCCGTTTTGCGGCGGCGGCTGGGGGCTCTACGGCCTACTATCTCTTAAGCAGGCATCTCTACCGGTTCTGGAATATGGAGGAAGCGGCTGCTGCTCTTACAGAGGAGCAGAAGGCAGCAATAATGGCAGAGGGCATGGTGTGGAACCAGTACCAGCTCTCCTACCGTTGTACCGGGAAGCTCTGGGATATGGAAAAGAAGAATCCCGGGGTGCTCTTAAGGGCCATGAAACTCTGCTGCCAGGAGTACGACAACGCCAAGGTGCTGCTGGCGGCCCTGTATTTGAACACCCAAAGACCGGCGGAAAAGAAAGGCGGCATTTTAAAGGGGATTTTTGGGCGGAGCCAAGAGACGGAAGAGCCAAAGCTTGAGGAAGCCCGGGGATTTTTGGAGAGAAATCTTCTGGACAGCCTGAAAAATCTTTTTGGTACTCCGGGGATTTCCAAGGAGGAACTGGAGAGTTTGAAAACCTTTGTAAAAGAAGCCTCGCCGGATACTCCTCTTTCTCCAAAGATAAGCCAGATTGCAGTTTCCCGGGGGAAGGGAGTCTCTTCTTATCTGATTTCCTTTCTGTCGGGGAGTGCGTTTCTGGCATTGGGGCATTCCGGGTGTTTTGCCTCATTTCTGCGGCTTATGGCCGCCCTTGATCCG
>CAJUMM010000069.1 GCA_910586955.1 uncultured Lachnospiraceae bacterium | reverse complement strand
GACAGCCCTTCTCATAGGCCCGCTTAAGGACTTTGGAGAGCTTCCGGTCTCCCCTGGCAAAAATTCCTTCCAGGACCGTCACGTCTGCCTCATGCCAGTTGTATTTCATGCTCTTGCGGTTTTGCTGATCCCGTATCTCCTCATTCACCCTGTGGGCCTTCTCAAGAAATTCTTCCCGGGTACACATAGGAGCCCACTGGAAGGGGGTGAAAGGCTTGGGAACGAAAAAGGAGGTGCTGACGGTGATCTGGCATTTCCCCTTTCTCTGGTCTTTGGGGATCTCGTAGTAACGTCTGGCGATTTTCTCCGCCAGGTGGGCGATGGCTTTCTGGTCTTCCAGGGTTTCCGTGGGAAGTCCCAGCATGAAATAGAGCTTAACCTTGGTCCATCCGCCTGCAAAAGCTTTTCCGGCTCCCGTTAGGATATCTTCCTCCGTAAGCCCTTTGTTGATTACGTTTCTGAGGCGCTGGGAACCGGCTTCAGGGGCAAAGGTCAGGCTGCTTTTGCGCACATCCTGCACCTTGCTCATAACCTCCAGGGAGAAGGCGTCAATGCGCAGGGAGGGAAGGGAAATGTTGATGTATTTTCCCTCCAGGTATTCCATAAGGGACCGGATAAGCTCCGGCAGACGGGAGTAGTCGCTGGAACTTAGGGAGCTTAGGGAAATCTCCTCGTGGCCGGTGCTTTCCAGCATTTCCCTGGCGTACTCCATAAGCTTTTGAAGGCTCCGTTCCCGGGTAGGACGGTACAGCATACCTGCCTGGCAGAACCGGCAGCCCCGGATACAGCCCCTCTGAATCTCCAGCACCACCCGGTCCTGGGTGACCTTCACAAAGGGGACTAGGGGTTTCCTGGGATAATAGGAGCCGTCCATTTGGGAGACCAGCTGCTTTTCCACCTTCCGGGGAATGCCTTCCTTTACCGGTTCCATGGACTTTAAGGTCCCGTCTGGGTAATAAGCCACGGTATAGAGTGACGGGACGTAAATGCCCGGAATTTTGGCTGCCTTTTTAAGGAAATCCCTCCGGCTTTTGCCCCGGGCCCGGTTTTCCTTATATGCGTCCACAAGAGCCCGGTAGGAAGTCTCTCCCTCCCCGATATAGAAGAGATCGAAAAATTCCGCCAGAGGCTCCGGATTGTAGGCGCAGGGCCCGCCGCCGATGACAATGGGATCCGTTTCCGATCTCTTAGAAGCCTGAAGAGGAATCCCGCTTAAGTCCAGAATCTGCAGCACGTTGGTGTAGCACATCTCATATTGGAGGGTAATCCCCAGGAAATCAAAATCCCGGACGGGATCCTGGGACTCCAGGGCAAAGAGGGGGATATGGCCTTCCCGCATCCGGGCGTCCAAGTCTCCCCAGGGGGAATAGACCCGCTCGCACCACACGTCCTCCCACTGGTTGAACATATCGTATAGGATCTGGATGCCCAGGTGGGACATGCCGATCTCGTACACGTCGGGGAAGCACATGCAGAAACGGACCAGGCTCCGGGACTTGTCCTTTTGCACGGCGTGAATCTCGTTGCCCAGATACCGGGCCGGTTTTTCGATTTTCAGGAGAATGGTATCATCAAGAGCCAGTTTTCTCATGTTCTGGTATCCTTTCGTCTATCTGCGGATAAGAACAACCGCCAGATCATTTACATTGGTTCCCGTGGGACCCGTGAAGATAAGCCCTCCGGTCTTTTCTAAGGCCCGGTAGGAGTCGTTGTCTCTTAGGACCTGGTAGATCTCCATGCCCTTCCCAAGGAGCAGATCCCGGGTGTCCCCGTCACAGAAGCCTCCCGCCGCATCCGTGGGCCCGTCGGTACCGTCGCTTCCGAAGCTGAAAAGGGCCGTCCCGGCCAGGCCGCTGATGCCCTCTGCAGCCGCCAGGGCCAGTTCCTGGTTCCGCCCGCCCTTCCCCTTCCCAGTCAGGTGTACCACGGTCTCTCCTCCGGCCAGGAAGGCCAGGCTTTTTTTGGTGCCCTGATGGCTTCTGGCCACGGAGGCCAGAAAGGCCCCTGCCTCCCGGGCTTCGCAGTTCAGCTGGTCCGTGAGAATGAAGGGTTCGTATCCAAGGACTCTCAAGGAAGAGGCGGCGGCCCGGCAGAGTTCTTTTACGCTTCCCGTCACCCGGGTCTCCACATTGGAGAGGGTTTTGGGGGTTTCTCTTTTAAGGGCCTCCCGGGCAGCGTCGCTTAAAGGAAGGCCGTATTTTTCCGCCAGGGCCAGGGCCTCCCGGCTGGTGGAGGAATCAGGGTAGGCAGGGCCCGAGGCGATCATATCCAGAGGATCTCCCAGGATATCGCTTAAGACAATGGTATACACCTGCGCCGGTTCACAAAGCTTCGCAAATTTTCCGCCCTTTACTTTGGAAAGCCGTTTGCGGATGGTATTCATCTCCACAATACTGGCTCCCGAGGCCAGAAGCCTCTGGGTAAGGGAGCACAGCTCTTCTCCCGGAATCAGCGGATCTTCAAAGAGGGCGCTTCCGCCTCCGGAGAGAAGGAATAAAACCGTATCTTCCGCCCTAAGATCCGACACCAGGCGCAGGGCTGCTTGTGTGGCGGAGAAAGAATTGGCATCAGGAAGGGGATGGCCCGCTTCCAGGCAGGCCATTGACGGAATCTCTCCTTTTACATGGCCGTATTTGGTCACTACCACCCCGGCATCAATCCGGTCTCCTAGGAGATCCCGGGCCGCTTTCGCCATCTGCCAGGCGGCCTTTCCGGCGGCCACCGTTACAAGCCGGCCCCGGGAGAAGGTCTTTTCCCGAAGAGCCTGGGCCACGGCCCGGTCCGGCAGGACTTTTTCAATGGATTCCCGGACAACCCGGTCTGCGTCTTCTCTTAAACTCATAGGCGTCTCCTTTGGCGTCAAGGCAGCTGTACCTGACTGGGAACCAGGTTGGGAACGCCTACATGAAGGAAGGCGTACAGGGACAAAAGGCAGGTACCCAGGAGAATTCCCCTAAGGAGCCTGTCCTTCTGGAAGCCGGGAACCCGGGATATGAGGTACACGGCAAAGAACAGGATGGGAAAGAGATAGCGTCCCTGGGGCTGGAAATCCATGGTCCAGGAGCGGTATACCACCAGACCATACTGGAGAAGGCCGCAGCCTCCGGCAGCCGCCAGCTCAAAAATGCGCTTTTTGTCACCGGACCTTATGAGCCGGAAGGCCGTATAGCCCAGAAGCACTCCATAAAGGATGCCCATCACCAAATAGTACCAGTCCCGCTCTCCGAAGGTATAAGTGCCGAAGAACCCGGCGAAGGTGCGGAACAGGTTCTTGTGGAAATCGTACCGGGTTAAAAGCTCTGTGAGGGCCACGCCCTTTCCTTTCAGGTGCAGGGAACCGGCCTGCTCCATGACGGGGGTGGAGGGTTTGTAGGCGTACTCTGCCCTAAGTTCCGTCACCTGTGCCATAACGTCAGCCTTGTGAAGGCCGTAATAGGGATAGTCGGTGACAAGATACCGGATCAGGAACAATCCCAAAGCCAGTCCCAGGAGAATGAGATATTTATAAAATACTTCTTTTCTCTCCTTCTTCTCCAGGCAGAGAAGCCGGATCAGCAGGATCAGGAACAGAAAGACCAGCATGGGGTAAAAGGAGATCTTGGCCCACATCAGGTGGACATAAAGCAAAGACAGGAGGGCGTAATACAAGAGATGCCGTCTTGCGTAAGGTTCCCGAAGAAGGCGGTTTAACATGCTCTCCTCTTCTATCAGCTCATAGACTGCCAGGAAGCTTACAAAGAAGTCCAGCCCGTCGGAGGTGGCATAGCTGAAAAGATACCACACCTGGGGAGTCAGAAGGAGGAGAAACAGATAGGCCGGGTTCCTGCGCATATTCCGGATGATGATACCGGCCATAAGTGCAAAGAGCAGAAGGCCAAGCAGGCGGATCTGCAGGGCCGGGTCTGTAAAGTAGCGTCCCAGCTTCCCGGCGTAGAGGTAGAACAGGTTCCATTCAAAATGGCGGGAAGTCCCGTATACGGAGAAACTGCCTGCAATGGCATCGCTGCGGATATCCGGAGGCATCAGGCCGGTGAAATAGTAGCCCACGGCGGCTTTAACCTCATACTCGTCGGGGTTCAGCCAGAAAGGGCTGCGAAGGCCCGTGTATGCACAGAGAAGCACAGCGGCCAGAATACTTCCCAGGAACAGGAAACCGGTCACTTTTATAAAAGGGGAATCCGTCTTTGCCTCCTGGAAAAACCAGGAAAAAAGGGCAAGCAAAGAAACCCCTGCGGCTCCGAAGAACAGGATGCCGGTCAGGAGGACAGGAAGATGGAAGCTTCCGTACATGCGCCGGAACTCCTCGGTGGGAATAAGCTGGGGGTCGTCTCCGGTGACCAGGAAGGTAAAGCCGGTGTCTGACGTAAATTCTACCTGGTCGTTTCCCGTAAAATACCTCCGCAGATCCTCCTCGTTCAGGAAGAGGGTGAGGATTCCGTTTTGGCGTACCGTCATTCCTGTGAGAGTCAAGGGTCCTTCCGTGTAAGATTGATCTACCGGATCGATCCGTTTCAGGGAACAGCGGTTAAAAAACTGGAAATCCAGATAGGAAATCCGGGCCACGGCGCTGTTGACTACCCGGCTTCTGGCGTCGGAGGGGACCACGTTTGTCCGTGGGCCCGCATAGACGGTGGTGATAGCCTCCCCGCTGGGGTCATCCAGGAAACTTAAGGTGACGGTGGTGTACACAGGAGTGGCAATCATGCACAGTACAATCCAGAGAAGGGCTGCGGCCAGGCAGATCTGAGGTTTTTTCAGGTTCATCCTTGTCATATGCTCTATCCTATCCTACAATAACAGACGTCTAAGCTCCGAAAAGCTGTGAACTTCAAAGGTGGCCGGAATCCGGGGATCCGGGACGGCAAAGCCGGGATTGTACCAGCAGGTGTCAATGCCGGCGTGAAGTCCTCCCAGAATGTCGGAGCTTAAGGTATCTCCGATGATCAGCATGGAATCCCGGCTTACAGGCGGATCCATCCTCCCAATACAGAGATCGAAGTATTCCTTTCTTGGTTTCTGCACCCCCAGTTCCCCGGAGATAAAGATATCTTTCATATAGACAGACAGGCCGCTGTCCCTAAGCCTTCTTCTCTGGGTATCGGTGACGCCGTTGGTAATGATATACAAGGTATATGCTTCGTGGAGACACCGTACCAGGTCAAGAGCGCCCTCAAGAAGATAAGCCCCTGAGCCCAGGAGATCCTGGTAGGTGTCTTCAAAAGCGGCGGCGTCTCCCGGAATGCCCGTTTCCTTAAACAGGCGTTCAAAGCGGCTGTAGACCACGGTTTCCCGGGTAATCTCCCCCCGCTCATACTGTTTCCAGAGGCCGTGGTTAATTTGATTGTAAAGGCGGACCGTGGATTCTGTCAACGGGTATCCGTAGCTGGCAAAGGCAAGCTCCAGGGCTTTCTCCTGGCTCTTTTCAAAATCCAGCAGGGTCCCGTCCACATCCAGAAGCAGCGTGCTGTACATAATCCTTCCTTTCTCTCTATGGTTCCTCGTCTTCCGACACCCAGACGGAATCCATTACTTTGGCAAGAGTTTCTTCCAGGTTCAGCTCTGATGCCACATCCCGGGTGATTTCCGCATAAATCCGGCCGCTGTCCAGGGTATAGACAGAGGCTTTCGTATAGTCCAGAATCAGATAGCAGACGAAGAGGCAGAGACAGATATAGAAGCGGATGCGGAAGAACCCTCCGGACTCTCCCGTGTCCGGGGCATTTCCCCGGCTTCCTTGCTGTTCCAGCAGCATCCGGCGGTACTCTCCTCCCCGGTTCTGTGTTTTTGCCATAAGCCCTCCCTTTTGTGTTCTTGTCTAAATTTATGAGGGAAGGAGGCAAAATATGAGACGTCTACCGGTTGGCAAGCTCCCGGGTCACATCCTCCCAGGTGACTCCCCGCTCCGCCATCAGCACCATGGCGTGGTACAGGAAATCAGAGAGTTCATACTTGATCTCTTCCGGATCCGGGTTTTTGGCTGCAATCACCAGCTCTGTGGCTTCCTCCCCGATCTTTTTCAGGATCTTGTCGATTCCCTTGTCGAAAAGGTAGTTGGTGTAGGAACCCTCCTTTGGGTGCTCCTTCCGGTCCAGAATCACCTGGTAGACATTCTCAAAAACTTTCAGGGGATTGGCGGTTTTGTAACCATTTCCGGCAATCTCCTGGAAAAAGCAGGAGTGGTTTCCCGTATGGCAGGCGGCCCCTGTCTGGGACACCCGTGCCAGGATGGTATCACAGTCGCAGTCCACCCGGAGCTCTTTTACATACTGGAAATGGCCGCTGGTCATTCCCTTGACCCAGAGTTCCTGGCGGCTGCGGCTGTAGTAAGTCATTTTGCCTGTCTCAATGGTCTTTGCAAAAGCTTCCTCATTCATGTAGGCCACCATAAGCACCTCGTCGGTACGACAGTCCTGGACCACCACGGGAACCAGGCCGTCGGGACCCAGCTTAAACTCTCCCCAGTCCATATTGCAGTCAAGGGAGGGAAGCTGTTCCCGGAAGGGACCCAGATCATCCATATAGATAATTTCGCTTACAAAAGTTTCCACCAGATCCGCCGGTGCGCTTACCACATCGGAGCTGTCCACGGATGCGGCGATCCGCTCTTTCCCGAAGCGTTTGGAGGCTTCCTCCGTGAGATCGATATTGCTCTGCTTGGCATAGTTTAAGATTGCCTTGCTGCAGCCTGCGTAGAGAAGCTTTTTCACATCTTCCAGCCGGAGAATATGTCCGCCGGCCTTTACCGGGACCTCCGAGGCCCTGCAGATTTCTTTTAGAAGGCTTAAGGAGGCTTCGTGCTCCTCATCCTCCTGGGAGTGATCGAAGACCAGAATCTCCTCCGCTCCGTTTTCGCTGTAGTACCGGGCAAGGGAAGCGGCGTCCTGCCCTTCTTTTTGTTCCATGAGCCCGCCTGCGCTCATGTGTATAACAGCAATGTTCCGTTCACTCATATCAAAGACTTCCTTTCGTTGATAAGACATCCCCAATCCTGGGATCTGTGGAGGAGGCCATGTCCAGGGCCTTGGCAAAGGCCTTAAACATGCCTTCTGCAATGTGGTGGCTGTTTTCCCCGGAGAGCATGCGGAAATGAAGATTCATACCTGCGCTGTAGGAGACGGCGTAGAAAAATTCCCGCACCATCTGGGTATCCATCTCTCCTATCCGCTCTGTGGGGAAGACTGCGTCCGATACGTAATAGGGGCGTCCGGACAGATCAAGGGAGCACAGGATCAAAGCCTCATCCATGGGTAGAATGCAGCTTCCGTAGCGGACAATTCCTTTCTTGTCTCCCAGGGCTTCCCGGATGGCGGTTCCCAGGACAATGCCCGTATCCTCTATGGTGTGGTGGCAGTCTACCTCCAGATCCCCTTTCACCCGGCAGTTAAGGTCAAAGAGCCCGTGGCGGGCAAACCCCAAAAGCATATGGTCGAAAAAACCTATGCCTGTGGAAATTTCTCCTTTCCCCTGCCCGTCTAAGTTTAAGTTCAGGGAAATATCCGTTTCCTTGGTGGCCCGGCTGATGGCTGCTGTCCGGTTCATGATTGATCCCTCCTTTGGCTGTTCTCTTCCCCTTCAAAGCGCACGGCAATGGAATTGGCGTGGGCCGTAAGCTGTTCTGCCCGGGCAAAATGAATAATATCCTCCTCCACATCTTTCAGTGCTTCCCTGGAGTAATAGACAATGCTGGATTTCTTGATAAAATCGTCCACACTTAAGGGGGAGAAAAACCGTGCGGTCCCGTTGGTGGGAAGTACGTGGTTGGGACCTGCAAAATAGTCTCCTAAGGGTTCACTTGCGTACTCTCCGATGAAGATGGCTCCGGCGTTCCGGATCTTGGTCATAACCTGGAAGGGATCCCGGGTTACAATCTCCAAATGTTCGGAGGCAATGGCGTTGGCGGCGTCTATGGCAGCATCCATGCTGTCTGCTACCAGGATATAGCCGTAGTTTTCCAGGGATTTCTCCAGGATATCCCTGCGGGAAAGCTTTTGCAGAAAGCGGTCTGCCTCCTGGGAAACCTTAAGGGCCAGATCCCGGCTGGTGGTTACCAGAATGGCGGAGGCCATCTCGTCATGCTCTGCCTGGGACAAAAGATCCGCAGCCACAAACCTGGGATTGGCCGTCTCGTCGGCCAGGACCAGAATCTCGCTGGGTCCGGCGATGGAATCAATGCTCACAAAGCCGTAGACGGCTTTTTTGGCCAGGGCCACATAGATATTTCCCGGTCCCACGATCTTGTCCACCTTGGGAATGGTTTCCGTGCCGTAGGCCAAAGCTCCGATGGCCTGGGCCCCGCCTGCTTTGTAGATAAGGTCCGCTCCGGCTTCGCTGGCGGCCACCAGGGTATTGGGACTGATTTTTCCGTCTTTCCCAGGAGGCGTGACCATAAGGATCTGCTCCACTCCTGCCACCTTGGCAGGCACGATATTCATCAGCACGGAGGAGGGGTACACGGCTTTCCCCCCTGGTACATAGACCCCCACGGACTGCAGGGCGGTAATCTTCTGTCCCAGAAGGGTTCCGTTAGGCTGGCTGTCAAACCAGCTAAAGCGCCGCTGCTTCTCGTGGTAGCTGCGGATATTGTGAAGGGCCTTGCGCATAACCTCAAGAAGATGGGGATCCACCTGGTTATAGGCTTCCCGGATTTCCTCCGGGGTAACCAGAAGATCTTCTTTAGAAAGCCGTACTTTGTCGAAGCGTTCCGTGTAAGACAGAAGGGCTTCGTCTCCCTGTTCTTTTACTTCTTTCAGGATGGCCTCCACCTGCAGGGCATATTCCCCGTACTGTCCGGGGCTTCGTTTTATGAGTTCTTCCAGCAGGTTTTTCCGGCTGGTTTCGTTTAAATCTATAATTCTCATTGGATCCTCCCGTTAAAGCAGGGCTTTCAGCTCCTTTATCAAAGCCGAAATCCGCTGATGTTCCATTTTCATGCTTACCTGGTTCACCACCATCCGGGCCGACAGGGGCATAATCTCTTCCAATACTTCCAGGCCGTTTTCCCGCAGGGTGGATCCTGTCTCTACAATGTCCACAATCACCTCGGAAAGGCCTACCAGGGGAGCCAGCTCAATGGAACCGTTCAGCTTGATAATCTCCACAGTCTGGTGTTTCTGGTTGTAGAAATAATCCTTGGCAATGGCCGGATACTTGGTTGCCACCCGGATCTGCTCCTGGTGGGCCAGCTTTTCTTTGGCCGCTTCCGGGCCGCAGACGCACATGCGGCACTTTCCAAAGCCCAGATCCAGGACCTCGTACATTTTGCGTCCCTCCTCTGCCAGGGTATCTTTGCCTGTCACGCCCATATCGGCTGCTCCATATTCCACGTAAGTGGGTACGTCCGGCCCCTTGGCCAGGAAAAATTTAAGCTTCCGCTCCTCATTTACGAAGATCAGCTTCCGGCTGTCCGGATCCTTCATCTCCTGGCAGGTAATGCCCACCTGTTCCAGAAGCTCCAGGGTTTTCCTGGCCAGGCGTCCCTTGGTCAGGGCGATAGTCAGGTACCGGTCTTTTGCCTCTTCCCGGATACGTTCCCGCTCCTGCCTCCGGCTTAAAGCCCCCATCAGCTGGTTTACGTCAATGGCAAAGCCCACGGCCGGAAGGGTCCTTCCGAAATGGGAAAGGAGGGTGTCGTAGCGGCCGCCCTTCGCCAGAGGTTCCCCGCAGCCGTAGGAGTAAGCCCGGAAAATAATGCCCGTATAGTAGTTGTATTTGCTCAGCATTCCTAAGTCAAAGGTAACGTAGGGAGCGCATCCTCGTTTTTTGAGCTCCTCGTAGATGTCCTCCAGGCGCTTCAGGGCCTCTAAAGCTTCCGGGTTGGAGGTGAGAGCCCGGGCTCTCTGAAGCACGTCTTCCGTTCCCGAAAGGGCAGTCATTTCCAGAAAGACCGGACGAAGCTTTTGGGAGACAGCGTCTCCGGCCAGCAGCTCTTCCACCCCGAAGAGATTTTTGTCAGAGATAAACCGGCGCAGGGCTTCCTCCGTCCTTGGATCTGCGCCGGCCTCCTTTAAAAGGCTTTTGAAAAAGGACACCTGGCCCACGCTTACCTGAAAATCTGTAAGTCCTGCTTCCTTCAGGGATTCCACCACCAGGGCGATAAGTTCGGCATCGGCTCCCGCGCTTTCCTCCCCCATCAGTTCCGCTCCCAGCTGGGTGGTTTCCTTTAAGCGGCCCTGGTAGTTGTCGTAGTTGATAAAGGTATTTCCCATATAGCAGAGCCGGATAGGCGTCTCCTCATGGAAATATTTCGATACGGTCCTGGCAATGGAAGGGGTCAGGTCCGGCCTGAGAACCAGGGTATTGCCCTCCTTGTCGAAAAATTTGTAAAGCTCCCGGGAGGGAACCGTGCCCACTTCCCTGGAAAACACGTCAAAATATTCAAAGGTAGGGGTCTCAATGCCCTGGTAGCCTTCCTTTGCCAGAAGCCGGTACAGCTGCTGCTGCAGTTCAAATTTCCGTACAAACTCGCTTCCGTAGATATCCCGCACGCCTTCCGGCGTGTGAAGAATCTGATCCGGATTTTTCATGGTTACACTCCTTGCTCTCATTCTTTTGCTTTATCGTGCTATCACAATAAAGCACTTCCTGCTATTATAAATCAATCAGTCCAAGGTGTCAATCGCCTTCTTGATTCCGTCCAGATAGGGAACCAGATATCCCCCGTGTGGATGGAGGACAAAATCGGGATTCAGTTCTTCATGGCGGAAGCTTTTGCGCCCCCCCTCCCGGGCCCGGTCCCAGAATTCTTTCATGCGCCCGAAAGGCAGGTAGTACAATTCGTTCCGCTGGGAAAACAGAAGAACCAGAAAGGCAATGCCCTCCTGTCTCTCAAAATCTTCCATAAACTGTACCTGGTGGGGATGGATGTTCTGGAGGGGGAAGGTGTCGCTTACGCACTCCTTGGCATCAAAGCATACAGGGATCCCCTGTACGGCCCCGATATAGTCCACGGTACTCTTCTGCTCAAAGTAGGCAAGGGTAATATGCCGGTGTTCTTTGTCGATTTTGATGGGAGTGATGGGGGTGGGCACTTTCTGGATCAGGGCCAGTCCCTGCTCCCGGTATTTTTCGTTGGTACGGTTGATAAGGTCCTCCAGGGTGGAGCCCCGGAGGCCTCTGGAATTCCAGGTTGCCATAGAATCAATGTCCTCCAGCAGGTTAGAATATCCGGGCCAGCAGATAAGGAATCAGCATTCCAGCCCCCAGGGCATAGGCCAGATCCAGCCAGAAGACGGATCCGATGGAAAACAGGTAAATCAGGCCGATAACCGGGGCGGAGAGGATCCGCCAAAGGAGGCTCACCTCCGGGTTTTTCAAAATCCGCTTTACCATCACCTTGGCGTCCCCGGTGCTGGGAAAGGCGTGCATGAGAATGGAGATTCCAAGCCACCCTAAAAGCAGGTTTAAGGGATTGGAGTATTCCTTAAAGGTTAAAAGCTCAATGGAGGCCGGAAGGAGAATCAGCATCCCCAGAAGGGTATTTACCAGAAAGGGGCCGGTGGAGGTGAGGAAAATTTTAAAGGGCCGGTCCGAGGACTGGTGTACCACATAGCCGCAGGGATTTTTAAACTGGAAATATTTCACCTCATACACTTGCAGGCCGCAGAGGATGCAGAAGATCTGATGGGCCAGCTCGTGGATGATAACCCCAGGAAAGGTCAGGAAAGAAATCAAAAAACCGGGTATAATCATGGCTGTGTCCTCCTATTCCATATAATATTCCTGAAGGGTGCACTGCCCCTCCAGGAACCGCAGGGTATCCTCATCGAGAGTCCCCTGCTCCGCCTCAAGCTCCGCCCGGATATATCCTTCTTCTTTGGTATCTCCGTTTACATGGAGGGCGATAAGATAAGTGTCCCGGACATAGGTGCCGTCCGGATCGGCGGCATAGGCCTCCTGGGCGTAATCAAGTGCAGCCTGGGAGTCTCCCTTTAGCAGGCAGACAATGGCCTTGCCTCTTAAGGCACCGGAGTCGGAGCGTTCTTTGGCCAGGGCCTGATCAAGATACTCCTCCGCTTCCTCAAGCTTCCCTAAGACCCGGGCGGCGTTGCCAAGCTCCGTCCGGATATCGTAGCACTCCGGATCCGCCTCATAGCCCTTTTGCAGGCAGTCATACCGCTCCTCCATGGTTTCCGTAAAGAAGCTCATGGTGTAATAAAGCATGGCGGAATCGTAGCCGGAATCCTTAAGAAGCCGGGAAAAGCCCTCCCTGGCCTGGGCCCGGACAGCCGCCGCCTCCTCCTCACTCCCGGCAGGAAGGGCGTTTATCTCAACAGCCAGATCTTCGATGGCGTCGTAAGTGGCGAAATAAGTTTCCAGACGGGCGCTGTAGCCCATCATGCGGCTGTACTGGCTGTCCGTTAAGTCTTTGCCCACCAGGTAGCTGTCAAATACATAAGCGGCCAGTTCGTAGTAGCCTTCCTCCATGGAGAGATCGATAAGCTTTGTGATCATGGGAACGGAATCGGGATGTTCCTCCACCACCGCCATCAGATCCCTTAGAGCCTGTCCTGTCTCCCCCTTTCCGCTTGCTATCCGCTGTTCCGCTTTTATGTAAGACCGGTATTCGGAGAATATTTTCGGAAAGCGCAGCATGGAAATCACAGCCAGCAAAAGGGAGCAGGCAACAAAAAGAAGGACCCAAAGGGGGATCCGTCCCTGGTTTTCTTTGGGATCCGGTTCAAAGCCCGGCCCTAAGGAGCTGTAATTGCTTTGGTAATCCATAACCTTATCCTCTCTCATTTTTGTTCTTTTGAATACCCTACCACATTTTGGGGGAGATTTCAATTCAGGATTTTATCAAAAACAGAAGGAAGAGGCGCCGTAAACTTCCGTCCGGACAGTTCCTTTAAAGTTCCGGAAAGCTGGGGAAATTCCAACCGGAAGGCGTGAAGAAGCTGGAAGTGAAGCCCCAGGTCTTTTGCGGCATACTGGTTGAATTTTGGATTCCCGTACTTAGGATCCCCCAGAAGGGGATGCCCCAGGCTTGCCAGATGGGCCCGGATCTGGTGGGAGCGGCCGGTGACAAGGCGGATCTCCAAAAAAGTACAGGGAAGCCCCTTTAAGACAAGGGATTGTAAGGGAATGTATTCCGTACAGATATAGAGGCTGTCTTTTTGTTCTGTGGGATAGACGGATACCTGGTTGGTTTTCTCATTCTTCCGTAGCCATCCTTCCACCCGCCGGGACTCTTTTATGGTTCCTAAGGCTACCGTGCGGTAGTATTTCCCAAGGCTTCGGGTACGGATGAGATGATTTAAGGCCTGAAGACCGGCCAGGGTCTTTCCGGCGGCTACAAGCCCGCTGGTATTCCGATCCAGACGGCTGCAGACTCCCGGGCGGAAACTTTTCAGATCTTCCGGTCTTAACTGGCCCGATTCCAGCAGGTAGGAAGTCAGCTGCTCCACCAGGGAGATGTCTTCCGGCCGGGCTTTCTGGGAGAGAAGGCCTGCCGGTTTATTGAGAAGAAGGACATGAGAGTCCTCATAGATAATTTCCGGTTTGGGAATGGAGCCGGAAAGGGACGCTTCTTTCCGGGGGGAAGAGAAATTTTCCATGGTTTCTTCCGAAAGGAAAAGACGGATCTCATCCCCCACCCGGAGTTTTTCGCTGCCGGCGGCTTTTTTCTGATTTAAAGTTATGTTTTTCTTCCGGAGCATTTTGTAGAGAAAGCTCTTGGGAGCTTTGTCCAGATATTTTGCCAGGAGCTTATCCAGCCGCTGGCCTGCTTCGTTTTCATTTACAGTCAGGATTTTCATATACCTATCCTAACACAAAAATCATTCGCAGGCAATCTTCAGAAGCTCTTCCGGGGTGGTAATTCCCTTTTTCACAAGTTGGAGCCCGCTTTCCCACAGGGTCCGCATTTCCTGGCGTTCCTTTGCATAAGCCATAAGCTCCTCCTGGGAGGCATGGCCGGCAATCATCCGCCTAAGGACAGAGTCTACGGAAAGAATCTCGTGGACGGCTATCCGCCCCCGGTAGCCGGTTTTGCTGCACTGGGCGCAGCCCTGGCCTCTCCGGATGGTTTTTACATCGGTGCCCAGGAATTTTCGCTCTTCTTCGGTAGCCGGCAGCTCCCGGGCGCAGTTGGGGCAGACTTTGCGCATAAGCCGCTGGGCCACAATGCCTACCAGGGAATTGGCGATTAGGTAGGTCTCGACGCCCATATCCTCAAGACGCACAATGCTGGAGGCGGCATCGTTGGTGTGAAGGGTGCTTAAAACCATATGCCCGGTGATGGCGGCCCGGACAGAGATTCCCGCCGTCTCCCCGTCCCGGGTCTCTCCCACCATAATTA
>CAJUMM010000068.1 GCA_910586955.1 uncultured Lachnospiraceae bacterium | reverse complement strand
TCGGTGACGAGACCATTGCGGAAGATCCGGAAACCTTGCTGGAATTCCTGACAGAAAAAGGCCATCCGGCACTTGGCATGGACCCGATGATGTAGTATAATACAGATAAGTATTTTGGCTTTCAGCATAGGTGTGTGCATCCTATGCTGAAAGCCGTGTAAAAGATAAAGGAGGTAACTAAGAAATGCCGTTTAATGGAAAATCAGGAAAGTTTAACGCCGCCATCCGTACCGTTGAAATCGGTACCGGCGACAAAGCGGTCAAGCTTGGGGGAGAGAATGTATTGCCCTTCTATACATTCGATGCGCCCATCGAGAACGCACCAAAGATTGGAGTCATGATTACGGACTTAGGGCTGGAGAATGAAGTGGCCGGGATCAAGGACTACTATGCAGGCGCTGCAAGCTTTGCGGAAATTGCAAAGAAGGCGGAGGAGATGCCGGGTGCAGACTTCGTAGTACTGCGCTTTGAGGGAGCGGATCCCAACGGCGAGAACAAGTCCGTAGAGGACTGCGTGGCGATTGCCAAAGAAGTTGGCGATGCCATTACGGCTCCCCTGGTAATTGAGGGCTGCAAGAACGTGGAGAAGGATGCGGAGCTTTTTGCCAAAGTGGCGGAGGCTCTCCAGGGAAAGAACGTATTGATTCTGTCCGCAAGAGAAGAGAACTACAAGGGCGTTGCGGCTGCTGCCGGACTGGCTTACAACCAGAAGGTAGGCGCCGAATCTGCCGTGGATATCAACCTGGCCAAGCAGCTGAACGTGCTGATCGGACAGCTGGGCGTAGATCAGGCCAATGTGGTGATGAACGTAGGCTCCGCAGCGGCCGGTTACGGCTTCGAGTATGTGGTGTCCACTATGGACCGCATCAAGGCGGCTGCTCTGTCCCAGAACGACGCACAGCTCCAGATGCCCATTATCACCCCGGTAGCGGAAGAGGCCTGGAGTGTGAAAGAGGCAATGGCTTCCGAGGCGGATATGCCGGAATGGGGAGACCAGGAAGAGCGCGGAATTGATATGGAAGTAGAAACGGCTGCAGCAGTACTGGCGTCCGGCTCCAATGCGGTAATTTTGAAACACCCCACATCGGTTGCGACGATTTCGAAATTAATCAAAGAACTGGTTTAATCGAGGGAAGGAGGAGAAATTACCATGGCATTGAAAGGCTTAGATATTTTTAAATTAACACCGAAGACAAACTGTAAAGAGTGCGGCAGCCCCACCTGTATGGCATTTTCCATGAAGGTGGCTCAGGGCGCCGTAGATATCAGCAAGTGTCCCCATATGTCCGAGGACGCTCTGGCAACCCTCTCTGAGGCGACGGCACCGCCCATGAAGACCATCAAAGTGGGAACCGGCGACGCAGAGTATACCCTGGGCGGCGAGACGGTTCTCTGCCGTCATGAGAAAACCTTTGTGAGCAAACCCCGCTATGCGGTTTCCGTTTCCTGCTGTGACGAGAATATGGAAGCTAAATTTGAGGCTGCAAAGGTTGTAGATTACGATCGTATCGGTGAGCGCATGCACGTAGAGATGCTGTACCTGGAGTACTGCGGCGGCTGCACACCGGAAGGGTATGCGGAGTTCGTAAAGGCTGCGGCTGCCACCGGAAAGACCCTGGTGCTGGGATGTACCAATGTAGATGTGGCTAAGGCTGCCCTGGATGTGTGCAAGGACAGCAAGCCGGTTCTGGACGGCGCTGATGTGTCCAACTACGAGGCAATGAGCAAGCTGGCCACAGAGGCCGGTGTAGTCTTAGGTGTCCGGGGTGCAGACATCAACGAGCTGTACGATACGGTTGCAGCCATTGAGAAGCTGGGCAACAAGAACCTGGTGCTGAATGTGGGAACCGCATCTGTGAAAGATGCTTTTGCAACCACCGTTCAGATCCGCCGCGCGGCCCTGAAGAATACGGATCGCACCTTCGGGTATCCGTCTATTGTAAATGTAGCGGCCCTGGCGCCTGGAGATCAGGCCATGCAGGCAGCCCTGGCTTCCCTGTTTACCGTGAAATACGGTTCCATCATTGTGATGGAAGGTATGAGCTATGCACAGGCCCTGCCTCTTTACGGACTGCGCCAGAATGTATTTACCGATCCTCAGAAGCCCATGAAGGTAGAGCCGGGCATCTATGCACTGAACGGCGGAGACGAGAACTCAGTATGCCTGACTACCGTAGACTTTGCCCTGACCTATTTCGTGGTATCCGGCGAGCTGGAGCGTTCCGGCGTTCCCTGTAATTTGATTATCAGCGATGCAGGCGGACTTTCCGTACTGACCGCCTGGGCGGCAGGAAAGCTTTCCTCTACGTCGGTGTCCAAGTTCATCATTGAGAATGTGGAGCCGAAGGTAAAATCCAGGAAGCTGATCATTCCCGGAAAGGTAGCAGTCCTGAAGGGCGATATCGAGGCGAAGCTCCCGGGCTGGGAAGTGATCGTAGCTCCCAACGAGGCGGTTCAGCTTGTGAAGTTCTTAAAGGACATGCAGGCCAACGGGGAGATCTAAAATATATCATAAAGAAGGAGAAGAACTATGGCTAAATTTATTACCATTGGCGAGAGACTTTCCACCACGGCTCCCGCAGTAAACAAAGCTTTTACGGAGCGGGATCCGGAGCCCATCTTAAAGAGAGCAAAGCAGCAGCTGGATGCAGGCGCAACTTATCTGGACGTGAATATCGGACCGGCAGAGAATGACGGGCCGGAGCTGATGAAGTGGGCGGTAGAGCTTCTGCAGAGCAACTTCGACAATGTGCCCTTGGCTTTGGATACCTCCAATGTGGCTGCCATCGAGGCCGGTATTTCCGTATATAAGCGGGACAAGGGCAAACCCATCGTAAACTCTGCGGACGCCGCAGGCAGAATCGAGTACATCGATCTGGCAGCTGCCAACGATGCCATCGTTATCGCTCTCTGCAACGGCGAAGGCATTGCCAAGGACAATGACGAGCGTATGATGTACATGCAGACCATGATGGAGCGTGGTATGGAGCACGGCATGGCAGTGGAAGAGGATATGTGGTTTGATCCCCTGTTCCTGGTGATCAAGGGCATGCAGGATAAGCAGATGCAGGTCCTGGAGTTCATTAAGATGATCTCCGACATGGGTATGCAGAGTACCGGCGGCCTGTCCAACAATTCCAACGGTATGCCCAAGCACATCCGTCCGATTATGGACTCCGCTATGGTTGCCATGGCTATGATGAACGGCCTGACCTCCGCCATCGTGAATCCCAACGATCTGCGGCTGATGGAGACCATCAAGTCCTGCGATATCATTAAGAACAACAATCTGTATGCAGACTCCTATCTGGAGATCTAATACATAGGGAAAAGCGGCGGCTGCTCTTTGGAAAAGGAGCGGCTGCCTTTTTTTGTTGTAGATTATAGGCTGGAATCGTGTATGAAAGTATACCTTAACAGACAGTCCGAAGAAGCTGTCATGCGGGGTACCCGTAGGGTATACAAAGCCGGACGCAACCAAAACCTGGAAAGGTCCCCTGCAAACGGGGTAGAAATTCCGGTGAGCTAACTCTTAAGACGCACTAAAAAACTGCTCGGCAGAGGCCTCCCAGTTTAAGTGCTTTCTAAAGAGTGGATCTCACCTGCATTTCTAAACACCCCTGAATTGTTTGCTGGGGACCTTTCCAGGTTTTGGCTGCTGTTGGCTGTTATATCCGAAAGCATTATAATCGCCAGACAGAAGGCCGAAACTGGTCCCTTCCTGCCGACAGTTACGAAGGGCATTATACACCAGCAGCTGCCAGGTCAGGGAAAGACACCGGAAAACAATTCAGGGGTTGCCAGAGACGGAGGTGAGATCCGCTCTTTAGAAAGCACTTAGCGAAGAAGCCGTTGCTGATGAGCTTAGTGCGTCTTAAGAGCTAGCTCACCGCAGTCTCTACCCCGTTTTCCGGTGTCTTTCCCTGACCTGGCAGCGTCCGGATTATAAGACCTTCCGGTTCGTCCCTTAAGGTATACCCTACGGGTACCCCGCATAACAGCTCCTTCGGACTGTCTGTTAAGGTATGAAAGCGTGGATGGCATAAAATGGTTGACATAGCATATCATTCTTGATAAACTGATTTCAGTGGAAGTTTTCTACTGTCTGGATTTCGGAACCTGGTTTCTAGAGACAGTATTCTCGGCATATCGCTGACATTTTCACAGGAAAAAAATAGAAGTTGGCGGGTGCTGAGAGAAAACCGGAAGACTTGGAATGCTTTTTCGGGTTTTCCTTTCGGCAGATGCCTGCCGGAAAGGGAAAAATATGGGTTATACAAAGAGAAACCTGGAGGAGCTGAATGTAATGGATGATTTTTTGATGAGCGCCGTGGCCTCAGACGGGGAGAACGGAGAGGATTTCTGCCGCTTGGTGCTGTCCGTGCTGCTGGGACGGAAGATTGGAAGGGTACATGTTACGGCTCAGCGCACGATTCCGGCTCTGACACCAAAACTGCGGGGAATCCGTATGGATGTGGAGGTGGTGGAAGAGACAGAGAACGGGGAAACGGAAACACAATCTGTCTGCAATATTTATGATCTGGAGCCCCACAACCTTCCGGACATGGATCTTCCCAAGCACAACCGCTTTTACCAGGCCAGGATTGACAGCCGGTATCTGAAGCAGGGAGAGCGGGAGTTTTCCCGTCTGCCGAATCTGTATGTAATTACCATTACACCATACGATCCTTTTGGGAAAGACTATATGGTGTATACGATTTATAATCGGTGCAGGGAAGTTCCGGATATGCCTTATTCGGATGGGGTAAAACAGATTTTCTTTAACACGAAGGGGACGAAAGGCGGCAGTCCCGAGATACGCGCCATGCTGGATTATTTTCAGGAGAGCAGCGAGGAGAATGCAGTTGGAGAGGTGCTGGAAAAAATTCATCAATATGTTAGCCAGGTTAAGCTTTTACCGGAGGTGAGGGAAGAATTGATGCACTTGGAGGATTATATCTGGTATTATCAGAAGGAGGCAAAAAAGGAGACGATGCTAGAGAATATCCGGCTTCTTTTGGAAGATTACGGAGAACTCCCGGCTGCCGTAAAGGAGCGCCTGGAGGCTGAGAAGGATCCGGCGGTTTTGACAAAGTGGCTGAAAGTGGCGGCAAAGGCAGACAGTCTTGCGGCTTTTGAGTCAGCTATACAAGAATAGTCATTTTTAACAAAACCCCTCCCGGGGGATATTGACTTCCCTATACAGAAGTGATAAAATTTATACCATATATAGGTTATTTCATATCCAAACCCAAGGAGGGACAATTATTATGAGCGTATTAACAGATTTGATTTACGGCGGCTCCAATGCAGTTGCAGGCCTTACGGAAAATGCGGTGAACGAGGCCATTGCAAAGCATGGGGAGGACAAGAAGGTAGCCATGCCGGATACGGCCTATTTTCTGCCCACCATCTATGCGGCTACGGGTGTTAAGGTGAGCAAGCTGGGCGATCTGCCTGCCTGTGTGGGCGTGCAAAAAAGCCTGATTACCAACAAGGAAGATTTGGGAGAGGCCCTGAATGCAGGACTTGCTACAGCAGTGGGAGCCGAGATTATTGAGGCTCTGAAATATGTGGAGAGCGCAGATCCCTATGGGGAGGACAGCGGAATCGGTTTCGTTCCCGATCCCATTATCCGTTCCTTAGGCGTGCCCCTGGTGACGGGAGATATTCCGGGCGTGGCTGTTGTGCTGGGCAAGGCGGATAACCCGGAGGATGTGGTAAATGTAGTAAAGGATTACCAGAGCAAGGGCATTATGACCTTCCTCATCGGTGATGTGATTGAGCAGTGCGTGGAGGGCGGTGTGAAGGCCGGCCTGGATTTCCGTGTAGTTCCCCTGGGACATGATGTGACTTCCGTGATCCATGTGGTGACGGTTGCCATCCGTGCGGCCCTGATCTTCGGAAATGTGACTCCTGGGGATCTGCCGGGACTTCTCACCTATACCAAGGAGAGAGTACCTGCTTTTGTAAATACCTTTGGTGCATTGAACGAGGTTGTAGTATCTGCAGGTGCAGGGGCTATTGCTCTTGGCTTCCCTGTAGTGGTAGATGTGGATCTGGGGGAGAACCAGGTACCCGGCGCTCTGGAGTCTGTGACAGACCACGCCATGACCGTGAAGAAGTCCTTAGAGCTGCGCAATATTAAGATCAAGGTGAAAGAGCTGCCCATTCCCGTTGCCTTCGCATCGGCCTTTGAGGGTGAGATTATCCGTAAAGGTGATATGCAGGTAGAGTTCAGCTCCCACAAGCAGCCCACCTGCGAGCTGGTGCAGACCAGGGCGGAGGGAGAGATCGAGGACCACAAGATTACGATTGTAGGCGGGGATCTGGATGAACTGGAGGCCGGACAGACCTACGCCCTGGCTACTTTTGTAGAGGTTGCAGGCGCCAAGATGCAGGCGGATTTTGAGTCTGTTATTGAGCGTAAAATCCACGCCTGGTTCAACTATATGGAAGGTGTCATGCACACCGGACAGAGAAACCAGATCCGGGTGCGTATCGGCAAGGAGGCTTTTGAGAAAGGCCTTCGTCTGACTCATTTTGCGGAAGTTCTCTATGCCATGATTATGGACGAGTTTGATATTGTGGTGGACAAATGCCAGATTACTATGATTACGGATGGGGCCAAAGTGCAGGAGATTCTGGATCAGACGGCTATGCCGGCTTATGCCTCCAGGGATCAGCGTCTGGAATCCCTGACGGATGAGAGCGTAGACGTGTTCTATACCTGTACCCTGTGCCAGTCCTTTGCACCCTCCCACTGCTGTGTGGTGACCCCGGAGCGGCTGGGCCTTTGCGGCGCGGTGTCATGGCTGGATGCCAAGGCCACCAAGGAGCTGACCCCCACCGGACCCTGCCAGCCCATTTCCAAGGAGGGCTGCGAGGACGAGGTGAAGGGTGTGTACCCGGATGTAAACCGTATGGTAGAGCAGGCCACTCAGGGAGCTCTTTCCAAAGTTACCCTGTACTCCATTATGGAAGACCCCATGACCTCCTGCGGATGCTTTGAGTGCATCTGCGGCATCGAGCCCTTCTCCAACGGCGTGATTATTGCCAACCGCGAGTATGCAGGCATGACGCCTCTGGGCATGACCTTTGGCGAGCTGGCCTCCATGACGGGGGGCGGCGTGCAGACTCCGGGCTTTATGGGACACGGAAGACATTTTATCGCCTCTAAGAAGTTTATGAGTGCGGAGGGCGGCTTTGAGCGTATCGTCTGGATGCCCAAGGAGCTGAAAGATGATGTGGCAGAGCGTCTGAACAAGTCTGCCAAGGAGAAATACGGCATTGACAATTTCTGCGATATGATTGCGGATGAGACCATTGCTACGGACGAGGAGGCTTTGATGGCCTTCCTGACCGAGAAGAGCCATCCGGTTCTGGGTCTGGATCCGATTATGTAGAACAGGATGTCCTGTTTGAAGATGAAATAAGAGAGAACCGCTGCAGCATAAGGTTTTGGCCAAGTGCTGCAGCGGTTTTTTTGTGCCGCTTTTATCCTGTCTGTCCGGTGAATCTTGCATGGATTTTTCCCCTGTGCTACAATGAGTTAAGAAAAGCAAAAGCGAAAGGAGTCCGCCATGTCTGTTTATCATCTTGTCTTCAGTCCTACAGGGGGCACCAAGAAGGCCTGTGATTTGTTTATGAAAGCATTTTGTGAGGAGAGCACCGGAATTGATCTTTGTGACCGCAGCATGGATTTTTCTGCATATGAATTTCAGAAGGAGGATGTCTGTGTGATTGCCGTTCCCTCCTACGGAGGCAGGGTTCCCGGCGTTGCCGCAGAAAGGCTAAGCCAGATGAAAGGAAATCACGCCAAGGCAGTTCTGGTTGTGGTTTACGGGAACCGCGCCTATGACGATACCTTTGCGGAGCTTCAGGATGTACTTGAGGCCCGGGGATTTCTCTGTGCTGCTGCAGTGGCGGCCCTTGCAGAGCATTCCATTATGCGGCAGTTTGCCCAGGGAAGGCCGGATGCCAGGGATGAGGAGGAGCTTATGGATTTTGCGGCAAAAGTACGTGCAAAGCTTGCGTCCGGAGCCTTGTCCGGAGATCTTGGCCTGCCGGGGAACCGCCCTTACCGCAAGTACGGCGGCGTGCCCATAAAACCCCAGGCAGACAAAAGCTGTACCCAGTGCGGCCTCTGTTCCAAGGGGTGCCCGGTGGGAGCGATTCCGGCAGAAGACCCGTCCCGGACGGATACGGATCTCTGTATTTCCTGCATGCGCTGTATTGCGGTCTGCCCCCAGAAGGCCCGCAGCGTCAGCCAGGTTCTTCTGGCTGCCAGCAATTTGAAATTAAAGAAAGCCTGCAGCGGTTATAAGAGGAATGAATTATGGAGTTAAAGAAAATCGAAGGCGAATTTACTGTCTGCAGGCTTTTGGATGTTTCCGGCGTTGATCTGGAACGGGAATACTGCTTTCTGGCAAAGACCGATGAGGAAATCTCCTTAGTCTGCCGGACAGAAGATGTGCCGGAATGCGCCTTAAAGCGGGAGGATGGCTGGCGTGCCTTCCGGATTCAGGGGGAGCTGGATTTTTCCCTGATTGGGATTCTGGCAGGGATTTCCTCCCTGCTGGCCAAGGAAAAGATTGGAATTTTTGTGATATCCACCTACCGGACGGATTATGTGCTGGTAAAAAGAGAGCAGTACGGGAAGGCGCTGGGAGCTCTTGAGGAAGCCGGATACAGGATTATTTGACAGAATAAGCAAGAGGTGAGAGAAATGAAGATTGCGATCATCCATGGACAGAGCCATAAGGGCTCTACCTATCATATAGCCAGGATGCTGGCGGAAAAACTTAAGGGAGAAATCACAGAATTTTTCCTGCCCAGGGATTTTGGGGCTTTCTGTGTGGGCTGCACTTCCTGCTTCGAGAAATCGGAGACCCTCTGTCCCCATTACGAAATGCTGAAACCGATTACCTGTGCTTTGGACCAGGCGGATGTGATTATCCTGGCCAGTCCGGTCTATGTCTACCATGTGACAGGGGCTATGAAAGCCTTTCTGGATCACTACGGCTACCGCTGGATGGTCCACCGGCCGGAGGAGCGGATGTTTGGCAAGCAGGCAGTCTGTATCTCCACGGCTGCAGGGGGCGGGATGAAAAGTACCAACCGGGATATGGCAGACAGTTTGTTTTTCTGGGGAGTTCCTAAGATTTACCGTTATGGAACCGGGGTTGCGGCAGTGTCCTGGAGCCAGGTCGGCGGCCGGAAGAAAAAGCAGATTGAGAAGAAGATCTCGGAACTGGCATGGAGGATTACACGGAATGAGGGGAAGATCCGGCCTTCTTTTAAAACCCGGCTGTTTTTTGGAATTATGCGCCAGATGCAGAAGCGGGGATGGAACGAAGCCGATGTGGAATATTGGAAGGAGAAAGGGTGGACGGGGAAGGCCCGGCCCTGGAAGTGAGCCGGAAATGCCGGAAAGAAGTTAAGAAAACCCAGGGGCAAGGATGGGGATTTCAATCTGGACAATATAATCTTCAATCCGGTCAATGACAGTTTCATTGATGCCCATTTCATAAGAATATCCATAGAGCGTCAGGCTGTGTTTTTCGGCATAGCCGAAAATTTCTTCGTATCGTTTGGGAATTTTGTCCCAGTCTCCTTTGTGGAAAGCCCTTAGGTAGTGTCCTTTAGGCGCCGTGTGGAGTCCGGTTTCATATGCAAGGAAAGGAATTTCGATGAAAAGTTTGGAATAGTCATCAAAAAGGCCCTTCTGTAAGCTGGAAACAGGGAGCATGGAGCCGTAGGAGGCTTTGTGCAGGCGTCCCAGGTGGTATTTTTCCGTCTCGGCCGTAATCAGTTCTACTTCCTGTTCAAAGGAGGTATCCTTATCAATGTCTACTGTAACCAGACAGCGCTCTTTCTTTTCAATGATACTGATTTCGGACAAATCCATGGTCAGCAGAGTGTCCATATTCCGATGATAGGTGCCAAGGAGGGTCCGGACAGCCTGAAGGTGGGTGATCTGCTGGTCAAGGTTTTTCATTTTTTCTTCCAAAAGACATTTTAAGCTGCCGGCGGAGCGGTTTTCTATGAAACGCTGTATTTCGCCAATGGAAACATCCAGCTCCCGCAGCAGAAGGATGGTTTCCAGAACAGGGCTTTGATGGTAGCTGTAACAGCGGTATCCGTTTTCGGGATTGATGGAGGCCGGCTTGAACAGGCCGGTTTCGTCATACCACATCAGGGTCTTCTTGTTAATTCCGTGCATAGCCGCAAACTGGCCGATGGTGAGAAGCTTATCTTTTTTCTTCATCCTTACCTCTTAAAAAAGTCAAATCAGGGCTTGACCGTACAGTTACTGTATGGTTTATGATACCCTATACAGGAGCTAAATACAAGAGGAACGGAGGAAAAAATTGTGGAAAACCAAAATGTATATGAAAAACCTGTAACACTAAAAAATGTCTTAAAATTTGCCGTGCCCACCATTGCCATGACGGTATTTATGTCCTTCTACACTATGGTTGACGGGCTGTTTGTGTCAAACCTAATCGGCACGGATGCCCTTTCGGCTATTAATCTCACGGCGCCCATGATCCAGCTTGTGACGGCTATATCCACTATGCTTGCCACCGGAGGCAGTGCGGTCATTATGAAAAAAATGGGAGAGCAGAAGGTGGAGGAGGCCAGAGAAGATTTCACTTTTCTGATCTTAGTGAATGTCCTTGTGGGAATTGTGATGTGTGCAGCCGGGTATCTGGCCTTGGATCACATTTTTGGCGGTATGAATCTTTCCCTGGAGGTGGAAAGGTACTGTGTGGAATATTTAAGCAGGTATCTGGTATTTACCGTACCCATCCTTCTGATGAATAATTTTACCCTCTATATGATTGCCAGCGAAAAAGCAAATCTTTCCCTGATCTGTTCCGTAATGGGCGGTGTCCTGAATATGGTTCTGGACTATGTATTTATTGCCGGCTTCGGCATGGGTATAAGCGGCGCAGCCATTGCGACGGGCCTGGGATATTCCGTGACGGCGGTTGTGGGGCTGTTTGTATTTGGCCGCAAGAAAAGTCTTCTGCATTTTAAGAAACCGGTATTCCGTGGACGAGTCCTTGTCCGTGCGGCTTCAAACGGATGCTCGGAAATGGCCACTGCCCTTGTCACCGGGATCGTTACCATGATGTTCAACTGGACCATGCTCCATTATGTGGGAGAGGACGGGGTTGCGGCTGTTACAATCATTATGTATGTGCTGATGTTTGTAAGTTCTCTGTATACAGGTTACTCCTACGGAGTAGCACCTATGCTTAGCTACTATTATGGGGAGCAGAACCGGGAAAAGCTGAAAAAATTGGTTTCCTTAAGTTTGAAAGTGATTGCAGGGATTTCCCTGGTGACGGTTGCGGCCTCTTTCCTGCTGACCAAACCGCTGGTTTCTGTCTTTGCCCGGCCGGACAATCCGGTCTACGATCTGGCAGTGACGGGAAACCGCATATGCAGCATTGCACTTTTCTTTATCGGCTTTAATATTTTTGCCAGCGGAATGTTTACCGCTTTGTCCAACGGAGTGGTTTCGGCTGTTCTCGCATTTTCCAGATCCTTTGTGTTTATGCTGATCACAATGCTTGTGCTGCCGCTTATTTTGGGCGTGAAGGGGATCTGGCTGGCAACCCCTGGGGCGGAGCTGATGGCTCTTGCACTGTCGGCTTTCATGTTCTTAAAATACAGGAAGAGATATTACGGAATAGACTGCACCAGCAGCATATAGAAGAGCGTTCCGCCTGCGATGGATAGGAGCATCTGCCGTTTCCACAGGTGGAGAACAGCCACAAGGGCGATTGCCAGTAATTCCGGTATGCCGTGGTTGCCGGTAAAGATATTTACATTTTTTAGACAGTAGATAACCAGCAGGCTGAACACTGCGGAGGGCAGGACTTTTCCGAGATACTGTATGTATTTGGGCGTTGGCTTTCCGGCGGGGAAAAGCAGGAACGGAACAAAGCGTGTCAGGAGGGTTCCCAGGATTATCATGCCGATAGTAATAAGCTTCTGCAGCTGTGTCATTGTCCGTTTTCTCCTTTCTCAAGAGGCTTGCGTAGAAATGTCAGGACGACTAGGATTGCCGCCATGGCTGGGATGAGAAAATGTTCTGCTCCGAATAGTACCAGGCAGGCAAGGGAAATAAAAAGCCCCATAAGGGCGCTTTCATGGCGCTTTTCTTTCATCCACTGTTCCATGAAAATCACTACAAACATGGCGGTCATGCAGAAATCCAATCCATCCGTATTAAAGCGGATCAGGGAGCCGAAGATGCCCCCAAGGGCCGCACCGGAGAACCAGTACAGATGGTTTAAAAGTGTCACAAAAAACATGAACCAACCCCGGTCAATATCTGCCGGAATGGGGGCTGTGTAGTTGATGGAGAAACTCTCGTCGCACATTCCGAAGATCAGATAGGGCTTCTTCCATCCGGTCCCTTTATATTTGTCCAGCATAGAGATTCCGTAGAATAGATGCCTGGCATTGATCATCAGCGTCAGAGCAAGGGCCTTTAGGGGGTTAAATGGGCCAAGGAGCAGGCCCACGGCCACAAATTCCACAGATCCGGCAAAGATGGTCAGGCTCATCAGGCAGGGATACCAGAAGCTGAAGCCGGAAACGTTCATATAAATCCCGTAGGTTATCCCCAGGAACCAGAAGCCGGCAAAGATTGGGATTGTATGGGGAAAAGCGCAGCGGAAGGCTTTCCGGATATTACGTACAGTTTCGTTCATAAAAAACCCTTCTTTATTACAGTTTACAGTGTTTCTATCCGGTTTTTATTATACCTTGTTTTAGAGGACAATCAATAGTTATTCTGGTAATCTTTGCGGAACAATGATACAATATGAAAAAGATTGGGAGGAGGAACCCGGAAAAAACATGATTGATTTAAAGGATAAGAATGTATGTCCCGGGCTAGAGGAGATTGGAGAGGTAATTCAAAATCCGGTGTTTGGAAAATTTTGCAAGGAGGTCCGGGAAGACTATCAGGGAAAAGAAAAAATAGAATTCAGCTCCTGCAGCATGGAACCGGGCTGGAATGTGAAATTTAAAAAATCGGGAAAGACTCTGTGTACCATCTATCCCCGGGAAACTTATTTTACAGTAATGCTGGTGGTGGGAAGAAAAGAGAAAGAGCCCTTGGAAGCCATACTGCCGGAATGTACCCCACAGCTTCAGGAAATCTACCGGAACACCAAAGAGGGAAACGGCCAGAGGTGGCTGATGGTGGATCTGGAAGACGGGGATGATTTATACCGGGATGTATTCCGGCTCATAAAGCTTCGGGCGGCCCGGTAACTGCCCCCTGGCATAAAGGATAGCCGGTACGAATGGAAATACAGGCTTTGTGGAAAAGTATACGGTAGAATGACAACAGAAAGGAGTGTTTCTATGTGTACGGCAGCCACGTACCGGACCAGGGATTTTTACTTTGGGCGCACGCTGGATTATGATTTTTCCTATGGGGAAGAGGTGGTGGTTACACCCCGCAATTTTCCCTTTCAATTTCTGGAAAAAGGGATTCTGGAGACTCATTACGGGATGATTGGCATGGCCCATGTGGATGATGAGTATCCCCTGTATTATGATGCCGTGAATGAGAGGGGCCTGTGTATGGCGGGCCTGAATTTTGTGGGAAATGCGGTCTATCATGACCGGAAGGAGGGGAAGGACAATCTTGCCCAGTATGAGTGGATTCCCTGGATTTTAAGCCGGTGCGCCACAGTGGAAGAAGCCTGTGCATTGGTGGAAAAGTCCAATCTTTTAAAGGTTCCCTTTCGCGGAAAATACCCTTTGGCCCAGCTTCACTGGATGATTTCGGATCGGGAGCGCTCGGTGGTGGTGGAGCCTCTTAGGGAAGGACTCCGGCTTTATGAAAACCCGGTGGGAGTTCTCACCAACAATCCCCCTTTTGAGACCCAGCTTTTTTCTCTGGAAAGCCATGGGAACCTGTCTGCAGGTCCGGTGGAGAGCCGTTTTGCTCCCGGGATGGAGCAAAAGCCCTACAGCCGGGGAATGGGGGCTCTGGGCCTTCCGGGAGATCTGACTTCCCAGTCCCGGTTTGTGAGGGCGGCTTTCGTGCGGATGAACTCCCGGTCCGGAGAGGGAGAAAAGGAGAGTGTCAGCCAGTTTTTCCATATTCTCAATTCTGTAGATCAGCAGAGAGGCTGCTGTCTTTTGGAAAACGGGGCCTGTGAGATTACCATTTATACCTCCTGCTGCAATGCGGACAAAGGGATTTATTACTATACCACCTATGATAACCACCGGATTTCGGCAGTTTCTATGCAGGGGGCAGATTTGGAGGGGAAGTCTTTGGCAC
>CAJUMM010000067.1 GCA_910586955.1 uncultured Lachnospiraceae bacterium | reverse complement strand
TGACATCCCTGCTTTTTAAATATTCAGTTGTAACACATGTATTGTAATCCTACAAGAGGGGAAAAAGGATTTTTTGCAAAACACTTGACAATGCCGCAAAACCTGTTATAAAATAAATCCCGACAGAAAAAGAAAGCCAAAATGCAGTGAAGGTGCAAAGTAGAAGGTTCGTCTTCCTACAGAGAGGGATTGTCACCGGCTGAAAGCAGTCCCAGGTTCAGAGTACTTTTGAATTTCCCACCGGAGCAGCGCTGTTGAAGGAAGAGTAGGCGGCGACGCAAGATGCACGTTACGCATAGAATGAGAGCCTGTCTAAGACAGGAATCAGGGTGGTACCGCGGATATGAAGCTCCGTCCCTATGAGGGATGGGGCTTTCTTTTGCGTGCAGTGCGGCGGAGTAAGGCTGCACTGTGCAGCGCAGCCAGCATCACCAAGCATCATGTACAAAACGAAATTGTAAAATAGAAAGAAGGAGAACAGCATGAAGGAGAAATTGCAGAAAATCCGGGAACATGCCATGGCACAGATTCAGGCGGCAGGGAACCTAAATTCCCTGAACGATGTGCGGGTGGCCATTCTCGGGAAAAAGGGAGAGCTGACAAGCGTATTAAAGGGGATGAAGGAAGTAGCCCCGGAGGATCGGCCCAAGGTGGGCCAGCTGGTGAACGAGACCAGGGAGGAGATCGAGGGGATTCTTGAGGAAGCCAGGAAGAAGATGGAGGCCTTGGTCCGGGAGGAGAAGCTGAAAGCCGAGGTTATCGATGTGACTCTTCCGGCCAGGAAGAACCAGGTGGGGCATCGGCATCCCAACACCATCGCCCTGGAGGAGGTAGAGCGTATCTTCATCGGCATGGGCTATGAGGTGGTGGAAGGGCCGGAGATCGAGTACGACCTGTACAACTTCGAGAAGCTGAACATTCCCGAGGGACATCCGGCCAAGGATGAGCAGGATACCTTCTACATCAATAAGGAGATCGTGCTGCGTACCCAGACTTCCCCCTGCCAGGCCAGGGTGATGGAGCAGGGAAAGCTTCCCATCCGCATGATTGCCCCCGGGCGGGTGTTCCGCTCCGACGAGGTGGACGCCACCCATTCCCCCTCCTTCCATCAGATTGAGGGACTGGTGGTGGACAAAAATATTACCTTTGCGGACTTAAAGGGAACTCTGGAGGAATTTGCAAGAGAGCTCTTCGGGGCGGAGACAAAGACCAAATTCCGTCCCCATCACTTCCCCTTCACGGAGCCCAGCGCCGAGGTGGATGTAAGCTGCTTTAAGTGCGGCGGCAAGGGCTGCAGGTTCTGCAAGGGCAGCGGCTGGATTGAGATCCTGGGCTGCGGCATGGTCCATCCCCATGTGCTGGAGATGTGCGGCATTGACCCGGAGGAGTACACGGGATTTGCCTTCGGCGTGGGACTGGAGCGGATCGCCCTGCTGAAATATGAGATTGACGATATGAGGCTGCTGTATGAGAACGATATCCGGTTCTTAAAACAGTTTTGACAGGATGAGAAAAGAAAGGAAGGGATGAAGCATGGACACTTCATTATCATGGATCAAAGCCTATGTGCCGGACTTAGATGTGACGGCCCAGGAATATATGGATGCAATGACCCTCTCCGGCACTAAGGTGGAGGGATACACCGCACTGGATGCGGATCTGGAAAATATTGTAGTTGGAGAGATTTTAAAGATTGAGCGCCACCCGGATGCGGAGAAGCTGGTAGTCTGCCAGGTGGATGTAGGAACCGGGGAGCCGGTCCAGATTGTCACCGGTGCTCCCAATGTGGAGGAAGGACAGAAAGTCCCGGTGGTGCTGGACGGCGGCCGGGTGGCCGGCAGCCACGACGGGAAGATGACGCCTGGCGGCGTAAAGATAAAAAAGGGAAAGCTTCGGGGCGTGGAATCCAACGGCATGATGTGTTCCATCGAGGAGCTGGGACAGACGAAGGAGCTGTTTCCCGAGTCCCCGGAGTACGGCATTTACGTGTTCCCGGAGAATGCGGAGGTGAAGGCGGGAGAGAGCGCCGTCAAGGCTCTGGGATTGGACGACGTAATTTTTGAGTATGAGATTACCTCCAACCGGGTGGACTGCTACAGCGTCATCGGAATTGCCCGGGAGGCGGCGGCTACCTTCCGCAAGAAGTTTGTTCCCCCTGTGGTGGAGGTCAAGGGCTCCGGCGGGGACGTGAACGATTACATTAAGGTGGATGTAAAGGATGCGGATCTCTGTCCCCGGTACTGTGCCCGGGTGGTGAAAAATATTAAGCTGGCGCCTTCCCCCAAGTGGATGCAGCGCCGTCTGGCAGTGAACGGGATACGTCCCATCAACAATATCGTAGATATCACCAATTATGTGATGGAGGAGTACGGCCAGCCCATGCACGCCTACGATCTGGACACCATTGCCGGCCATCAGATCTTAGTGCGCCGGGCGGACAAAGGAGAGAAATTTGTGACCCTGGACGGCCAGGAGCGGACCATGGACGATTCCGTGCTGATGATCTGCGACGGGGAGAAGGCCATCGGCATTGCAGGTATTATGGGGGGAGAGAACTCCATGATTACGGACAGCGTGGAGACCATGCTTTTCGAGGCGGCCTGCTTTGACGGGGTAAATATCCGCCTGTCGTCTAAGAAGATCGGCCTGCGGACAGACGCATCAGGGAAGTTTGAGAAGGGATTGGATCCCAATAACGCCCAGGCGGCCATTGACCGGGCCTGCCAGCTCATTGAGGAGCTGGGAGCCGGGGAAGTGGTGGACGGCATGGTGGACGTGTACACAGGGCTCAAGGAGCCGGTGCGGGTACCCTTTGATCCGGAACGGATCAATGCCCTTCTGGGAACGGATATCAGCAGAGAGCAGATGCTTTCCTACCTGGATACGGTGGAGCTTCGATATGATGATAAGACTGAAGAGATTGTAGCCCCCACTTTCCGCCAGGATATTCAGTGCATGGCGGATCTGGCAGAGGAAGTGGCCCGTTTCTACGGATACGACAATATTCCCACCACCCTGCCTAAGGGAGAGGCCACTACCGGGAAGCTGCCCTTTAAGCTGCGGGTGGAGGCAATAGCCAGGGATATTGCAGAGTTTTGCGGTTTCTCCCAGGGTATGAGCTATTCCTTTGAGAGCCCCAAGGTCTTTGACAAGCTTTTGCTTGACCCGGAGGATCCCCTGCGCCGGGCCATCACCATCTCCAACCCTCTGGGTGAGGATTTCAGCATTATGCGCACAACGCCTTTAAACGGAATGCTCACGTCCCTGGCCACCAACTACAACCGGAGAAACAAGGACGTGCGCCTCTATGAGCTGGGCAATATTTATATGGCAGAGGAACTGCCCCTTGCCGAGCTTCCCGACGAGCGGATGCAGTTTACTCTTGGTATGTACGGTGAGGGGGACTTCTATACCATGAAGGGCGTGGTGGAAGAATTTTTTGACAAGATCGGCATGAGAGGCCGCAAGGTTTACGATCCCAAGGCAGGGAAGAACTTCCTGCATCCCGGCCGCCAGGCGGAAATCCACTACGGCGGGAGGATAGTAGGCTTCCTGGGAGAGGTACACCCGGTGGTAGCAGAGGCCTACGGCATCGGGGAGCGCTCTTATGTGGCAGTCTTAGATATGCCGGCTATCCTGCCCTTCGCCACCTTTGACCGGAAGTACGAGGGCATTGCCCGCTATCCGGCGGTAAACCGGGATATCTCCATGGTGATTCCCAAGGAGGTGCTGGCAGGGCAGATCGAGGAAGTCATCGAGAGCAAGGGCGGGAGCTACCTGGAGAGCTTTCAGCTCTTTGATATCTACGAGGGGGCCCAGATTAAGCCGGGCTTCAAGTCCGTGGCCTACTCCATTGTGTTCCGGGCCAAGGATAAGACCTTGGAGGAGGCGGATGTGTCTGCGGCCATGAAGCGGATTTTGAAAGGGCTGGAGGCGCTGGACGCGGAGCTTCGGCAGTAGGCAGGAGGAAAATGAAAAGCCGGAAATTTGGATAAGCTTGAATAAGCTTTGAAAACAGGTTGACAGAGGATAATCATTTAGCTATAATATGGACAGATATCCAGAATTGTTACTTTTTCAGAAGGCAAGATCAGTATCGAATGTTTTTGACATTGATACTGATCTTTTTTTTGTCTTTATCACTTAACAGACGGCTCCAGGAACTTTTGCACAATGGTTTACGAAACCAATTATAGAAGGAGAATCCGGGATGAAAAAGCAATATCAAATCAGCCGCCTCATTAACAATAATGTTGTATTTTCGGCGGATGAGAAAGGGAATGAGATTATTATTTTTGGCAAAGCTATCGGGTTTGGCAGGAAGAGAGGGGATTTTGTTGAGAATTCCCGGATTATTAAGATTTTTGAGGCCTGCGATGTGAACCAGAAGCGGTACTTGATGAATCTGGTGGAGGATATACAGCCTATTTATATTCATATTGCAGCTGAAATTATTTCTCTTTTTGAGAGCAAATTGGATACAAAGATCAATGGAATGATGACAGTCAGCCTGTCAGATCATATTTCCAATGCGGTGGCGGGCAAAAGAGAGGGATTTGAACTGCCCCTGGATATTCTTCCGGAAATTAAAAATATCTATGCCAAAGAATTTTTGATAGCCAAAGAAGGACTGGAAATTATCAAGAAAGAGACAGGAGAAATGCTGAGCGAAGATGAAGCCGGATATATTGTTCTGCATTATATCAATTCATCAGGGAAAAATTACCGAAGCGATGCGAAATTCCGGCTCTTGTTTCAGGAAAAAATGATTGGCGGGATTGAAGAGTCCCTCCGGCTCACATTGGATCGCTCTTCATTCTATTATATGCGGTTTTTGACTCATTTGAGTTTTTTGGCAGCGCGGATTCATGACAACGAAATGCTGTGCGAGGAGAATTCTTCTCTCTATCATCTCTTTATCAGCGAGTATCCGGAGTTAAAAGACTGTGTAGAAAAGAGTGCGGAAACCATACGGAGAGAATTTTCCGTTCAAATCAGTGAGGATGAAAAAGCGTATCTGGCAATTCATATCAACAATATGATGAAATCTATAAAAAGAAAAGGAGTGCAGCAGGATGAAAGCGAAATTTGACAGGGAACAATGTACCGGGTGCGGAAATTGCCTTCTGTTTTGTCCCCGGAATCTCCTAAAGCTGTCAGGGGAAGATGTTTTAAATCAGCAGGGAACCCGGTATGTTATTTGTGCAGAGGAGGACAAATGTATTGGATGCGGACAATGTGAGCAGATGTGTACGGCGGGTGCGGTTCGGGCAGGGGAAGCAGGAGGACAGGGATATTTTCTGCTAGATAAAGACAAAATTCCGCCTCATGCAGGATGCTTTCTTGGAGCCCTGGCAAAAGCTCTGGCAGATGTGATTGCCGGGCTTGGAGTGGAAAAGCAGGTTGTCATATTTAAAAAGAAGACAGCGGACGTTAATCTGCTTGTGGAGACTTATGATTATCCGGATGATCGGTTTTATGACGACGGGCTGGCGTACAAAAAAGCGCATCCGGAGAAGCTGGTGATTTTGATTTGCAACAGCAGCAAGGAACTGTCTACGGAAAAGAACAGGGAGCGCTATTTGGCGCTGCGGGGGGAAAGGGTTACTCTTATCAATACTTTAAACTGGTTTGAGACCGGAACTGATTTTCAGGAAATTAGCAAAGGCGGCTGTCATGTACTGGAGGAAGCCGCAAGTCTCGGGCATGTCTCTTTTGCGGCCAGAGGCAGTACGGGAAGCCCCAGGCAGATGAAACAGCTTAACGCTTATCTTAGGAAGGCTATTGAAAATCAGATGGAGGGTAGGGCCTTTTCTATAGTGGAAATTGTTTTTCCCTGCTTCTATCGCTTGGCAGGGAGGCCAAAAAACTGGATGACTTATGAAGAAATCCATAGAATTAATCAATGGTTTGCGGACAGAGTCCTGCCGGATTACAGGGAGGGAATTTTTAAAGACGGAGGTGGGGAAGGGTGAGTTTGTTTCAAAATTTGCTGAAAAGGAAAGACGTTCCGGCAAAGAAGCTTTATGTTCGGGCTCCTATGGAAGGAAAGCTGAAATCTCTTTCGGATCTGGGGGACGGAGTATTTTCGGAAATGCTTTTGGGAGAAGGGAGGGCCATTGTTTCCGAGAAGGAAAGCTTGACAGCGCCCTTTGACGGCAAAGTAACGATGACCACAGACAGTGGCCATGCCATTGGACTGCTCAGCGATGAAGGAGCGGAGGTGCTTCTCCATGTGGGATTGGATACGGTTATGATGAATGGGGAGGGGTTCCGGGTTTATGTGAAAAAAGGAGACCGGATTCATACAGGCCAGAGAATCTTGTCATTTTCCAGAAAGAAAATCAGGGACGGAGGATTTGCAGATGATGTTCTCGTAATTGTGACCAATACGGATGATTTTCAAAAAGTAGAGGCTGCAGAAGGGGATGAAATAAAAGAAGGAGAGAATTTGTTCGTTTTAGAGCGTTAGTTCAAAAAAGACTTAAAGGAGGATAAAAGAAAATGAAAGATCTTGCAGAAAAATGTATTCAGTTCGTTGGAGGAGCGGAGAATATCAAAGCGGTTTCCCATTGTGCTACCCGGCTGCGCCTGACGTTGGCGGATCAGGGACGTCTGGACGAGGAATCTCTTTTGGCCTTGCCGGAGGTCTTGAAAATTATGAAGGTTGGTACGCAGACACAGATCGTGGTTGGAAGCGATGCGCCGGAATTGTATGGAATTGTCAGCCAGATGGTAGATGGAGAAAAAGAGGATGGCCCGGTTTCTGCAAAGAAAGACAAGACAACCCTTTTTTCGAAATTTTTTGATGCTTGCAGCAGCATGTTTACGCCCCTTGTGCCTGCATTTACGGCAGCCGGGATGATCAAAGCAATTTTGGCGATCCTGGTTGCATTCGGCTTGGAGAAAACGTCCCAGGAGTATGTAATTATCAATTATGTTTCCGATACGATTTTCTATTACCTGCCGGTGCTTCTTGCCGTTACTGCGGCCGCATATTTCGGCTGCAACCGCTACATTGCGGCCGCAGTCTGCGCCATGTTTGTATATCCTGTCTATACGGGCATGGTATCTGCGGGAGAGCCGGTTTCTTTCTTCGGAATTCCGGTCACACTGTTTAATTATACTTCTACGGTATTTCCTACCATTCTGACAGTTTGGTTCATGTCTTATGTGGAAAAATTTGCAAGAAAAATTTCTCCGAAGGTTGTCAAAGCGATTATGGAACCGATGCTGACTTTTTTGATTACTTTTCCCGTAGGCCTCTTAATTCTTGGCCCTGTGGGAGCTGTTCTGGGCGAATGGTTTATGGCTTTCTTTGACGTGATTGACTCTGCAGTTCCTTTCCTGGTTCCCACCATTATGGGAGCGTTTGCACCTTTCCTGGTATTTGTAGGCATGCACCGGGCAGTAGGAACCTTGGAAACGATGCAGATTGCGCAGCAGGGGTCCAGTGCCATATCCGGTTCCGGGCAGCTGCCAAGCAATGTTGCCCAGGGGGCGGCTACGCTGGTTTTGTCAATCAAATCAAAAGATGAGAAATTTAAACCCCTTGCATTTACGGCAGGAATTACGGCCCTTTGCGGGATCACGGAACCGGCACTTTACGGATTTACGGCGAAAAATAAAAAATCGCTTCTGGCAACCGTCATCGGCGGAGCTGCCGGAGGATTCTATGCAGGATGTACTCATGTGGTCCGCTTTGCCAAAGGTGCTCCGGGCCTGCCTACTCTTCCGGTCTTTATCAGCCTGGAAAATTCCATGAATTTGGTTAACGCCTGTATCTCCGCAGCCATTGCCTTTGCCGTAGCGTTTTTTGTGGCATGGCTCATTGTAAAGCCGGAAGAAATTCGGTAAATGAAAGGTTATTTTCCCCCGGGAGATTGGCTTCCCGGGGGAACCAGCCGGTAGGCTCCCTTTCCTGTCTTTTCAACCAGCCCATCCTTCTCATAAGCGTTTAGGATGCGCTGGAGCTGCCGGGGGCTGCAGTGCAGCCGGAAAGCAGTTTTTTCTATGCCTTTCAGCCGCCCCTCCTGGCATTGATACTCCATATAGGAAAGGACCCGTTCCGGCAGGGAGGAAGGGGCGGCATCCAGAGCGGTCATAGCCGCCATTTTCCGGGCCATGCTTTCCCCTACCAGATACATAAAAGGGCCGTTTTGATACAGCTTTTCTTTGTGATATTTGGTGATAAAGGCAATGCTGGTAAGTTTTTTTGTAACCTTGGCATAGATGTTGTTGTTTTTCATCAAAAACAGATCCATCTCTCCCAGAATGTAGCTGCCCTGTCCGGCGGCCAGGGAATACTTGCTGCCGTCATTTCGGATAAAGTAGATGGACAGTTCCCCAAAGAGTACAATTTGAAAAAGAGAATCATCAAGCCAAGGGGCGGAAATCAATTCTCCCGGTTCGTATTCAATTAAGAAAAGGTCTAAATCCAGGCTTTCCAAAAGAACCCCATGTCTATTCTCCCTCAGGGCTTCCCGGACACGATCTTTGTCGTAAATTTTTTTCATAATTTCCCCCAGAACAAGACATATGTCTTGTTTTTTCTTTTTATTTTAGGGTATTTTTTAGTTAAATGCAAGGGAGGTTTTTAGAATGTCATCTGTATTTGAGGGAAACAATATACCATCAACCATTCGAAAGCTGGGCATTCCTGCCATGCTGGGGCAGCTTGCCACACTGATCTACAATCTGGCGGATACCTATTTTGTATCATTGACCAAGAGTGCGGATCAGATTGCTGCCGTCACTCTCTGCGTTCCCGTTCTGCTGATTATTATGTCCATAGCATGTGTGTTCGGCATGGGCGGAGGCAGCGTCATTGCAAGGCAGCTGGGGGAGGGCAGAAAGGAGGATTCAGCGAAATGCCTGAATTTCTGCGTATACTCCATAGGAATTGCGGGAGTCCTGGTGCTTGCCGCCGGCCTTTTGGTGCTTAAGCCTGCAGCATATTTGATTGGAGCCGACGAAGGCAATTTTGGCTATACCTGTGATTATTTGGAATGGATTTTCCTGGGGGCACCTTTTATTATGCTGTCAAACGGCCTTGCACATTCCCTCCGCTCTGTGGGGATGATCAAGGAAAGTACCCTGGGCATTGCCCTGGGAAATGCCGTTAATATCCTTCTGGACTGGATTTTTATTGTATTTCTCCATATGGGAACAGCAGGAGCAGCGCTGGCCACTTCCATCGGCTTCTTCTGTGCCTCCGCATACTATCTTTTCTGTCTCATCCGGGAGGAGGGGCATGGTAACGAGCTGGTGTCATTATCGCCGGGGAACTTTAAGCCGGAAAAGGATATGGTTCTTAAGGTTATTCTAATCGGTATCCCCGGAGCCCTTATTACCGTTATGATGAGCGTCTCCAACATTGTTCTCAACAATTATATTGCCATATATGGTTCTGATGCCGTGGCATCCTACGGCATTGCCTACAAAATCGACATGCTTCCCATCATGCTGTCGGTGGGATTGTCCCAGGGAGTGGCTCCGCTGCTGGGATACTATTACGGGGCAAAAGAGGAAAAACGTCTGGAAAAAGCCATGGGAATCAGTATTATTTACGGAATGGTCCTTGGAGGAGTGTTTACAGCTCTTTTTATGTCTTTTTCCGAAGGATTTGCATCCATATTTCTGTATGAAGAAGCCCTTGTCGCACAGACCTCTCATTTTCTGCAGCTTTTGTGCTTCCATGCACCATTGCTGGGAATTATCAATATGGTAACTTCTTATTTTCAGGCCCTGGGCAAAGCGGCGGGTTCTCTTGGGATCACCCTTCTGCGCAACGTGGTGCTCTTTATCCCCGGGGTCATGGTACTGAACTATTTCTGGAAGCTCAACGGCGTTATTTTGACGCAGCTCCTTGTGGAGGGCATCCTAACGGTAATCTGCCTGATCATGTACCGCATTTCCGCCCCGAAGAACATGATACAGCCTCAGGCGTTCCCGGCAGGCAATTTGGAGGCCCAGCCTGAAATCCATTGAAATTCCGGGGAAAGTGCGATACAATCAAAGTAGAATGAGAGAGGGCGGACGCGCCCGCGGAATAGGAGGAAAAAATGAAGATAGGAATTGCCGGTTCCGGTATGATTGTACCGCCGTTTTTGGACGCGGCCGCCTTGGTGGAAGGTATGGAGGCCTACGCCCTTTACGCCAGGAGAGAGGAGGCCCGGAAGGAAATCTGTGAAAAATATGGGATTCCCGTGGCTTATGAGTCTTATGAGGATATGCTCGCTGATCCGAAGGTGGATGTGGTCTATGTGGCCTTGCCCAACGCCCTGCATTTTCCCTTTGCCAAGCAGGCCCTGGAGGCGGGAAAGCATGTGATTCTGGAGAAGCCCTTTACCGTGACTTACGCAGAAGCGAAGGAACTGGCGGAGCTTGCCAGGGAGCGGAAGCTTTACCTCTTTGAAGCCATTACCAATCAGTTTAATCCCAACTATGACAAGATGAAGGAGCTGCTGCCCCGGCTGGGGGAAGTGAAGATTGTACAGCTTAACTTTTCCCAATACTCCAGCCGGTACGACAAATTTAAGGAAGGGGTCATAAGCCCGGTCTTTGATCCCGAAATGGCTGGAGGCGCACTGACGGATATCAGCATTTACAACATTCACTTTGTGGCCGGCCTCTTTGGAAAGCCCCTGTCCGTGCATTATTACCCCAACATGGAGAGGGGAGTGGACACCTCAGGGATTCTTATCATGCAGTATCCCACCTTTCAGGCTGTCTGCGTGGGAGCCAAGGACTGCGGCGGCCTTAACTGCTTAAGCGTCAATGTTCAGGGAGATCAAGGATTTTTCCACAGCACTGACGCCCCCAGCATCTTGGCAGAGTTTTCCTTCCAGGAAAATAAAGGCGAGCCGGAGGTCTTTTCCCTGGCGGATTCTCCGGAACGCCTGTACTACGAGCTGGCTGCTTTTGCTAAATACTATGAGGAAGAGGACCGGGAAGCCTTTGAACGGCGGCTGGAGCATAGTCTTTTGGTCATGGAGATTCTGGATATGGCCCGGGATCCCCAAAACCAGGAAGTGCGGTAAAAACGGCAGAACAAAAAATGGGATGAGGAACAAAGAAATAAAAATTGTGGCAGCTTAACGGTTTGATAAATTGGAATTGACCGAGCTCTTTAGAGCGAGGGATATTCGTGAAAAATGAATTGATATAAGCCGGACGCATTACAGAATCCCCATCCCATCCGGAACGCGCTTTCGCTCCATTCAAACGCAACAGTACTAGGCTCACGCTGCGCCTACGGCTTGCGTTCCCCAAGTGCTGGCGTTTTCATAGGGTTCCGGCCAGGATGCGGATTCTGTAACGCTGTCTGCGAAAGTCATTTATTTCATTAATAACTGCTTTTAAACCTCACGTTTTATCAATGTCAGTTGTCAGGAAGGTGCCGTCCCTCCAAACGGAGATAGGGGCTGCTATGCTCAGGAAAACGTAAAACAACCGGAAGATGGACTTTCAGCTGGAGACTGCCAGCGGTTAAGGAACCTTATCTTAGCCGGAACCCTATGAAAACGCCGGTCCTTAGCGAACACGAGCCAAAGGCGAAGTGTGAGCTTAGTACCGCTGCGTTTGAATGGAGCGAAAGCGTGTTCCGGATGGGATAAGGTTCCTTAACTGCGTCCGCTCCCAGCCACAACTTCCAATTTGCATATAAGTCATTTCCCATCAGATACACAACTCCCAAAAGGAAGCGTCTTAAAGCAGGTAATGATTTTCCCTATCCGCTACCTGCAGTGCTTTTAGCTTGCAGGCAGCAAATCCTTCCATAACCAGGGGCTCTGATTGACAGAGCTCTTGGGCCTCTTCGTAGCTTTCCGCTTTCAGGATATACATTCCCGCAACACCGGGATATCCTTTGAAAACCCCTGTAAGCTCCAAGTGGCCGCTGTCATCCAGTTCCTGCAAATGGGCAACGTGCCTTTCGATGACTGCTTTCGTAACCCGGTTGTAAGATTTGTTTTTTTCAATGAGACAGACGTAGAGCCATTTTTCCATGTGTTTCCCTCCTTTTTCCATGTGTGAAAGTTAATAATATAGTTCCGCAATTTCCAGCGCCCGCTTCTTCATCATGTCCCGGGCCTCCTCCGGCTCCAGGATTTCCACGTATTTTCCGAAAGACAGAAGATAATGGAAAGTCCAATCCGTCAGCTCATAGGGGAAGGTGACGATAAAACTGCCGTCTGCACATGGTTCTACCTGGCTTTCCTGGAAATCGTCAAAGAGCCGGTAAGCAATTTCAGGAGCAAATTTCAATTTAAATACAGGCAGTGTGCATTCTGCCTTCCTGTCCGGAGACAAAGAAAAGTCCCTGGGAAGAATGCGATCAAAGGTTTCCGGCAGGATGCAGATATCCTTCATTCTTGACATGCGGAAAATTCTTATTTCCTGTCTGGAGCGGCAGTATCCCGCCACATACCAGGTGCGGGCCTTGAAGACTATCTGCAGGGGTTCTATTACCCGTTTGGATTTTTGGAGGCTGGAATTGAAATAGTCAAAGGATATGGCGTGTTTATGAAGGACGGCATACTGCAGTTCCAGAAATTCTGTTTTCTGCTTTTGGCTGCCGCCCCAGTAGGTAAAGTCCAAATCCAGCCATTTTCCGGCAGATGTCCGGCCAAAGATAGCTCTCAGCTTGCTTAAGGTGAGAGCTGCGTCCGGATAGTCTGCAGCCCGGAGCATTTGCAGGGATTGGAGGATATGTTCCTGTTCCTCTTGGGAAAAGACGGCTTTGTTTAAGGTATATCCGTCCATCAGGGAGATTCCCCCGCCGGTTCCCCTGGCGGAAAGGACGGGAATTCCCGCCACCGACAGTGTATTGATATCCCGGTAAACCGTCCTAGTTGATACGTGGAAATAATCTGCCAGTTCCCGGGCTGTCGCCTGCTGCCGGCTGATAAGGTAAAAGACCATATTGACCAGGCGTTCTATCTGCATTTCCTTCCTCCTGCCTACCCTTAGGGTTAAAGAATAGCATTTCCAATATGACAGGTAGCTGTCCCATTGAAAAAAATTTTACAGCAGACGGTAGTAGGGACAGATATCTTCGTAATGCCCGTCCTTCCCAAGGAAACCGCCGGGAATTACCCCAAGCTGCTGAAAGCCCAGACGCTCATAGAGGTGACGGGCATGGATATTGGTCCGCACCACGGCGTTGAACTGGAGAATGGTAAATCCATGGGCTTTCCCCTGGATTAGGCTGTCCAAGACCAGCTTCTCCCCGATGTGCAGGCCTCGGAAGAAGGAGCGGACTGCATAGCTTGCGTTGGCAATGTGGCCGCAGCGCCCCAGATTGTTGGGATGGAGAATATAAAGCCCCAGGATTTGCCCGCTTTCTGTGTCTTCCGCCACACCGCAGCAGGTCTGGGAGGCGAAAAAGCCTGCCCCCGTATCTGCGTCCAGCAGTTCTGTCTGGGGAAAGGCAGCGCCTTCCTCCACCACCTCGTTCCATATGGCGTTCATGGAGGGAAGATCCTCGGTGTTGTATTTTCGTATGGCAATGTACATTGTATAAAGTCTCCTTTTTGCATATTGGTTTGGATTTTCATGGAAAGCTTGCAGGAGCATTTGGCTTCCTGCGTTTGAAAGTATAGCATATTTTCCCGGACATGAGTAGTCCAATTAAGATATATTATAGGAGAGTGGCAGTGGGATTCTTATGTATTTGGATTGACTGTCATTTTCCCCTATGATATGATCGAAAAAGATTGACAAGTGAGGAAACCAGAATGAAAACAAGCGATTTTTATTATGATTTGCCAAAAGAACTCATTGCCCAGGATCCCCTGGAGGATCGGAGCAGTTCCAGGCTCCTGGTATTGGATAAAGAGACGGGAGAGATAAAGCACCGGGGATTCCGGGAAATTGTGGATTTCCTCCGGCCGGGAGACTGCCTGGTGGTGAACAATACCCGGGTGCTTCCTGCCAGGCTTATGGGGGTCCGGGAGGGAACGGGAGCGGGCATTGAGGTCCTGCTTTTGAAGCGCTGTGAGGACAATGTATGGGAAACCCTGGTGAAGCCTGGGAAGAAAGCCCGCCCCGGTGTGCGTATTTCCTTTGGTGACGGGCTCCTTACAGGGGAAGTGCTGGAGATTGCGGAGGAGGGAAACCGCCGGATCCGTTTCACCTATGAGGGAATTTTTGAGGAAATCCTGGATCAGCTGGGACAGATGCCCCTGCCGCCCTACATCACCCATCCGCTGAAGGACAAGAACCGCTACCAGACCGTCTACGCCAAGCATGACGGTTCCGCTGCTGCGCCTACGGCCGGTCTGCATTTTACTCCGGAGCTTTTGGAGGCTATTCAGGAAAAAGGAGTCAAGCTGGCCCATGTGACCCTTCACGTAGGGCTG
>CAJUMM010000066.1 GCA_910586955.1 uncultured Lachnospiraceae bacterium | reverse complement strand
TAACTTCTCTACCGGCGTCTCCAGTCCCCGGTAGCCGCTTACGCACAGGTTCCGGCACATCTGTTCCGCCTGATCCCTTGCCTGGCTGCTTCCATAGGGAAGATAGCTCCGCTCCTTCGACAGATCAGCCACCGAAACATTTTCCGCTATGGACATATGGAGAAATAAATCCTCCAGCCCATCCGAGATCTCCGGTATATAGGCAATGCCCGCCTGAAAAGCCTCTCTCGCTGATCCCGGCTCTATCCGGCGGTTTTTCATGCGGATTTCTCCCTGCCACGCCCGCTCCACACCGGCTGCTATCCGCATAAGCTCGTATTTCCCGGATCCGGCGTTTCCGCAGATTCCTAAAATCTCATGCTGCCGGAGGGTAAAAGAAACATCCGACAATCCGGCGGAAGACACATGCCGGACCTCCAGAAGGGGAGCCCCCGGATCTATCTCAAGCTTGGGGTAAACATTTTCTCCCTGTCTTTTCGTAAAATAGCAGGAAAGCCTGTCCTCAGTCAAAGACTCCATCCGGACTTTTTCGGAGCTGACCCCTCTCCGGATAAAAATAGCGGAGTCGCAGAAATACCGCACCACATTGAAAAAATGAGAGATAATGATAATCCCCACACCCTTCTTCCGAAGCTTTTCAAAAGCGCTTTTCAGAATTTCCCGTTCTTTCTCCGTAGCCCCCAGATAGGGTTCATCCAAAATCAGAATGCGTGACCCCTGAAACACTACCTTGGCAAGCTCTACGATCCGTTTCTGGGTATATTCCAGCTCGCACACCCGCTGTCTGGGATCAACACTGCTTCCAAAGTCCCGAAGGATCTTCCCGGCCTCCTCATAGGTCCTGGCCCAATCCACCCTTCCCAAGGATTTCCGGGGCAGACGGCCCAGCATAATATTTTCCGCAACCGAAATATCCTCTACCAGATTCATATTCTGGTAGAGCGCTGCGATTCCCGCCCTTCCCCGCTCCTCAAAAGCTCCCGGCAGAAGTTCCTCCCCGCCAAGTGCCATCCAGCCCTGATCCGGTGCCAGGTTCCCCCCTATGATTTTCGCCAGAATGGATTTGCCGGCGCCGTTGGCTCCTATAAGGGCCAGGCATTCCCCCTCCTCAAGGGCAAAGGAAACGTCACGCAGGATTTCCACACCGTCCATGGCTATGCGGATGGACTCCACCTCTAACAACACATTTTTCATCTTTCCGTCTCCATGGTCAAATACTGTCTACGGAGGTATACAGGGCCACATCACGGCTGAAATACTCGTTTTTGTAGGCCTCCGGCAAGTCCATGACGGAGACCACCTTGGGGCAGAAATCCAGTTCCTGATACCGGACACGGCCAATCTGATCGAACACTTCTTTCTCCGCAACGGCAATCATCTCCAGGGAATTTGCTTTCAGCCGGTCATAAAGCTCTGCCTGCTCCTTGCTCTCCACAAAGTAGCCAAATTCCTTCATAATACCGGAGAAAGCCACAAAAGCTTTATTTAAAATGATCTCCTTTATCTCTCCCACACCGGCGGCGCCCTCTGTATAGGCACTGCCCCGGCTCTCTTTTAGTTCGCCTCCCAGAAGAACCACGGAGATCCCGCTGCCTTTTAAACGCATAGCCGCATGGAGGTTGTTGGTGACAATGGTTCCCTGAAAGGACTTTTCCAGATAACAGGCCATGCGGTAACAGATCATGCCGCTTCCCAGAAAAATCTGTTCCCCCGGCTTCACCATCCGGGAGGCCAGCTCCGCTATCCGGTCCAGGGAAGCGCTCACCTGCTCCGGGGAGTGCTCCGGGCCGAAAGCTCTCTCCCCCGGCTCTTCCCCCTCCGCCAGCACAGCACCCCCGTGGGTCCGCTTCAAAAACCCTTCCTCTTCCAGACGATCCAGATCTCTTCTAATGGTGGAGGTGGAGGCGGATAAAATAGAGCACATGGTATTGATGTCCATTTCCTGGCACTCGGATAGCAATTCCTTAATTTTCCGTTTTCTCTCGCTTGCAAACATACCGTTCCCCGTTTAAAATGTCATGTTCTACCAATATCTTTCTCTATTGTATCTATTTTGCCCTCTCTTTTCAAGAATTTTATTCCGCCTCCGCTCTTCTCCCTCAAATACCCATAAAATACCGGAAGCCCCGGATCAGGTAATCCTGTCCTGCCTCCATAAGAGGCCCCGGAAACACCTCAAAGGCATGAGCCGCCTCTGCAAATTCACAGACCAACACTTCCACATTGGCCTCCAGAAGCTTTCTCACATACTCCCGGTCCTGGTATTTGATGGGATCCCTCTCGCACATCAGCACAACCGCCGGGGGAAGCCCTTTCATCTCTTCCCTGGATGCCAGGAGGGGACAGCAGTATATATTTTTACTGTCCTCCTTTGCCACATAGGCTTTCGCAAACAGTTCCATCAGTTCACTGGTCAGGCCCAGAGGATTCTCCTCTATATTTTTCAGGCTCGGATCTTCCAGACTCACACCCGGATAGGCCAAAATCTGGCATTTGATCGGAAAGTTTTTCTCTTTCCTGTTTTTCAGGGTGATAGCCGCCGTAAGATTGCCTCCTGCGGAGTGGCCGCCTATTGCAATCTGCTCCGGATCGAAATTGTATTCTTCTCCATGGGCAGCCATATATTTTATGGTATCGTACAGTTCGTCAAAAGCCTCCGGAAACCTGTGCTCCGCCGTTCTGGGATACTCTAAGCTGTAGATTTCCACATCCAGTACTTCATTCATCCGGGCACAGAAGAGATCGTCCTCCTCGGGGTAGCCCCACACAAATCCCCCTCCGTGAATGTCGAAGAAGACGGGACCCCTTTTCCTGCTCTTGGAAGGATAGTGCAGGCAGTACCGCTTCTCCCCGTGAATCCTAAGCCAGGTGGGAATCCCCTTTACATCCTCCGGCTGTGGTTTGTTTTTCCGCTCATAATCCCGCTGCATTTCCTTGGTCTGCCGGATCAGATCTTCAGGGGTCATGCGGCAGATAGCCTCGTGGGTCAGTTCAAATCCATTGTTTACTTTATTCGTCTCCATAGTTCCCGCTCCTTTTCTTCGGTATCTCCTTTCCGTTCCTCTGCCTCTAGGCCTTTCCTTTGGACATGCGCAGCTTCCTTCCTCTCAGCACGTCGCTGTACACGGATGCCAGCAGGACGATTCCTTTGATAAACTGCTGGAAAAAGGGCGGCATCCCCAGAAGGGTCATGCCGTTTGACAAAACCTGCAGAAGCAGTACGCCGATAAGGGTCCCCCACACGTACCCTTTCCCTCCGGTAAAAGCCACGCCGCCTAAAAATACTGCCGTGATGCCGTCCATCTCATTGCCCGTCCCGGAGGAAGGCATGGCCGAGCCCACCTGGGCGCACAGGAGCACCGCTCCCAGGCCTGCCGCCGCCCCGCTGATAACAAAGCCCAGGAATCTCATTTTTTTCACATCGATCCCTGCCAGCTCGCTGGCCTGGGCATTTCCCCCCACCGCATAAACCTGGCGGCCGAACACGGTGTTTTTCAGCACATATCCAATAATCACAAATACCAGCAGCATAATCAGGAGCTCAATAGGAACGCCGAACACCCGTCCGAAACCAATGGTATTGTAAACCTTATTTGTAATTTTCACATACTGGCTGTTATTTGCCAGATAAGCTCCCGCCCGGCACATAAGCTGCATGGCAATGGTGGCAATCATAGCCTCAATATACATATGGGTTACCAGGAACGCATTCACCGAGCCAATAGCAACACCCATAACCACCGCAATCACAATGGCGGCTGCCGGCGGACAGTTCCGCTCCATCAGCATACCGGTGGCAATGCCGATAAAAGCCATCATGGCATACTGGGAAAGATCGATGCAGCCCATAATCATGGAGACCGTCAGTCCTGCCGCAAGGGTCCCCGGCACTGCAATGGCCACGCCAATATTCATAAAATTGGCAAAACTCAGAAAGTAGGGTGAGGCAAAAGCCAGAATCACCCCAAGGACGAGAAGTGCCGCAAGCAGGGTAAGCTGCGTGGCATATTTTTTGTAAATCTGGTTCCAAAAGGTCTTTAACCGGTTCTTTTCCATGTTCCCCTACTCTCCTATTGCACTTCTCATAATATTTTCCTGTGTATAAGCTTCCTTTTCGTACTCCCTGGTGACCGTCCCCTCGTGAAGGACTACCACCCGGTCGGCCACGTTCATGACCTCCGGCATTTCCGAGGAAATAAAAATCACGCTCAATCCTTTTTGGCAGAATTCCTCCAGCAGGCGGTAAATCTCGGATTTTGCTCCCACGTCAATTCCTTTCGTAGGCTCATCCAGCAGAAGAATCTTCGGGTTTGTGAGCATCCAGCGGGCCAGAATTACCTTCTGCTGGTTGCCCCCCGACAGCGCTTCCAGCTTCTCCTCCACGTCCGGCGCCTTTACGTTCAGCCGCCCGGCCCACTCTTTGGCAGCCGCCCGCTCTTTCCCGGTATCCATGCCCAGGGCCTTTCGGAAATCTCCAATGGATGACAGCAGAATATTGCTCTGGATATTGTGGGAAAGAATAAGCCCCTCGGTTTTGCGCTCTCCCGGAACGTAGGCCAGGCCGTTCTTCACAGCCTCACGGGGACTGCGGATGGCCGTCTCCCGGCCCTCCAGGGTAATTCTCCCGGAAATCCTGGACTGGGCCCCGAATATGCAGCGGAGCACCTCCTGGCATCCGGATCCCATCAAGCCGTAGAGGCCCAGGATTTCACCCTGCCGCAGGCTTAAGGAGACATGCTTTAGAAAATCCGTCTCCAGGTTCTCCACTTTCAGGATCTCTTCTCCGATCTTTCTCTCTGAAATAGGATACATATCCGTCAGTTCCCGTCCCACCATATTCCGGATTAGTTCTTCCCTGGAAATCTCTTTCGTACTCCAGACACCTACGGAACATCCGTCCCGCATAACCTGTACCCGGTGGCTGACCTGCTGGATTTCCTCCATCTTATGGGAAATGTAAATCACAGAGATTCCTTTTTCCGTCAATCCCCGGATCAGCCGGAACAGCTGCTCCGTCTCCTGGATGGTCAGTGCCGAGGTAGGCTCGTCCATCACAAGAATTTTTACATTCCGCGCACAGGCTTTACCGATCTCCACCAGCTGTTTCTCACCCACAGCCAGCTCCCCAAGGGGTGTCATGGGATCCATACGCTCCAGTCCGACGAGTTTCTGGATCTCGCTGCTTTTCCTCCGAAGAGCCTCGTAATCCACCCGCCCGCCCTTCACCGGAAGCTGGCCAAGAAAGATATTTTCCGCAATGGTCATGTCATTTAAATAGTTTAACTCCTGGTAAATTACGGAGATCCCCAGATCAAGGCCTTTTCCCGGATCCGTAATCTTCACCGCTTCCCCGTTGATGCGGATCTCCCCCGCATCCGGCCTGTGGGCTCCGGCCAGTATTTTTATCAAAGTGGATTTGCCCGCACCGTTCTCCCCAATAAGAGCCAGGACTTCCGAGGGATACAGGACCAAATCCACCTTGTTTACGGCAACCACACCAGGAAATGCTTTGTAGATCTGTCTCATTTCTAACACTGGTACTGCCAATTCTAAATCCTCCTTAGGTGCGCTGTTTAATAGTCGGAAATGTTTTCGTCGCTGATGACAAAGATATTGGCAAAGGTCTTCTCTCCCACGTCCTCCCCCTTGAGGATTTTTTCGCAGAGAGCTACAATCTGCTCCCCGTATGTATCGGGAGAATAGCACACGGTTCCCACCCAGGAGTTTTCCCCTTCCAGCCGCAGGTTGTCCAAGGCCTGGGGATCCGCATTGTGGGAAACAATCATCACGTCCTCTTCCCGTCCGGCCGCCTGGACTGCCGCCAGGGCAGAGCTGCCTCCGTCGTCATTAAAGCACGCCATAACAATATGCTTCTCCGTGGGGTGAGCTGTCAGATAGTCCGTCACCAGGCTCTTCATAACGCCGGGATCCACAAGTCCCTGTCCCGCACCTGCAGCATTCAGCCAGGTCACCTGATCCTCAGAAAGCTCAATTCCGTTCTCCACCATGCCCGTGTAGACACCTTCGTTCCGCAGCTTCACATCCGGCCCGTTGGATTCCAGATAGAACTGAAGCATACAGTCTACCTGTCCGTCCCATTTCTCCTTTACCTTTTCCGCCATAAACTCTCCTGCCACAATCCCGGCTCCTTCATTGTCCACACCAAAAAAATAGGCATTTTCATAGGCGTTGTCCACGGAGATTACCGGCACGCTGCCGCTCTCCTTGTACTGGGTAGCCAGGGTGCTTCCCGCATCTCCCACCACATTGGCGTCTACAATAATATCTGCCCCCTGGTTTACAAACAATTCCCAGTTGGTGCGCATCTTGGCCGCATCCTGCTCCGCCGTAGCGTAAACCAGCTCATACCCTTTCTCCGCACAGGCCGCCTCCATACTCTCCTTCACGGTGAGAAAGAAATCGTAGCTCTCGCTCAGATTACAGAAACCGATCTTGATGGTCTCTTTCCCGCTCTCCTCCGGACTCTCCGGCGTTTCTGCCTCTTCCTCCCCCTCCTGGGCCGGAGCCGGCGCCTGGGGCTGCTCCTCCGCCTTGCCGCTGCATCCTGCCAGCATCCCGCATAACAGGGTCACTCCACAAATCACGGACAACATTCTTTTTCTCATTTTGCTACCTCCTTGTTTTTTTGTAAATCTGTTTGAAGTGGTTTCATTATATCACTTTCTTCTCCTCGTTTCAACCACTTTCTTTTATTTTCTATCATTATCTATCATATTTCAGTCTCTATATTTTATTAATCATCCAAATTCAAACATCTTATTTCACTATTTTTCATTTATTGGCCCAAAAAAAGCTATTGCAAAAGCGGCTGAACAAAGTGCAGAGCAATAGCTCCGTCCTTATTCAGCCGCTTCTGCAACAGCTTCATCTTTTTGTTTCACAAACTGTCAAAAACAGGAAGGCACCCCTCCGGCTGTCACTGCCGTTTCTCCATTAACAGCCATTTACCGATTCTGTTGGAACCGATTCTGGTTATCAGGCCCGTCATTACGCTAGTCATTGCGCTAGTTTCCATTTCGAGCTTTTCATCCTCTTCACTGGCCAGCCCGTAGTCAAAGGAATATTCCTCATTTAGCGGAACTATTATGCGAAATACATCGCCCTCCTGAAACTGCGGATCCTGTCCTGAGTAAAACTTGCTGTACTTACGGCCAAATCTCCGATCGCACAATGTCCATGAGAGCCGCAGTGGGAAGCCCCCCTACGGTATCCCCGAAAATCTTCTGCAGCTTCCCGTCCCGCAGGTAATCCACAAGCTGCATCTTGGCCGCCGCCGATGTATTCCAGGCGGAGGCGCTAAGGGCCGACATCTGCATAGCCATCTGCTGATTATAGTCCTCTTTTTCCTTCTGCTCCCGCCTGCGCCGGATCTGTCCTTTTATCATCAGCTCCATATACTCTGCATGGCGGGCTTTCCGCAGATCCCACCAGCTCTCCAAGGTTCCGCCGCCGCTTCTGGAGAAGGTAATCCTGGGCTGCCCGGAAGTACAGGCGTTCTCGATATTCCCGTCCTCCCCGATGACAACCGCCTGGGAAAGCCCTACGGAAGCTCCAGGCATAAAGGACTCGTTCCGGGCCAGATCAAAGGCGAACCAGGTCTCGATCTTGGCCATAATCTCATCTGCATAGGCCGGATCTTCCTCCATGCGCTCCTGAATTTTGGGATGAATCACCACCGCCTTGCTGTTAGGCGGAACGTTTCCCAGCGCCCGCTGTTCCCTGGAATAGCCGTTCTGGGGATTGGTGCCGGAAGGTCTCCAGTTCTCCAGGGCTTTGACTGCCTCATTCCCCTCCTGGTATAAAAGGTAGTGGGGATAATCGTTTCGGGTCTTCCAGTAGCTGCTTCCGGCCCTTAGATCCAGCACATGATAGCATAGGCCTGGATACTTTGCTTTCAGCCGCTCCTCCAGGGACGCCCCTTCCAGGCCCTCCGCCTGGGAAATTTTCCCGTAAACACCGCTAAATCCCGATGCCGCCTGGGAGACCATTCCCAGAAAGCTTTGGGACTGCCCCACAAGCCTCTTCGTCTCCTGCTGCCTTACCAAGACGCTTACAGCCCCCGTCCCGATACCATAGGTCTCTTGTATTGCATTTCCCACATTCATCTATTCTTCCCCCTTTGACAAAATGTTTCCTACATCAGTGACGCAAGGGCAAAAGCGTCAATCCCCTGCCCCTCTTCCTGTTCCTGCCCGGACACTTCATTCAGCCGCTGCCTGGCCTTCTGGAGCAGGGATTTCACCTTGGCTATCTCGTTCTCGTCGCACATTCCCTGATCAAGTCCCGCCTCACAGTCAGACAAATCTTTGTTCAGCAGTTCGATCACCATCTGCACCTGCTCCGGCGTGGAGGCAGCCGCAAGCTGCCTGGCACGTTTGCCTTCATTGACGGCCACTTTTCCAGTTTTCTTCTCCGACTCTCCCTGCTCCATGTCCTGAGACTTAAGCTCCTCTTCTTCCCTTGCTGCTTCCTCCATGCTCCGGCGGCCTTCCTCCGATATTTCAATCTGATCCTGGGGCCGGGCGGAAGATTCTTTTCCAGTACTCTCCTGAATTGTCTCCTGGGCCTTTGCCGGGCTTCCCTCATACACCCTTCCTTTTACAGGAATATTCCCGCTTCTTTTTACCTCCATGTATGTTCCTGTCAATGCTGCGCCCTCCTTTCCTGCAGTAAAACAGCTGCCGTAAATTCCCCGTTTTCCATTTTCAATTCCATCTCTCCCATATAGGCTTCCGCCTCCTGCCGCACATTGGACAGGCCGATGCCGTGAATGTTTTTGTCCCCCTTCTTCGTGGTAACCGGCAGGCCGTCTGCCCCAAACATCACCTCTCCTATTGCAGAATTGCGGACCTCTACCAGGAAAAAACTGCCCCGTTTTCTCCCGGTCAGGGAGAGATATCTTTTTCCCCTTTCCACCTTCTCACAGGCTTCCAGGGCATTCTGCAAGAGATTTCCGAGAATAATGCCCAGATCGAAGGCATCATAGCCGCCGGATTCCGGATACCAAAAATCCATCCGGAAATCTGCACCCAAAGCTTCTGCCTGCCGTCTTTTGTCGTTGACCACCACATCCAGCACCGGGTTTCCCGTCCGAAGCGTAAAGTCCAGAACTCCCATGCTCTCGTCAATGCGGGCCATATAGCCTTCCATCTCCCCGTAGTTCCCCTTTTGGGCCAGTCCCCGGATATTGGTGAGATGACCCCGGATCTCATGGCGCATCCGGCGAAGCTCTCCGTAAAACCGCTCCGTCTCCTCCATCCGCTCCCGCAGGGCCTGGGCTTTCTGGATCCCTGCAAAGCAGACCTCCCGCTCCTGGCGGAGCCTGGCCATTCCCTGCCAGAATGCCACGGTGAGATACGTACCCAGATAAAACAGAGCTGCCAAAAGGGGCACCAGAGCCAGAAACGCCGGGTGGCGCTCATAGAGCTCCAGAAGCATCCCATCCTGCACTTCAAATAAAAGAGCTGCAATCATATGCCCGAATAAAATGCCTGCAGAGGGAATCAGGAGCAGGTAGCACAGCTCTCTCCCCCGGACCTCAGGCAGTATCTTCTGCATCTGCCTTTTCAGGAAATATAAAAGAAGGGCCAGCAAAAGACCGTGCCCCAGGAGAAGGAGCCCCACGGACCATGCGGTGTGTGCGTAGACGGCTTCCGCCTGCTCCCCTGTAAAGGGAAAGATTTTCTCCGCCGCAGCGTAAAAGCTCTCTGCCATAAGCCCGCTGGAAACCCGCACATTATAATAAAATACCAGCAGAAGGAAAGTCTGCCGCCTTTCCATCTTAAGCCTTGGAGAGACCGCCAACAGGCAGGCCAAAACCGCCGGAAAGGAAAACCTGCCGCAAAACAGCCAGCAAAACAGATAGACGAAAAACAGAAATATCCTTGCTTTCCGGCTCCTCCCTCCGGGAAACACACCGGAAAACCAAGTCAGGCAGGTTCCATATAAAATTCCGGAACCTACGTCCATCAGCCGGAAAAAGAGCGCAAACTCCGCTTCACTCATAGTCCGCCTCCCCTTTGAGCCACCAAAGGAACGCTTTGGCAAAATCCCGGTACTTATACTTGGAAACCGGAAGCTTCTCTCCGTTTAAAAGTGTTACTTCCGTCCTGTCATAAGACGCCACATGGGCAAGACTCACCAGGTACCCCTTGTGAATCCGGCAGAAATCTTTTCCCAATTCCTGCTCCAGATCCCCAAGCTTCCCATAGTAAGCAAGGATCTCTTCTTCTAAGTGCAGCATTACTTTGTGATTGCTGCTTTCCGCATAATAAATCCGGTAAATGGGGATTCTTCTGACTCCGTTAGAACAACGGATCGTAAAGGTCCTGGCGGCCGGCATGACGGATCCGCCTCCGGCAATCTTAAGGACCCCACGGGCAAAGACTTCCGAAAATTTTTCCTCCGAAAGAGGCTTCAGGAGATACTGAAAAGCACCCACATCAAAAGCCTCATAGACGTAGTTCTCATATCCGGTCACAAAGACAATGAGAGGCTGCACGTTAAGATCCATACTCCGTATCTTCCGGGCCAGGGACATGCCTTCCCCTCCGGAACCGGAAGAGCCCATTTCAATATCCAGGAACAGCAGATCAGCCTCCCAATTTCCTGCCAGATACTCATCGGCGGAAGCATACTTCCTCACCTGGCAGGGAACGGACTGTCTCCGGACAAGCTGCGAAAGATAATTCCGGATATTTTCTTCGTCGTCGCAAATGGCAATTTTTATCATTTCAAAGTTTCCCCATACTGGACTATCGGCCCTGGCCCCTTGCGGGAAAAGCGGCTTTGCGCAACCGGACGCTTTCCCGGCGTAACCGGACACTGCAGCAGAAAGCAAATCCCTACACCAGAAAGAGTTCCAGCACAAACACCGTCAGGCAGGCACAGACCGACACTTTAAGAAGGCTCTCTCCTCTCCAGGCCAGAACGATGCCGGTAATGAGTGCCGCCCAGGCTGACCAGACGCTTCCCGTCTCTCCCAGGATAGCCGGAAAGGTCATCACCGCCAGGGTCACATAGGGCACATAGTAGAGAAAGGATCGGATAAAGGGATTGGTGATCTCCCGGCGGATAAGCACCAGAGGCAGCATACGGATGGCATAAGTAACAGCCGCCATAACCAGAATATAGAGATATACGTTATGCTCCATGATTTTCCTCCTCCTTCACCGGAAACAGGGCTGCTGCGCCCCCTGCAATGAGAACCGTCAAAAGAATGGTCCGGTTCCCTGTAGACAGTTCCGAAATCAAGGGCAGCTTCGCAAAGGCAAAGCTGGCTGCCATGGAAATGAGAATGACTCCCGCCAGGACTTTACTCTTCCGGGCCGGAGGAACAATCACCGCCAGGAACATGCCGTAAAGCCCCACGCTCAAGGCCCGCACCACATTTACCGGAAGCAGGTTTCCCATCAGAACCCCCAGATAGGTGCCGGAAGCCCATCCGGGGGAGGCTATGGCTAAAAGCCCTATGGTATAAAAGGGGTTCAGCTTTCCCGGAGCGCTCATGGATACCCCGAAGATCTCATCCGTCACCCCTGCGCTCACCAAAAGACGGTGCAGAATGGAAGTCTCCGGCGAAAGCTTCTGGCTCAGAGCGCAGGACATGAGAAGATAACGGGCATTTACAATCAGCTCCATCACCGCAAGCTCCAGATACCCTGCCCCCGCCGCCGCCAGGGTAAAACCTGCGAACTGTCCTGCCGAAGCGTTGTTGGTCAGGCTGGCAAGGGCAGCCTGGAAAGCCGTGAAGCCTGCATTTTTTGCCGCAATTCCCAGGGTAAAGGCCACCGCCAGATACCCCAGGGAGATAGGGATGCCGTCCCGCAGTCCCTTGATAAACCAAGTTCTATTTTCATTTGCCATTATTTTTTCTTCTCTCCTTTGTTTCCGGCATACCGCCTGTCCACGCAGCTTTCTGCCCGGCGGCGCCATCCCTATTTTAGCGCTCTTTCTTCCATCCGTCCAGCAAATTCTTGGGCACGGCGGAAACGACGTCAGGTTAACCCTCCAGGAAGAAAATTTTCATCTATTAAGTTGATTTTACATTGCAAATAGCATATACTATGGACAATGTTACTCCAATGCAAAAGAAATAAAAACGGAGCCATCCCAATGAAAAACGAACCCCAAAAAACATTTTTAGATCCCATCACCCTGCCGGTGATCCAGAAACACTTTCTCAGTCAGGCCTACTCTTTCCAGGAATTGATGATGATGTACAGTTGTGCCATCCGGGAGGTACGGACCAAGCTGGAAGTACTGAACGACGAGCTAAGCATGCGGCACCGGAGCAATCCCATCGAATTTATTACCTCCCGCATCAAACAGCCCTTAAGCATCGTAGACAAGCTAAAGCGCTACCAGGTTCCCGTCACGGTGGAATCCATCGAAACCTATTTGAACGACGTAGCCGGCATCCGGGTCATCTGCCCTTTTATGGACGATATCTATGCAGTCCGGGAAATGCTGCTGAAACAAGACGACATTACGCTTATCCGGGAGAAAGACTATATCCGCGCCCCCAAGCCCAACGGCTACCGGAGCCTTCATCTTATCGTAGAAATCCCTGTCTTTTTCTCCGATCAGAAAAAGCCCATGCGGGTGGAGGTGCAAATCCGTACCATCGCTATGGACTTTTGGGCCAGCGTAGATCATCAGTTAAAATACAAGCAGGACCTGCAAAACCCGGAAGAAATTTCCGCAGAGCTGAAAGAATGCGCCGATGTCATTGCCCAGACGGATCTGCGGATGCTATCCATCAAAAAGAAACTTTATTCCGATGAAGGCGAAGAACCTTCTTCCCCTTGACCTGCAAGCAAAAGGCTGCCGAAAAACCGGCAGCCAAATTTGTCTTATCTCACAATGGTTCCTCCCCCCAGGACCAGGTCTCCGTCGTAAAAGACCACGGCCTGTCCCGGCGTCACAGCCCGGACAGGCTCGTGGAATATGACCCTTATCTGATCCGCCCCGGTACGCCGGAGGGTGCAGGGGCTTCCCCGGTGGTTATAGCGGATCCGGGCTACGGCTTCCCGTTCTCCTTTCAGATCCGGAATGGCCATAAAGTTAAGCTTCTCTGCCAGAAGCCCATCGGTCCACACATCCTCCATCTCTCCAATGACCACCTCGTTGGTCTCCGGCCGGATCTCCGTCACTACCACCCGCCGTCCCATAGCCAGGCCTAAGCCCCGGCGCTGTCCCACGGTATAATGGATAATGCCCTTGTGGCGTCCCAGGACGGTTCCGTCCGCCCGGATAAAATTTCCCTCCCGGGAGGGCTTTCCCGTGGTCCGCTGAATAAATCCTGCATAATCCTTATCCGGCACAAAGCAGATCTCCTGGCTGTCGGGCTTGTCCGCCGTCCGAAGCCCCATCCGGGCAGCTATCCTGCGGATTTCCTCCTTCCCATAAGCTCCCACCGGCATAAGGGTCCGGGCAAGCTGTTCCTGGGTGAGGCTGTAAAGTGCATAGGTCTGATCCTTGGCTGCCGTCACGGAACGGCAGACGGCATACCGGCCGTTTTCCAAACGCCTGACCTGGGCATAATGTCCGGTGGCAATCCCGTCTGCTCCGATTTCCAGGCTCCTCCTTAGCAGGGCCTCCCACTTCACATAGCGGTTGCAGGCAATGCAGGGATTGGGAGTCCTGCCCGCCAGATACTCCGCCGTGAAATAATCAATCACCGATTTTTGGAAATCTTTCCTGAAATTCATGACATAATAGGGAATCTCCAGCTGCTGCGCCACCCGGCGGGCGTCCTCCACCGCCTGGAGACCGCAGCAGCCCCCGTTTTCTTCCAGAGCGTTTTCCGTTTCTTCCTGCCAGATCTGCATGGTGACGCCCATGACCTCATAGCCCTGCTCCTTCAAAAGCCAGGCCGCCACGGAGGAATCCACCCCGCCGGACATTCCCACTACAATTTTTTCTCTCATTCCCTGGGTTCCCCGGAAGAATCTCCGCCGGAGTTCTCTTCATTCCGGCCATAAGGATTCTGGAAATAACCGCCCTGGTTATAGCCTTCCTGGCCGTAGGGATTCTGGCCGTAACCTCCGGCCGCAAACATTTGATCCTGCTGGGCTATCCGTTTCATGGCAAAGAACATGTAGAGCAGGGTGGCTCCGAAATTGAGCACCCAGAACATGGGAATATGCACCGACGCCAGCCGCAGGATTCCCTTAATCAGAAGCGGAAGGGTTCTTCCATAGAGAGCCAGAATGTAAATCTGTCCAAAACTCAGCCGGGCTCCCGTAATGGAAGCAAGTATCATACCGATAAGGCTCACAATCAGCACGCCGAAGAAGAAGGTAGCCGCAACTCCAATATAGTAAATCAGAAGAATCAGGAACATAATCAGATACATTAAAGGCATGAACTTCATAATGCTCTCTTTGTCAAAGACCTCATTTCCCATTTCATAGCAGAAGATGTGCATGGTCTGGCCTTCGCTTTTAATATAG
>CAJUMM010000065.1 GCA_910586955.1 uncultured Lachnospiraceae bacterium | reverse complement strand
GCCAGATCTTCCGGTAGCGCACCTTCATCCACTCCGTCTTCCACTCTCTTAACATCACAAGCTGGACCTCCTTCCCGTAAGACTTAAGAAAATATCCTCCAAGCTCTTCTGCTGTTCCTCAATCCGGTAAAGCCCGGCTCCCCCCTGGACCAGCCGGACCACCAGGGACGCCAGACGATCATCGGGCAATTTAGGCAGTTCTATGCCTTCCTGCCTCACCGTACAGGAGATATTTTCTCTCTGAAAGATTTCTAAAGCCGCCGTCTGGTTCATGGCCCGTATGAGAAGACCGCTCTGGCTGTGTTCATGAAGTGCTTCCAGCTTATCCTGGAAAATAAGCTGCCCGTGATGGATAATTCCCACATAATCCGCCATCTGGTCCATCTCGCTTAGAAGGTGGCTGGATATCAGGACCGTGATCCCCATTTTTCCCGGAAGCTGGCAGATAAGCTCCCGCATCTCCTGGATCCCCGCCGGGTCAAGTCCGTTGGTGGGCTCGTCCAGAAGCAGGAGCTTGGGATGCCCCAGAAGGGCCTGGGCCAGTCCCAGCCTCTGCTTCATGCCCAGGGAATACTCCCGGACCTTCTTGTCCTGCTGCCGCTCCATACGCACCAGCTTCAATACCTGGTCAATCTCCTTCTCCGGTACCTGTTTCAAAGTCTTCACAATCTCCAGGTTCTCCCGGCCGGAGAGATGCCCGTAATAGGAGGGTGACTCAATCAGGGATCCGGTCTCTTTCAAAATTTCAATCCTGTTTTTCCCGTTCATGATTTTTCCGTCCACCGTCACTTCCCCGCTGCTGCTCTTGATAAGGCCCAGCAGCATCTTCATGGTAGTGCTCTTGCCCGCTCCATTGGGCCCCATAAAGCCGTAGACGCAGGCCTCCGGGACCTTGAGATCCAGATCCCGCACCACAGCCCTCTTTCCGTATTCCTTGCCAAGTCCCCTTGTCTCTACGATAAATTTCATTTCGATAGTTCTCCTCCTCTTCTTTACTGGATAAGGAGAGTATAAAGCGGCGGCCTTACATGGGGATGACAGGGGCCTTACGTTTACCTTAAATTGCAGAAACAGACCTGCACCGGCTTACAAAGGGGTCTTTTCTTACATTTACCTTAATTTTTCCCCAAAACAGCACATATTTCCCCGCTTTTATTTTATGATAAGCATATTAGAGACAAGGAGGCCGGGATATGAACCATATATATGAATGCGGCATTTTAATTGTAGACGACAACCGGGAGCTTCTTTCCATGCTCTCCCGGATTCTGGAGCGGGAAGGCTTCCGGCCTCCCAGGACGGCCGGAAGCTGCCGGGAAGCAAGGCTCTCCCTAAAAGAGGCCCTGCCGGACTTTATCATTCTGGATGTCATGCTTCCCGACGGGGACGGTTTCTCTCTTTTCCAGGAAATCCGCCAAACTACCGACGTTCCCATCCTCTTTCTCTCCGCCCGGGACGAGGACAATGACCGCCTGCTGGGACTGGGACTTGGGGCAGATGACTATTTGACCAAGCCCTTCCTTCCCAAAGAACTGCTCCTGCGCATCAGCGCCATTCTCCGGCGGACCTATCTCTCCGGCCGGAACCGGCCTGACCCGGACCCGGTCCTTGTGCTGGACAGCCGCACTGTCCGCTTTGATTCCGGCGTAGTCTCCTCCCCGGAAGGGGAAACGGCCCTCACCGCCAAGGAGCTTCTCATTCTGAAAAAGCTCTATGAAAACCGGGGAAAACTCGTCACCTTTGACGCCCTCTGCGATGCGGTCTGGGGGGACGGCTATTATACCTACGAGAATACCCTGATGGTGCATATCCGCCGCCTCCGGGAGAAGATTGAGGAAGAGCCTTCCCGCCCCAGGCACCTTCTCACCGCCCGGGGAATCGGCTACCGCCTTCTGTAACCGGACACGCTCTCCTCGGTGTTTTCCCACTTCTCTTATGCTTGTGAAAGGAATCGGACTATGAAAGATCTCCTGAAAATCTACCGCCGCTATATCCTGACAGCCGCCGCCACCGGCCTTTTGATTCTTTTTTTTAATCTGGCACTGTTTGTGGTTTTCCAAGCTGTCCAGTTCGGCTATAAAATGGTTCCCGGCTATGAAGGCTGGAATATGGAGGGACTCTCCGCCATGCTCACTCTGGAGGATGGCTCCTATTCCCTGTCGGAGGATGGCTGCAGGCGGGTAGATACGGAATTTGCCTTTGCCATGCTTATCGGACGGGAGGGCCAGATCCTCTGGAGCCGGAATCTCCCGGAGGATATTCCCAGGTCCTACTCCCTCACGGACATTGCCTCCATGAGCCGCTGGTATCTCATGGATTACCCGGTGAAGATATGGACCCGCCCGGACGGCCTCTTTGTGGCGGCTCCCCCCAAGGGAAGCCTCTGGAAACACCGCCTGGAATTTCCTGCCTCTTATATAAAAGCTTTTCCCGTTTTCCTTCTGGTTTTCTTTCTGGGAAACCTCCTTCTGGCTTTTGCTCTCGCTTTTCTCTTCGGTCACCGGTTTTATACTTCCTTAAAACCCCTGGCAAAGGGCATCGAAAGCCTGGAGGGAAAGGAAGTCCTTCATCTGCCGGAACGGGGCATTGCAGGCAGCCTGGCGGGGAAACTGAACCAAGTGTCGGAAGTCCTGTTCCGCCAAAACCAGCTGCTTAAGAAACGGGATGATGCCCGTACCAGCTGGATTGCCGGGGTTTCCCACGATATCCGCACCCCTCTCTCCCTGATTATGGGACACGGGGACAGCCTGTCAAAGAGTTCCCATTTAAGCCCGGAGGAACAAAAAGAAGCCCTCTCCATACAGGAAAACAGCCTTCAAATCAAAAAACTCATTGCTGATTTAAACCTGGCCTCCAAGCTGGAATACAACTCCTGCCCCCTGAGGCTAAAACCCTATGCTCCGGCCGCCCTCCTGCGCAGCCTGGCCGCCTGGTATATGAACAATGTTCCCGACAGCCGTTATCCTCTCACCCTGGACATAGAACCCGCTCTGGAAAGTATTGCCCTGACCGGGGACCCGGATTTGCTTTCACGGGCTTTCCGCAACCTGACGGACAACAGTATCCGCCATAACCCCACAGGCTGTATCCTGCACATAGACGCCCGGCTGCTTTCCGGACAGGTACAGATCTCCTTTTCGGATACGGGTAAGGGAATCCCCGTAGGCATCGTGAAAACCCTCTACCGCCCGGCAGCGGCTCCGAAAGGGGAAGAAGAAAACATCTCCCCTCCCCATATTATGGGGCTTCGGATCGTAAAGCAGATTGTGGAGGCCCATGGAGGGACTTTAAAATTTGAGCTGCAAAAAGATATCTGCCGGACTGCAGTGATCCTGCTGCCCGCCGGGGATATTCCCCCGGAATAGATAAAACCGCCGGGAAACTCTATGCTTCCCGGCGGTTCTCTCTATGCTATCTGTTCAATCCGTTCCTTCACTCTGCGCAGTTCATTCTCCAGACGGTTTACCCGGAGCAGGAGAATTTCTTTCTCGCTCTCTGCTTTCAGCGCCTCATCCAGCTTCCGGCTCAAATCCAGATGTCCCTCTGCAATAATCCGTATATTCCGGTTGGTTTCGTTCTCAAGGGTCAGCTGGATATCCGTTATTTTGGCATCCATTTTATCCAGCCTGTCCAAAATCATTTTCATATCCTCTGTCATTTCCCCTGTTCCCCCCTTTTAAATCAACTCTTCATTCACTGTTTATGTTCTGATTATACCCCATCCCAGGCCGTATTTCAACAGCCTTCTTCCAAACTGCAGAGAAAACCGCCGGGAAACTCTATGCTTCCCGGCGGCCCTCTTTCTATACCACAATATCCACAAATTCACCCAGCCCAGGCGTGGAAGCCATGGGCGCTTCCATCATCTCCGTCAAAGCCTCCCCGGTCTCCTCCATCTGATCCATCACCTTGGACATAAGAGCCAGGCTTACGCTGTTATGGAGCCTGCTTGAGGCCATAGCCATAGACAATTCCGGTATATCCATTCTTTCACCCCTTTACTCAATGGTGATTCCGGCCTTCTCCAGGATAGCCGGAACATTCTTCTCCGCTCCGATAGCCATAATATGTACGCCGTCGCAAAGACCCTGATCCTTGATCTTGGCAATCATTTCTGCCGCCATCTCAATACCCAGCTTGGTGGGCAGGCCTTTCACACCCTTCTCCTTGCCCTCGGCTGCCGCCGCTGCCAGACGGTCAATCATATCCTGGGGAACGGCGATACCCGGAACGTTCTCATTCATATATTTCGCCATTCCGGCAGCCTTCAAGGGAATAATACCTGCCATAATGTGGGTCTTGACATTGGCTTTATCTACCTCGTCCATAAAACGCTTGAAGCTCTCCAGATCGAAGATGCCCTGGGTCTGGATATACTTGGCTCCTGCATCCACCTTCTGGCGCAGCTTGTTGATCTGCAGGAAGATGGGATCGTAGACGGGCGTTACCGCGGCGCCCTTATAGAACTTGGGAGCTCCGCCCTGCAAATCGTTTCCGCCGCAGTCTTTGCCGGTCTCCTCCATAAGGGTAAGCATCTTCAGAATACCAACGGAATCCAGATCGTACACAGGCTTGGACTGGCTGCAGTCCCCTACGGTGGGATGATCTCCTGTCAGGGCCAGCATGGTATCAATGCCGAAAGCCGCTGCGGAGAGCATGTCGCCCATAATCCCCATACGGCTGCGATCCCGGCCGGTCATCTGAATGATAGGCTCCAGCCCTGCCTCCTTCAGCTTTACGCAAAGTCCCAGGGAGGATGCCTTCAGACAGGCGGACTGCATGTCGGTTACATTGACGCCATGTACCTTGCCCTTTAAAAGCTCCGCAGCCTCCATCTGCTCGGTGAAATCATATCCCTTCGGAGGAGCCATCTCAACGGTTACACCAAATTTTCCGCCTTCCAGCGCTTTTTCCAACATTCCCATTATTTGTTCCCCCTAATATTAATTGTTCTGGGATATGCAACCTTCTCATATCCTTTGTCCTCACGTCCCTTGGAAAGAAGCTCCAGTTTTCCTAAGGACTCCAGGCGCTTATAAATCAGAATCCATGCGCAGTCATTCTCGGGATTTACCTCGCACTTGCCGTTCTTCTGTCCGCCGCAGGGTCCATTCACCAGGGACTTGGCACAGCGGGAAATGGGACAGATTCCGCCGGTGGTTCCCAGCACGCAGTCGCCGCACAGATGGCAGGCTTCCTCAAACAGGCCGAAACGGACGGCCTCTCCTAAGAACATGGTATTATTAGAGGGATATACAGGGGCTTTGCTGTGGTTTGCCGCCACCTGGACGCCGTCTCCGCAGGACATGCAGACCACTGCATCCGGCTCGGCTGCATTCAGCTTCTTCATGGCAGTCTTCACTCCCATATTCATGCAGCAATAATCGGCCATTCCGGTGGCCACAACCGTCTTCCCCTGAGATTCCAAATATGCCTTCAGCTCAGCGATCTCCTTCTCGCCGCCTGTAGCACAGGCCGTAGCGCAGCTGCCGCAGCCAAGGATTGCGATCTTCTTCGCATCCCCGATCATTGCCATCAATTCTTCAATGGGCTTTTTCTGTGTGATAATCATGATTTCGTCTCCTTATCCTTTTCTCAGCTTAAAAAGGGTTTCCTACCCTTTTATTTTAATACATTCTCACAGGAAATCAAGCCCAAATCACGTATTTTAACAAATTATATCATCTTATAACACTTTTCTACATGTTTTTTGCATTTCCCTTTAAGCTGGCATTCATTTTCTCCACATTGCGCCGGTTCACCGCATACTGTATGAGCCAGTCTACCAGGAAAATCCCGGCAAAGATGGCGAAATACCCAAGGATTCCGGAAACACTGTGCTCCATCCAGTGCATAAAATAGGCGATAAACGCCATGGGGACGGAGAGAACCAGGAAAAACACCACTGTCTTCCTGACCAGGTTCCACTCTTCCAGCTCCCAGATAAGAGAGCCCGCACCGCTTATGGTCCCCAGAAGCCCGCACAGGAAGGCCTGCACCACCACCGCCTTTATCTCGCTGCCGGCTGCCTCAATCAGTTCCGGCGCACAGGCCGTATAATACCCCTGCCCGAAGGCCAGGGAAAGTCCCAGGGTAATCAGATACCCGATAGCGATTCCCAGGGGAAAGCCCAAAGCGCCCCTCTGTAACATAGTCTTTTTCATCCTCTTCACCTCATACGCCTAAAATTTGTTTGATTTTGGAAACATAACGTCTGGACACATAGGTGGTGGTTCCGTTCTGGAATTTCACGCAGATGGTACCGGAAAAGCCCAGATCAAAATTTTTCACCTTTTTCAGATTAATGATCTCCGAGTTGGAAATACGGACAAAGCTGTTGCGGTCCAGGCGCTCTTCCAGCTCGTAGAGACGGAGCCGGAGCAGGTATTCCCCTTTGTCCGTAACAGCGAAAATCTTTCCCCCGCCGGCATAGATACGGATTAGCTCTAAGGGATCGAGAATTTCCAGCTTTTCCTCCCGGATGCCCGACAGGACCTGGGGAGACATTTCCGACAGCCTTTTCACAATCTCCTGCACTTCCCCGGTCATGGAAGCCGCCACAATGATAATTTTCGGTTCCGGACAGGAACTGTCCATTTTAATTTCAATCTTCACACCATCACCTCTGTTTTATATCATAATAAAACCGCCCCGGGATTACAATGGATTTCCCACAGGCGGTTCTTTTGGCTATATAAATGGTATTACAATGATTTAATAAAGATTCTTCACCTTAAATTCCGTCTCCGCCTCCCGGCGCTGATCCTTTTTGGCAATGTCCTGGCGCTTGTCGTAGAGCTTCTTTCCCCGGGCCAGGCCGATCTCTACCTTTACCAGGCTACCCTTTAAATAAACCTTCAAGGGAACCATGGTGTAGCCCTTCTCCGCAATCTTTCCTCCGATCTTGTTGATCTCGGACCGGTGAAGCAGGAGTTTGCGCACCCGGAGGGGATCCTTATTGAAAATATTTCCTTTTTCGTAGGGGCTGATGTGCATTCCGTACACGTAGACTTCCCCTTTCTCCACCTTGATAAAGGCTTCCTTCACGCTGCACTTCCCCATGCGCACGGACTTTACCTCCGTGCCGGCCAAGGAAATGCCGGCCTCGTAGGTTTCGTCGATAAAATAGTCGTGGTAGGCCTTTTTGTTATTGGCAATTAGTTTGACTGTCTCCTTACCCATATGCTTATCTCTCCTTCTATATCGTCTCCCCAGTACTGCGGCATCCAACCACTCTGCTCCGCTACTCCGCAGCGCAAGCTCGATTCCGCTTCGCTGCATCTCGCTTCGGGGCGTTCGCCCCATGGAAGAAGCCAAGTTATAAGCCGTTTACATGCAAGCATGACACGGCTCACAACTTGTCTTCTTCCGCGCTGCTCTCTGCTAACGAAAAGTCTATTGTCCGGCACAGCCTGTCTACGGCTTTTACCTGAATGCGGACCCGCTGTCCCAGACGGTAGGTCTTTCCCGTCCGCTCTCCCCGAAGCTCATAGTCTCCCTCCCGGTACTCGTAGAAATCATCCTCCAAGGAATGCACATGCACCAGTCCCTCCACCGTATTGGGAAGCTCCACGTACATGCCGTAATTGGTAATCCCGGAAATCACGCCCTCATACAGTTCCCCTATATGGCTCTCCATATATTCCGCCTTCTTAAGCTTCTGGGTCTCCCGCTCGATCTCGTCGGCCCGGCGCTCCGTCTCACTGCTGTGCTTGGCTGCCTTGTCCAGAATAGCCGCATAGTGCTCCACCCGTTCCTCATTCAGCCGTCCCCGGAGATTCTCCTTGATAATCCGGTGAATCTGCAGATCCGGATACCTGCGGATGGGGGAGGTAAAGTGGCAGTAATACCGGGCCGCCAAGCCGAAATGTCCCGTACAGTCCGTGGAATACCTGGCCTGCTTCATGGCCCGCAGGGTCAGGCGGGAGAGCAGGGCTTCTTCCGGGGTCCCCGCAATCTTATCCAGAAGTTTCTGTACCTCTCCCGGATGGACCTCATCCCCGCCCAGATGAAGGGTGTAGCCGAAGTTCCGGATAAAGACCCCCAGCTTCTTCATCTGATCCCCGTCGGGGTTTTCATGGACCCGGTACAGGAAGGGCTGGGCCTGCCAGAAATAATCCGCCGCCACCGTCTCATTGGCCGCCAGCATAAAATCCTCTATGAGCCTGGTAGCCGTGCTGCGCTCACAGGGACGGATTTCCAAGGGCCGCCCCCTGTCGTCCAGAATAATCTTCGTCTCGGGAAAGTCAAAGTCAATGGCCCCCCGCTTTCTGCGCCTTGCCCGCAAAAGCCGGGAGAGCTTTTCCATTTCCTTCAGCATAGGAAGAAGTTCCCCGTACTCCCGTTCCTTCTCCTCCCCCGCTCCCTCCAGGAGCTCCTGTACCAGGGGGTAACTTAAGCGCTTTCTCACCCGGATCACCGTCTCTGCCAGGGTGTGGCCCAAGAGTTTCCCCCTGGGATCAAAAGTCATAATGCAGCTTAGGGCCAGACGGTCCTCCCCTTCATTCAGGGAACAGATGCCGTTGGAAAGGCTCCGGGGCAGCATGGGAATCACCCGGTCCGCCAGATAGACGCTGGTTCCCCGCTGGGAGGCTGCCCGGTCAAGGGCGCTGTTCTCCTGGACATAATTGGCCACATCCGCAATGTGGACACTTAGGATATAGGTTTCCCCTTCCCTTCTCAGGGAAACGGCGTCGTCCAAATCTTTGGCATCTTCCCCGTCAATGGTGACGCACAGCTCCTCTCTCAGATCCAGCCGCCCTTTCCGGTCTCCTTCCGATACCGGCTTTGCCACCCGCTCCGCCTGGCTTAACTCCCGCTGGGAAAATTCCTCCGGAAGCTGGTAGGCCCGGACCATGGAAAGAATGTCAGCCCCGGGATCGCTGCTGTGTCCCAGAATCTCCGTGATACGCCCTTCCGGATTCTTCCTTCCGCCGCCGTAATCGGTAATTTCCGCCACCACCTTATGTCCGGTGACGGCCCCTTGGCTCCTTTCCAGGGGGATGAAAATATCTTTGGCAATCCGCTGGTTATCCGGCACTACAAAGCCGAAATTCTTGCTCCTCTCAAAGGTCCCCACCACCTCGGTGATGCCGTGGGCCAGAATCTCCGTCACAACACCTTCCCGGCGTCTGCCGCCGACTCTGCCTTTTAACTCCACCCGGACGGTGTCCCCGAGAAACGCACCCCCCGTATCTTTTTCCCCGATAAACCAATCCTCGGTCTCTTCCTCCAGGGACACAAAACCGAAGCCTTTGGCGTGGCTTGTAAAGGTCCCCACTGCATATTTCTTCTCCGCCCGGCTGTACCGGCCCCGTTTGGAAAGGGTTAGCTTTTGCTCCTCCACAAGCTCCTCCAGCACTTCCGCCAGATCCGGCCTCTCTTCCTTTGGGATCTGGAGAAGAACCGCCAGCTCCTTCTGCTTCATGGGAACATAGTGGGGATCACAGATAAATTCGAAGATAACCTTCTTTCTCTTTTCTAATTTTTCTTTTTCCATTCCAATTCCTGCTATAACGAATGAAAGCACCCTCGGTATCCGCCGGGAGTGCTTTGTCAACTGCCTTCTCTAAATCACATTGAGATTCAATATAAGGGCCAGTACGATAAATACGGCCGCCAGAATCTTCGTAATCAATACCAACTTTCCCTCTGCAGAGCGGTTCTTATTCTGCTCCCAGAAGGAGTTGCCGCCTGCAATGGCTCCAAGTCCGGTTGATTTGCCTTCCTGCATCAGGACAATCCCTGTCAAAATCACACATACCGCAACAAATATAATTGTAAGGATAATTCTCAAAATACCCATCATCACACCTCCTATGGTCGAACAAGGTACATTTTACCACAGGTTGGGACAATGATCAAGCATATTTTGCAAAGGAACACTTGCCAAGAGCCGCCCGGACGCCGGCGTCATCAATTTTTCTCATAAAAAGGATTGTAGTACGTTCCCACCGGATGAAGCTGCTCCTCTATGCGCAGAAGCTGGTTGTACTTGGCTATCCGGTCCATACGGCAGGGTGCCCCGGTCTTAATCTGCCCAGCATTCACCGCCACCGCCAGATCCGCAATAAAATCCTCCTCCGTCTCCCCGGAGCGGTGGGAAATCACTGTGGTATAGCCGCTGGTCTTTGCCAGTTCAATGGCATCCATGGCCTCGGAGACGGTCCCGATCTGGTTCACCTTCACCAGGATAGAATTTCCCGCATTCATCTGGATTCCCATTCCCAGGCGCTTTACGTTGGTCACAAAGAGATCGTCTCCCACCAGCTGCACCCGGTTTCCCAGACGGCCGGTCAGCATCTTCCAGCCGTCCCAGTCTTCTTCCATCAAACCGTCTTCAATGGACACAATCGGATACCGGTCAAGGAGTTCCTCGTAGTAATCCACAAGTTCTTCCGGAGAGCGCAGAATCTTCTCCCCCCGCATGCGGCTTTCGCCCTCGAAGAAATATTTTCCCGTCTTCTCGTCGTAAAACTCGCTGGAAGCGGCGTCAATGGCAATCTGTACCTGGACGCCGGGCTCGTAATCTGCCATACGGATAGCCTCTACAATGCAGTCCAGCACTTCCTTGGTATCCGAAAGATCCGGTGCAAAGCCGCCCTCGTCCCCCACGGCAGTGGAAAGGCCCCGTTTCTTTAAAAGCAGCTTCAGCTTGTAATAGATTTCCGCCCCCATCCGCAGGCCTTCTTTAAAACAGCAGGCCCCTACGGGCATAATCATAAATTCCTGGAGATCCACTGTATTGTCCGCATGCTTGCCTCCGTTTAAGATGTTCATCATGGGAACCGGCAGCCGCTTTGCATGGACGCCTCCCAGATACTGGTACAAGGGCACCTTCAGGGCCTTGGCCGCAGCCTTGGCAGCTGCCATGGATACGCTTAAGGTGGCGTTGGCCCCCAGATTGGACTTGTTGTCCGTACCGTCCTCCTCCACCAGCAGGTGATCAAGCCTGGACTGTTCCAGGGCGTTCTCCCCTATGAGCAGGTCCGTAATTTTCGTATTCACATTGTGTACGGCCTTCTGTACCCCCAGTCCCAGGTAACGGTACTGCCCGTCCCGCAGCTCCACGGCCTCAAACTTTCCGGTAGATGCGCCGGAGGGCACACTGGCCCTTCCCGTAATATTCCCCTCTACCGTGACTTCCGCCTCCACGGTGGGATTTCCCCGGGAATCCAGGATTTCCCTGGCATGAATCTCTGTAATCGGTAAATATAACTGCATAAAGAAACCTCCTTTTTCTACCTAAGTGTACCTAGAAAAAGGAGGTTTTATACTTCCGTAATCAGGAGAATGTATATACGGCGTTCTGACGCCTGTAGGTATCATTGTCCTTTTGGCTCAGTTCTCTTTCTACCTGGGCCAGTTGTTTTTGCAAAGCCTTCACCTTAGATCCATCCGTTTCCCGGCTGATCTGCTGCGTAAGCTCCTGTTTCTGCTTCTTCAGCTTTTCGATCTCCCGGTCTACCTTATCGGTATTGCAGGTGCAGCTTTTCCCATTTTTTTCAGCACCGTCCGGTCCCGGCTTTTTCTCCGGAACATATTCATCCCTCACAGGTTTTTGGCTGCTCTCTTTCGTTTTTTCTTCGGGCTGCCGGATTTTTTCCGGTTCTTCCCTGCCGGCAGCCGGCACATAGGATCCCATGGGGACATGGTTTATTCCAGAAATAGACTGCATCATAGATTCCTCCTTCCTGTTGCTCTGTTGCTGTTACCAGTTTACCGCTCTAAGAAAGAATTTCAAGAGATTTGTATTGAAATGCTTTCCGGATGTAATGAAATGTTCAGCAGCACGCTTAAAGAAAACCGCCCTTCCTTTTTTTCTGCCAGCATGGCACCGCAATATTTCTCCGCCACGGCCTTGATGTTGGAAAGCCCGATTCCCGCCGGGGGCAGCGGTTCCTCCGAACAGGTATTTTCAAATGCCAGCATATAGAAATCTCCCTGCCGTTCTCCGCCGATACGGATGGACTTTTCTCCCTCCACAGACTGGCAGGCACAAATGGCATTATCCAAAGCATTGGCAAAAATCACGCACAAATCGAAATCGTCAATTCCCCAGGAACTTGGCAGGAGCAGGGAAACATCTGCTGCAATTCCATCTGCTTTTGCCATCTCAAGCTTTTCTCCCAATAAAATGTCTACCACCGGATTGCCGGTCTGATAAGGAAAGGACAAAAGAGCGGAAGCTGTTTCCAGTTTTTGCAGATAGGCTTTGCCCTCATGCACCCTGCCGCTGTTAAGCAGGCCCCTCAATACGGAAAGATGATTTTTAATATCGTGCCGAAAGGCTTTCGTCTGTTCCCAGCGCATCTGCGCCTCAGCAACATATCGTTTCTGTGCCTGGACTGCCTGGGCCAGAGACTGCATTTTCGCTTTCTCCCGGAGGCTGCGGCAAAGATGCCGGTAAGCATACAGGGTACAGAACAGGGCCCCCAGCCCCAGGGCCTGCAGAACCAGCAGGGCCGTATGTTTTCCCGCATTTTCCAGGAGAAGAACCGGGGATAAAACGTCATAGAAAACCGCCCGGGTATAGGAGGTCTGCATAATATACAATTCCGCAGTGAAAAAGAAGAGAACCGGAATCAGCAGGCAAAGCGCATTTGCCGCAGAGCCGATTTCCTCCGGCGCTATGGATTTTATTACGGCCCCATAGCAGGCGGCGCTGACGGCCAGGGAAACCGCTGTTGCCGCAATGAGCATTGCGCGCAAAAGCATAAGATCCGTAACATGGGGAAAGAGCACCGCCTCCACCGAGTTCATAAGCCCGAAGGAAATCTGTGAGATGTAATTGGCCAGGATTGCTGCCGCCCAGGAAACCCAAGGACGGTTGCCCAGGAAAAAGCGGTTTACTCCATACAGTATGAAAAGGCCTGCCCCAATGGTTACGGCCCAGGGAAGGGAAAACTTATTTGCAATCCAGTCCAGAAGGCAGAATAGGAGCATGTATGGGACGAAATACCCCGCCCTTCGCTTTCTCCCGGTAAGCCCGGTGCAAAAATAGATGTGTACAGCGCTCAGCCCTGCCAGAGAAAAGATATTAAGACCCGTGCTAAAATAATCCATATCAGCCGTTCCTCTCTTTCATATGACGCAAAAGCGCCTGCCTAAGGCCTGAGGGCCAAAGGCAAGCGCCTGTTATCTGTTTCTTGCTCTTATTTTACCAGGAGAGATTTCCCTGTCATTTCTTCCGGCTGCTCCATTCCCATCAGCTCAATGAGGGTGGGAATGATATCCGCCAGGCATCCGCCCTCCCGCAGTTTATAGGCCGGATCCGCATTTACCAGAATAAAGGGAACGGGATTGGTGGTATGGGCCGTAAAGGGTGCGCCTGTATGGTAATCCACCAGCTGCTCCGCATTTCCGTGATCCGCACAGATAAACATCTGTCCCCCTGCCTCTCTGACGGCTTCCACTGCCCTGCCTACGCATTGATCCACTGCTTCCACCGCCTGGATGGCCGCAGCCTCGATGCCCGTGTGGCCTACCATATCGGGATTGGCAAAGTTGATGATAATCACATCGTATTTCCCGGATTTGACGGCTTCCACCAGCTTGTCGCAGACGCCGAAGGCGCTCATCTCCGGTTGGAGATCGTAGGTGGCAACCTTGGGGGATTTCACAAGAATCCGGTCCTCCCCCTCATTGGGCTCCTCCACGCCGCCGTTGAAGAAGAAGGTTACGTGGGCGTACTTCTCTGTCTCCGCAATGCGGGCCTGGGTTTTCCCATGGGCCGCCAGATATTCCCCGAAGGTATTGTGAAGCTCCACCTTGTGGAAGGCTACCAGCTTATTGGGGATGGTCACATCATACTCCGTAAAGCAGACGTAAGTGAGATCAAGCTTCTTCTCCCGCTCAAATCCCGTAAAGTTATCATCACAGAATGCCCTGGTAATCTCTCTGGCACGGTCAGGGCGGAAGTTATAAAAGATAATGGAATCCTTGTCCTGAATCACGGCTACAGGTTTTCCGTCTCTCTTCACTACGGCGGGAACTACGAACTCATCGTTGACGCCTTTCTCATAGGAGGCCGCAATGGCACTTACGCCGTCCGCCGCCTCTTCCCCTTCCCCTTTGGTCAGGGCCCGGTATGCTTTCTCCACCCGATCCCAGCGGTTGTCCCGGTCCATGGCATAGTAGCGGCCCATAACGGTAGCCACCTCTCCCACGCCGATCTCCGCCATCTTATCCACCAGCTCCTGCACATAATCCTTGCCGGAAGTGGGCGGCGTGTCCCGGCCGTCCAGGAAACAGTGTACGTATACTTTTTTCAATCCGTGGCGCTTGGCCAGCTCCAGAAGCCCGTAGATATGGGTATTGTGGCTGTGTACGCCCCCGTCGGACACCAGGCCGTACAGGTGAAGGGCGGAATCGTTGGCCTTGGCATTCTCCACTGCCTTTACCAGGGCTTCGTTTTCAAAGAAAACCCCGTCCTCAATCTCTTTGGTAATCCGGGTCAGCTCCTGGTACACAATGCGGCCTGCCCCCATATTCAGATGGCCCACCTCGGAGTTTCCCATCTGACCGTCGGGAAGCCCCACGGCCAGGCCGCTGGCATTTCCCTTTACAAAGGGACACTCTGCCATCAGCTTATCCATTACAGGCGTCTTCGCCTCGGCTACCGCATTGCCCTCCTGTTTCTCATTCAGGCCGTAGCCGTCCAGAATCATCAATACCGTCGGTTTTTTACTCATTGCTCTTCTCCACCTCTGCAATCGCTGCT
>CAJUMM010000064.1 GCA_910586955.1 uncultured Lachnospiraceae bacterium | reverse complement strand
GAACAGTCATTTTCTATCGGCAATACCATACAAATCAAAGGAACTCATCGATATAAAGCACCGGAGGCTCCCCGGAATCCGGGACAGTTTGACGCAAGGCTCTATTACCAGAGCCGGCATATCGTGCTGTTCTGCTATGCCGAAGAGGCGGTTCTCATAGATGGAAGCGTCCGGGTGCTTCCCCAGTTTTTATACCGTCTCCGGGAGGAGCTTGGGGAACGCTGCAGGTTACTTCTGGGAGAACGGCAGGGAGGCGTGCTGGGGGCCATGCTTCTGGGAGATAAAGCGGAATTAGACCAGGAATTAAAAAGTATTTACCAGAAAAGCGGCATGGCCCATCTGCTGGCTGTTTCGGGACTTCACGTGTCTGTCTTTGGCGTAAGCCTGTACCGGCTTCTGCGGCGCACAGGGGCCTCCTATCCGGCCTCCGGCATTCCGGCGGCGCTGCTGGTACTGCTGTACGGGGGCCTTACGGGAATGAGCACTTCCACGGTCCGGGCGGTGGCAATGTTTCTCCTTGCCGTAGGGGCGGATATGCTGGGAAAAAGCTATGATATGCTCACGGCCCTTGGAACTGCAGCCCTTTTGATTTTGCTGGAACAGCCCCTCTATGCCAGAAACGCTTCCTTCCTGCTCTCCTTTGGGGCTGTGCTGGGCATCGGGACTTTATACGGGCCCCTGGAAGAGCTCTTTGCAGCCCGGAGGAAAGGGAGCCGGGCCTTCCTTGTAAGCCTGTCGGTCCAGCTGGCTACCCTTCCCCTGATTCAGTATTTTTACTATGAGATCCCCGTCTACGGCATCTTCCTGAATCTCCTGGCAATCCCTCTTATGACCCTGGTGATGTTTGGGGGAATCGCAGCCCTGACTGTAAGTTTCTTATCCTTGGAGGCAGCCCGGCTTCCGGCCTTTGCCTGCCGGTGGATTCTGGAACTGTACGAGGGGATGGGGAAGGGAGTCTTAAACCTGCCCGGCTCCGTATTTATCTGCGGGAAACCAGAAATCTGGCAGGTAATGGTGTATGTGCTGGGACTTTCCTTATTTGTATACCTTAACGGACGGTCCGAAGGACCTGTCATACGGGGTACCCGAAGGGTATACCTTAATGCCAGAGAGAGAAGGCGAAGATCAGAGGAGCCGGAGGAGAAGGACGGCAGGGAAAAAAGGGGATTGCCGTCCTTTTTAGAAAACGTGCTGCATGGATAGCTTTTTGCCTGCTTCTAAACACCTGTCTTCTCTGGCGGTTCCGAAGCGGCCTCACCTTTACCATGCTGGATGTGGGGCAGGGGGACGCGCTGTTCCTTGAGACAGCCGGGGGAACCACTTTTTTGGTGGACGGAGGGAGCAGCAGTGTGAAGGAGGTAGGGACATACCGGATTCTTCCCTTTCTGAAATCCCGGGGAGTCCGGGTTTTGCACTATGCAGCCGTGACCCATACGGACGGGGATCATATTTCCGGTATAGAAGAACTTTTGGAACAGTCAGGAGAGCCAGGGGGCGTTAAAATAGAAACCCTCCTGCTGAGCGTCCAGGCGGAAGGGGAGGAGGCCGGCAGGGCCTTAAGAGAGCTGGCCAAGAGAAAGGGCGTTTCCGTAAGGCATATCCAGGCCGGGGATATGCTAAGGGATGAGAGTACCCGGATCGCCTGTCTCCATCCGGAGGAGGGGAAGGCTTACGGGGATTCCAACGGAATGTCCCTGGTGCTTCATCTTGTCTACGGGGAATTTTCCCTGCTGCTGACAGGGGATCTGGAGCAGGAGGGGGAGGAAGAAATCTTAAAAAGATATCCGGTGCCGGCCTGCCGGGTGCTGAAAGCCGGACATCACGGTTCAAAGACATCCACCACGGAACAGTGGCTCCGGGCCGTGGAACCCAAACTAACCCTGATCTCCTGTGGAGAGGAGAACGCTTACGGACATCCTCACAGGGAAACTCTGGAGCGGCTTTCGGCGGCAGGCAGCCGGGTTTCCATTACGGCTCTTCAGGGGGCCGTCACCCTCCACAGCGATGGCAGGACCTTTTGGGCGGAGAGCTTCCTTGGGAGCTAAGCTCATTGGCTGTATTTGAGAATCAGAAGTTCTACGCTCATGATGTCACTGATGCGTCCGGTCTTCACTGCCTCTTCGGAGTCGGCGCAGTCCCGGACTGCCTCTTTGAGCTGCTCCAGGGTGAAGCTTTTCGCCTGGGCCATTAAGCGGCCTGTAATATAGGGGGAGAGCTTTGCCTTATCTCCTATGGTATTTTTGTCATAGCCTTTCAGAACCATGCTTTTGATCAGAAGAAGCTGGTTAAACTGCCGGGCAATCAGGGCCAGAATCCGCAGGGAAGGTTCTTTTAAGGACAGAAGGTCATAGTAGAGATTGAGAGCCTGCCGCTGGTTTTTCTCGGCAATGGCCCGGATCATTTCAAATATCCGGCCGGTGGCCTGTACGGTACAGATTTCCTCCACATCCCCGGAGGTGATTGTGTCTTTTCCCAGGGTGTAGGCCAAAAGCTTTTCCAATTCCGAAGAGATGCGTTCCATATCCGTTCCTGTCCGCTCCAGAAAGAGGCTTAAGGTTGGTTCCGAGATCTGTTTTCCCTCTTTTTTCAGAATGCCCAGAATCCATTTCATCAGGGTACGCTGGTCCTGGACCTGGAATTCCGTCACCCTTCCGCAGGTTTTGACTGCCTTGTAGAGGCGGCTGCGCTTGTCAACCTCCGTCTCCACAAAGAGGAGGCAGGTAGTGGCAGGCATGTCGGGGAGGTAGTCCGCCAGTTCGTCGCATTTGTTTTTGAAGAACCCGCTGTCCTCGATGATAATCAGCCGGCGCGGGGCAAAGAAGGGAAGGGTTTCCGCCAAGTCTATGATTTCCCCGGGATGAATGCCCTTTCCCTGGAAATGGGACACGTTCATGGTGTCGCCGGGATCAGCCAGGGCATTTTTCAGACGGTTTTTGTACTGGCTGCGCAGGTAGGCTTCCTCCCCGAACAGGAGGTAGGAAGTCTTGAAGGCTCCTGTCTTGATGTCTTCTGCAAGCATTTTCATAGGGCGTCCCCTTTCTATACACAAATCTGCATAGAGAAAAAGACGCCCAACTGACGGTATTGGGCGTCTTTTAAATTCTATTTCTCCGGTTAAGCGATGCTGTTTACAGCTTTGGTCAAACGAGAGATCTTTCTGGAAGTTGTATTCTTGTGATACACTCCCTTGGAAGTTGCCTTGCTCATGGTTGAGATAGCAGCCTTTAAGCAGGCCTTTGCAGCTTCTACATCTTTCGCAGCAACGGCAGCGTCAACTTTCTTGATCGCGGTTTTAACTTCCGAGCGGATTGCCTTATTTCTTGCGGTTCTTGTTTCGGCAACCAGGATTCTCTTCTTTGCGGACTTAATGTTAGCCAATCTGTACACCTCCAAACGATTTTCCACTCTGGGTTTTATCTGCACATGTTCCATTAAAGCCGGACACGGACGTCTTAACAAAACATACTCATTCATTTTATGCCAGGAAATCCGTTCTGTCAATACATAATTCGGAAAAATATGAAGAAACTAGGTGTAGGAAACTGGTATAAGAAACGAAATATTTCGAGAGGAGACGGAAAGTGGAGCGGTTTCAGGTACGCACGGATCTGGCGCTGGAAGCCAGGGAAAGTTTTGAAGAGGACGATGTGGAGATCCGCGGGGTTTCCATAGAGGAGAGCTACGATGAGGAACGGGATATCCGGGTGACGAAGGTATGCATAGAGACGGAGAATGGGGCCAAGGCCATGGGGAAGCCGGTGGGAACCTACATTACCCTGGAAGCGCCGAATCTTTCAGAGCCGGACGAGGATTACCACCGGGAGGTTTCCGAGAAGCTGGCGGAGTATCTAAAGGAACTTCTGGGAACGGAAGAGGAAAAGTCGGTTTTGGTGGTAGGCTTAGGGAACCGGGACGTGACGCCGGATGCCCTGGGTCCCAATACCGTGGGAAATCTCCTGATTACCCGGCATGTAGTGAAGGAGTACGGCAAGGTTGCCCTGGGAAAGGACAAGGTCCATCTGGTCAGCGGGATTGTCCCCGGTGTTATGGCCCAGACGGGCATGGAAACCTTTGAGATCATTAAGGGAATTATTGAAGAGACCCGGCCGGATGTGGTGGTTGCCATTGACGCCCTGGCGGCCAGAAGCAGCAAACGCCTGAACCGGACGATCCAGATTTCCGATGCGGGCATTTATCCGGGCTCCGGGGTGGGAAATCACCGGAACAGCCTGACGAAGGAGTCCTTAGGGATTCCCATTATAGCTATCGGAGTGCCTACCGTGGTGGATGCGGCCACCATTATCTATGATGCCACCGGGGACCGGAACGCCATTTCCCCGAACCTGAATACCATGTTTGTGACGCCCAAAGATATTGACGAGACCGTGAAGCGGCTGAGCTTTACCATTTCCGAGGCCCTGAATATTGCACTTGCATAGCGCATATATATGAAGGGATATGGGGTGATGGAACATGAACCGTCTTAAGAAGGCACTGAATGGAGCTGTATGGGTTTTGATCGGGGTGTTGGGAATCTACATTCTGGGATATGGGGTGAAGGGACAATCCTTTTCCAGGGCGGCCTGGGCCTGCACCAGGATTCTTACCAATGCGGAGGGAGAGCTGCAGAAAACGGCGGCCAAGACCATTTATCCGGGACTTGCCTTTACGGCAGGGGATCGGGAGCTCTCCACCAGCTTTGAGGAGTTCCTGATCCGCAGGGCCGCAGAAATTTTCCCCCTGTACCCCTTTATTGAGCGGCAGGAAGTATACCAGACGGAAATCGAAAGTGCGGCTACCAAGGAGATCTTGATGGAGGGAGGTGCCCATGATGAAAATGAGATTGACATTCAGACAGGCGAAGCCTTTGATTTGGCGGAGAAGGTGGAGCAGGAGAATCAGGCGGCTCAGGAGCTGGCGGCTCTGGATGAGCAGGTGGGGCGCCCGGCGGGAGAAATCCTGGGCGTAGAGTATACCATGGAACAGCTGGCGGATTTTGAATTTTTAAGAAACAGCTTCTTTATTGTGGATCCCACCACGGATATCACCGGAGACTTGTTAAATGCCAAGAGGCTTCTGGGAAAAGATATGAGGCTGTCCACGGATAACTCCCAGCCTCAAATCTTAATCTTCCACAGCCATTCCCAGGAGGGATTTGTGGATTCCGTGCCGGGAGACAACAGCACCACCATTGTGGGAGTGGGGGATTATTTGACGGAGATCCTGCAGAATACCTACGGGTACAACGTGATACATAACCGGGACGTGTACGATTTTATTGACGGGAAGCTGGACCGGAGCCGGGCCTATACGCTGGCGGAGGAGGCCATTGCACCGATTCTGGAGCAGTATCCTTCTATCGAAGTGGTAATTGACCTGCACCGGGACGGAGTTCCGGAAGATACCCACCTGGTGACGGAGATAAATGGAAAGCCCACAGCGCAGATCATGTTTTTCAACGGCTTAAGCTACAGCAAAAAGAACGGTCCCATTGAGTATCTGTACAATCCCTATGTGGAAGATAATCTGGCTCTTTCCCTGCAGCTTAAGCTGGACTGCGAGAAATTTTATCCGGGCTTTACCAGGAGAATCTATTTAAAGAGCCTGCGCTATAATCTGCATATGAGGCCCAAGTCCCTCTTGATTGAGGCTGGAGCCCAGACCAATACCCTGGAAGAGATGAAGAATGCCATGGAACCTCTGGCCTTTGTGCTGGATCAGGTACTGCGGGGAGAGGAATAGAAAACAGGGTACCTTCGGATAAATATAACTTCCGGTTGCGAAATCAGCAAAAGATCCGTATACTGTTAAATAGAAATGAGACAAGTGTAAATACGGAGGACATGGTGTCAGTTATGGATCAGAGCAAAATCAGGAATTTTTGTATTATAGCACACATTGACCACGGGAAATCTACCCTGGCGGATCGCATCATCGAGATGACGGGCCTTCTCACCAGCCGTGAGATGCAGGCCCAGGTGCTGGATAATATGGATCTGGAGCGGGAGCGGGGCATAACCATCAAGGCCCAGACCGTGCGGACCGTATACCGGGCGGCCGATGGGGAGGAGTATATTTTTAATTTGATTGACACGCCGGGGCACGTGGATTTTAATTACGAGGTGTCAAGAAGCCTGGCTGCCTGTGACGGGGCGATTCTGGTGGTGGATGCAGCCCAGGGCATTGAGGCCCAGACTCTGGCCAATGTGTACCTGGCCCTGGATCACAATCTGGACGTGCTGCCGGTGATCAACAAGATCGATCTGCCCAGTGCGGATCCGGAGCGGGTGATTGAGGAGATCGAGGATGTGATTGGCCTGGAGGCCCAGGATGCCCCTCAGATTTCCGCTAAGACAGGGATGAATGTGGAGCAGGTTCTGGAGGCCATTGTAGAGCGGATTCCTGCGCCGGAAGGAAATCCGGAGGCTCCTTTAAAAGCGCTGATTTTTGATTCCCTGTATGATTCCTACAAAGGCGTGATTGTGTTCTGCCGGATCAAAGAGGGCACGGTAAAAAAAGGCACCCCTATCCGCATGATGGCTACAGGGGCAGAGGCGGAGGTGGTGGAAGCGGGATATTTCGGAGCCGGCCAGTTTATTCCCTGTGAGGAGCTGTCCGCAGGCATGGTGGGATATCTCACAGCCAGTATTAAGAATGTAAAGGATACCCGGGTGGGCGACACCATCACCAGCCGGGAAAATCCCTGTGAGGAGCCTCTGCCGGGCTATAAGAAAGTGCTTCCCATGGTGTACTGCGGCATGTATCCTGCCGATGGGGCCAAGTACCCGGACCTCCGGGACGCCCTGGAAAAGCTTAAGCTTAATGATGCCTCCCTGCAGTTTGAGCCGGAGACCTCCATTGCCCTGGGCTTCGGCTTCCGCTGCGGTTTCCTGGGTCTTCTGCACCTGGAGATTATCCAGGAGCGTCTGGAGCGGGAATATAACCTGGATCTGGTGACCACAGCTCCCGGCGTTATCTATAAGGTACACCGGACGAACGGGGAGGTGGTGGAACTGACAAATCCCTCCAACCTTCCGGATCCGGCGGAGATTGAATTTATGGAAGAGCCCATGGTCAGCGCAGAGATTATGGTGACGACGGAATTTATCGGCCCGATTATGGAGCTGTGCCAGGAGCGCAGAGGCGTCTATCTGGGCATGGAATATATGGAGGAGACCAGGGCTCTCCTGAAATACGAGCTGCCTCTCAACGAGATCATCTATGATTTCTTTGACGCCCTCAAATCCAGATCCCGGGGCTATGCCTCTTTCGATTACGATATGAAGGGCTATGTCCAGGCGGATCTGGTGAAGCTGGATATCCTTATCAATAAGGAAGAGGTGGACGCCCTGTCATTCATTGTCCACAGCAGCACTGCCTACGAGCGGGGGCGCAAGATGTGTGAGAAGCTGAAGGAGGAGATTCCCCGCCACCTGTTTGAGATTCCGATCCAGGCTGCGGTAGGCAGCAAGATCATTGCCAGGGAGACAGTGAAGGCCATGCGGAAAGACGTGCTGGCCAAGTGCTACGGCGGTGATATTACCAGGAAGAAGAAGCTTTTGGAGAAGCAGAAAGAGGGCAAGAAGCGGATGCGCCAGATAGGAAACGTAGAGATTCCGCAGAAAGCCTTTATGAGCGTGCTGAAGCTGGATGATAAATAAGGCGGGGGGTATTGAAAGTGAAAGCGGAGGATTACAGGGGGATTCTGGATGCGCTTCCCTTTACCGGAGTTTATGTAGTGCGGGAAGACAGCCATGAGCTTTTATATTTCAACAAACGTATCCGGGAGTGTACACCAGAGATAGAATTAGGAATGGTTTGTCATGAAATATGGCCGATGGGATGTGAGAACTGTCCTCTCTTGAATATCGGCAGCCGTGAGGAGAACAGGACGATTAAATACAATTCTGTTTTTGGAGCAGTGGTGGATTTAAAGGCGGTTCGTATTCTGTGGGAGGAAAAGATTCCGGCTTTTATCATGATGGTAACGCCTCATATAGAGGAGGCGGATGATAATTTTTCCCAGATGCTCAGGGGAGAATTGTTACAGGACAGCCGGGATACGGTGAAACCGGAGGCGGGAAAGATGCGCCAGACGGTAATGCTTTATCAGGAAGATGTCCATGATATTTACCAGGCCGGACGGGAGCGGGCTTTGATTATCAACAGTCTGAGCAAGCTGTTTTTTTCCGCCTACTATGTTGATTTGGACAAGAACCGGTTCCGGCAGGTGACCCATAACGGAACAGATAGGAGCGGAACGGAAGCCTGGGGAGATTTTTCAGATAAACTGCGCACCTATGGGGAGAAATTTGTTCATCCCGACGATCGGGAGGAATATTTTTCGGTAATGGACCTTGAAAAATTTAAGGAGGTTCTAAGCCCGGAGCATCCCTATGTGGCTGTGGAATACAGGAAGGCCCCTGGGGGTTATGAGTTCGTGGAGGCAGAGTGGATCCGGGGTACGGCAATTCTGGCGGAGACGGATAAGGGCAGGCCCAAGTCGGTTCTCTATGTAACCCAGGATGTGACGGAGGTAAAGCGCAAGGAGGAGGAATCCCGCAAGATCCTTAAAGATGCCTGGGAAACGGCTACCCGGGCCAATGCAGCCAAGAGCGATTTCCTGTCCCGGATGAGCCATGATATCCGCACGCCCCTGAACGCGATTATCGGAATGACAGCCATTGCCAAAATGCGTCTGGACGATCGGGAACGGGTGATGAACTGTCTGGGGAAAATCACAGCCTCCAGCCGCCATCTTCTGTCCCTTATCAACGAAGTGCTGGATATGAGCAAGATTGAGTCCGGAAAAATCAAGATTGCCGAAGAAGCCTTTCATCTGTCGGATTTGACCCAGAATGTTCTGGCTATGGTGCGTCCGGCGGCTGTGGCGAAACACCAGGAACTGGTGCTTCATGTGGTGAATGTGGAACATGAGGATGTGGTGGGCGATCAGGTCCGCATCCAGCAGGTGTTTGTAAATATTCTGGGAAACGCCGTCAAATACACCCGGGAAGGGGGACGTCTGGAGCTGGAGATCCGGGAGAAGTCCTCCAGGGAGTACGGCTACGGCTGTTATGAATTTGTATTCCGGGACAACGGAATCGGAATGGAGCCGGAATTTTTAGAGAATCTCTTTGATCCTTTCAGCCGGGCGGAGGATTCCCGGGTGAGCAAGATTGAGGGGACCGGTCTTGGCATGGCCATTACCCAGAACCTGGTCCAGCTTATGAACGGCACCATTGAGGTGGAGAGCGAAAAGAATAAAGGGACTCAGTTTACGGTTACCCTGTATCTCAAACAGCGGAATGTGTCCCTTCCTGATATGGAGCGCCTGTCCGGGCAGAGAGTCCTTGTGGCAGACGATGATGCCCATATCCGCAAAACTGTCTGCGGTATGCTCAACGATATGGGCATGAGAGCGGAGAGCGTGCCGGGAGGCCGGGAGGCGGTGGAACGCTTTGCCCAGGCCGGGGCTGCCGGAAAACGGTATTTTGCCGTGATTCTGGACTGGAAGATGCCGGAGGTGGACGGCCTGGATGCGGCGGAAGGGATTGCGGAAATGGCAGGGGAGGACAAGCCCATCCTGATTCTGGCTGCGTATGACTGGAGCAGGGTGGAGGAGGATGCCCGCAGGGCGGGGATTGATGAATTTATTACCAAGCCTATGTTCAAATCCCGGCTGGCCTATTTCTTCCGCAGGCTTGCGGGCCTGGACGGGGGGGAACCGGAGCAGGAGGATGAGCAGCACTCCTTTGCAGGGCGCCGGATTCTTCTGGTGGAGGATAATGAGCTGAACCGGGAGATTGCGGTAGAAATTATCGGGGATATGGAGGCTTCGGTGGAAACGGCGGAGAACGGCCGGGAAGCCCTGGAGCAGTACGAGAGCCGTCCCTCCGGGTATTACGATCTGATTTTTATGGATATCCAGATGCCGGTGATGAACGGGTATGAGGCGGCCCGGGCTATCCGGAGTTCCGGGAAGGAGGATGCCCGGGACATTCCCATTATTGCCATGACTGCCAATGCCTTTGCTGAGGATGTGATGGAGAGCAGGCAGGCGGGCATGAACGAGCATATCAGCAAGCCTCTTGATCTGGAAGAGCTGATGCAGTGCATGGAAAGGTGGATGGGATAGCCGAAATAAAGTGAGGAGGCTTATAGATGACGGTGGAAGAAATTATGGGGGGCGAATCCCGGAATATCGAGTTTAAAGCTACGCTTCCCAAAGATTCTGAACGATATTTAAAGACCATCATTGCCTTTGCAAATACCCAGGGAGGGCAGATGATTATCGGCATTGATGATAGGACGCGGAAGGTTATCGGAGTAGATGAAGATATCCTTTTTCGGATGATGGACGGCATTTCCAACGCTGTGTCTGATGCCTGCGCACCGCAGATTGTTCCTAACGTGGAATTACAGACGATAGATGGGAAAACAGTTATTGTCGTTACTGTTACTCCAGGGCCGAACCGTCCATATTATTTGAAGACCAAGGGGAAAAGCGGAGGAACCTTTATCCGTGTAGCAGGTACTTCTCGGCCTGCGCTCCCGGAGAAAATCAAGGAACTGGAGATGGAAGGCGCAAGGATATCCTGGGATGAGCTTACTTGTGTGGGATATCCGGTGAGTGAGGAAGCGGTAGAAAAGCTTTGTACTGACATTATGAATTACCGTAGTCGGGCCGGATTGCTTCATAGAGAAGTGACAAGGACCCAGTTGGTGAATTGGAAGTTGTTGAAAGAGACTGAGGGCAATGTTACTGCTTCTAATGCTTTTGTACTTCTGACTATTTTCCTTTTTCCAAAACTCAGTGCGCCGTATTTAAAGGAACCGAGCGCAATATATTCCTCGATAAGCGTGAATTTACAGGGGCGCTTTATGAGCAGATTGAAGAGGCGGAAAATTTTGTCCTGCGCAACATACGCTTAGGGGCGGTTGTTGAGGGAATGTTCCGGAAGGAATCCTATGAGCTGCCAATGGAAGCAATTCGGGAAATGATTATCAATGCTCACTGTCATCGGTGCCTCACGGAGGATTCTAGTGTGCAGGTGGCGGTTTATGATGATCGCTTGGAAGTAACCTCTCCCGGCGGGCTTTATAATGGCCTGACATATGAAGATATGTTAAAGGGGCATTCGCGGCTTCGCAACAGAACAATCGCCAATATTTTCAATCAAATGGGACTGGCGGAAGCATGGGGAACCGGAATTAAGCGTATTATCAGCTATGCCGAAATGTACGGCTTGCCCGCACCGGAAATACAAGCCTTTGACAGTATGTTCCGGGTGAATCTATACCGTTCCAATTCACCGATGGCGGAGGGTGGTAGTTTCGCAAAATCCGGTAGAAAGATCGGAGAAAGATCGGAGAAGGATCGGAGAAAGATCGGAGAAGGATCGGAGAAGCAAAGATACGGTTTAAATACTACCCAACAGGAAATTCTGAAGCTTTTGTCAAGAAATGCACGGCTTTCTGCTTCCAAAATGGCAGAACAGATAGGGATTTCCAGGAGAAATGTTGAAGCTAATATTAAGATGCTGAAGAAACAGGAAATCTTAATCCGGCACGGTTCGCCGAAAAGCGGTTATTGGGAAATTATGAGAGAAGAGAAATAGAGCAAAAGGAAGTATAGGACATGGGAAAGAAACTGGGAATCTATCTCCACATCCCTTTCTGCGCAAAAAAATGCGCCTACTGCGATTTCCTTTCGGCTCCTGCCGAAAGAGAAGTCCAGAGAGCCTATGTGGATGCAATGAAAGAGGAGATCCGGCAGAGCCGGGAGCTGGGGGAAGGATTTGAAGTGTCCACAGTGTTTTTCGGCGGCGGGACCCCTTCCCTTCTGCCGGGAGACTGGCTTATAGAGATTCTGGAGGAACTTCGCAGCTGGTTTACCTTCCTGCCGGAGGCGGAGATCACGGCGGAGTGCAATCCGGGAACCCTTGACCCAGAGAAGCTGGAGGCTTACGGGAGGGCGGGGATCAACCGCTTAAGCCTGGGCCTCCAGTCTGCAAGGAATGAGGAGCTGCGGCTTCTGGGAAGGATTCATACCTGGGAGGAATTTCTGGAAAATTTCTATCTGGCCAGGGAGAAGGGCTTTCGCAATATAAATATTGACTTAATGTCCGCTCTGCCCGGACAGAGCCGGGAGGACTGGCTGGAGACCTTGGAGAAGGTGACAGCTCTGTCCCCGGAACATATCTCTGCCTACAGCCTGATGGTAGAGGAGGGGACGCCTTTCTACCGGCTCTACGGAGAGGGGAAAAGCCGGGAAGGAGAACTGCCGGAGGAAGATACGGAGCGGCAGATGTATTACGATACCGGATGCTTCCTGGAAGAGGCCGGATACGGACATTATGAGATTTCCAATTACGCCAGGCCCGGCTTTGCCTGCAGGCACAATCTGTCCTATTGGGACAGGGCGGACTACAAAGGCTTTGGAATTGGAGCGGCTTCCCTTCTGGGACAGGTCCGCTACGGGAATCACAGAGATCTGGAAGCTTATCTCAAAGGAGATTTCTCCTGTGAGAGCATACAGCCTTTAAGCCGGCAGGAACAGCTGGAGGAAACCATGTTTCTGGGGCTTCGGAAGATGGAAGGGGTGGCATTGACGGAAGAGCTTCTGTCCGTTTATGAGGATGTGTTCCGGGACTTGGAAGGAAAAGGCCTTTTGCTGCGCAGAGACGGACATGCCGTCCTTACGGAGCGGGGAATCGATGTGAGCAATTATGCCCTGGCGGAATTCCTGCTGGATGGGAATATGCCGGAAAGGAGTGCGGAATGATAAAAGAGGTAATTTTCGATATTGACAATACGATTTATGACTATGACAGGGGACATGTGGAAGGGATGCGCCGGATGGGGGATTATGTTCAGGAGCATTTTCAGATTCCCAGGGAAATATTTGAGATGGAATACAAGGAAATTATGAAGGAAATTACGGAGCGCCTGGGGACGGACAATGCAGCCATTCACAGCCGGAGCCTCCGGATTCAGAATTTTTTGGAGAGACGGAGCTTGCCCCTCTTCCCCCATGTGAGGACGCTCTACCGCATCTACTGGGGAAGCCTTATTAAGGCCAGCCAGGGGGAGCCGGGGGCGGCCGCCTGTATGAAGGAATTGCGGGAAATGGGAATCTCCGTGGGCATCGGCACGGATATGACTGCCATGATGCAGTATGAGAAGCTGGAAGCCTACGGATTTGCCCCCTATATATCACATATGGTCAGCAGCCAGGAGGCGGGCGTGGAGAAGCCCCATAAAGACTTTATGGAGCTGTGCATCCGCAAGGCGGGTGTCCTGCCGGAAGAGTGCCTGTTCGTGGGGGACAGCTTCGGGAAAGACGTGTGCGGATCTGGGGCGGCGGGTATGCACCCGGTCTGGTACAATCCCAAGGGGAAGGCCCGGCCGGAAGAAATTGCGGCTCCGGAAAAGGGCTATGGGGAGATCCGGCATTTTGACCAGCTGATCCCCTATATCAAGGCGGAACTGGAATAAAAACAGCAGGAGCCCGTACAGAACCCAGAAGGATTTGCAGACGCTTCAGCGGCTGAAAATTCTTCTAGTGAAGGGGTTCTGGCAGGGCGGATGCGGAACTGGAATAAAAGCGGAACTGGAATAAGAACTGGAATAGGAGCATAGCGATGAACGACTTAAAATTTTTAGAGGAACAGCAGGTAGATCCGGGCTTGATAGCGGCTGCGGCGGATTTCCGCAGCCGTTACAGGGTGCCGGAGGATGTGAAGAACCGGGTGGCGGAGCCTTCCATCCCTTTTTACGGACGGGAAATACTGGAGATGGCCATGGCGGCCCTGCTTCAGGGAGAGAACGTCCTGCTGAGCGGTTCCAAAGCCACAGGCAAAAATATTCTGGCGGAAAATCTGGCCTGGATTTTCGGCCGTCCCTCCTATAACATTTCTTTTCATGTGAATACGGACAGCAGCTCTTTAATCGGCACGGATACCTTTGTGGATCAGGAGGTGCGCCTGCGGAAAGGCCCGGTATACCAATGTGCGGTCAATGGAGGCTTCGGGATTTTCGATGAGATCAATATGGCGAAAAACGATGCGGTTTCCGTGCTTCATGCCACCTTGGATTACCGGCGCCTGATAGACGTGCCGGGGTATGACAAGATAGAACTGCATCCGGCTGCGAGATTTATCGGGACCATGAATTACGGCTATGCGGGAACCAGGGAATTGAATGAGGCTCTGGTTTCCCGGTTCCTGGTAATTGACATGCCCTCCCTTACAGAGGAAACCCTGATGCAGATCCTTGCCTTCCATTTCCCGGAGGCCAAGGAGGCGGGGCTTAGGGCTTTTGCCGGTCTTTTCCTGGATCTGCAGCTGAAAGCTTCCAACGGGGAGATTTCTACCAAACCTCTGGATCTGCGGGGCATGCTGGGAGCCCTTCGGACGGTTCAGGCCGGATTAAAGCCCCGGAGGGCTGTTACCATGGGGATTACCAATAAGAGCTTTGATATGTTCGAGAAGGAGATCATCGGAGACATTGTGATGATGCGGATTCCAGAGGAATGGGACAGAAGTGAGATTTTTTGAGAGGGAGCCGGAGGATGGAGCAGCAGAGAGACGAGGAACTTTATCAGTATGAAATTGAAAACCGGATCCGGAATCTCTGCTGGACAGTCAGCGGGGATTACAGCCTCAATCTAAAGCTGGACACGGTGTCTTATAAGAAATCTCCCTATATTTCCCTGTACGACGGAGTGAAGCAGGGGGCCTTTTCCAAATATTTTGACCGGAATGCCTTTGGGCTCTATCTGGTGAAAAAACTGTACTACGGAGCCGAGGAGCAGCCTTTGACCAGCCTGGCCCAGATGGCAGTGGACAGTGCGGTGTATCAAAAAGCGGCCCGGGAGAGGCCGGGGATTCTGGAGATCCGCAAAAAGGCCTTTGAAGATACCATGGAATATGATTTCACCCGCCTGGCGGCTTCCTATATCGGACAGATAAAGCTGTCCGTCATGCAGGAAGCGGTCCGGGGGACCGTATCCATGCAGAACCGCATGCGTAAGGCTGCGGATATGCTGGCGGGGCTTGAGGAGACAGAGGACACCATGACGGTGATCCGGGTGGTGGATGAGCTGTATAACTGGCTGGTAGATCCCCATTTTGTAAAAAATCACGGCTCCTTGGAACAGGTCCTGGCCGTTACCATGGAGGAGCTCAAAGAGTTCGACTGGAAGGATT
>CAJUMM010000063.1 GCA_910586955.1 uncultured Lachnospiraceae bacterium | reverse complement strand
CCCGTAAATAATAAGAAGTGTCCGGAAAAGCAGATCCGGCCGTCCCAGGCAGTCCGTCAGGCAGTACCCGATGAGAAAGACAGGACTTGCGTTGTTGCAGAAGCACAGCAGGTAATTTCCCTCCTCCTGGCTGATGTGGCCTTCCCGCACCAGATCCGCCGTAATCCTGGCTCCCACAGGATAGCCGCAGAGGAATCCTGCAGCTACGGCATAGCAGCCCTCCCTGGAACAGCCGAAAATCCGGTGGAAGGCAGGATAAAGGAATCCCGTAAGGGCGGAAACCCCGTCCAGTGCAATCAACAGATTGGACAGGATCAGAAAAGGCAGCAGCGTAGGTACCAGGGAATGAAACCACAGCATCAGCCCCTGGGAGGAAGCATCCACGGCCTCTTTGGGATCCGTAATAAGAAAAGCCAGCAAAAGAAGAATCACACAGAAATATATTCGTTTTTTCATCATACTTATATTTATGCAGAACAGGAGGCAGCTTATGAAAAAATTGGAACATCTGAAACCGTCAGAAGTATTCCGGTATTTCGAGGATCTGTGCGCCATTCCTCATGGTTCCGGCAATACCCGGGCCATCAGTGATTACTGTATGGATTTTGCCGCAAAACAAGGTCTTTTGGCCACCCAGGACGAAGCCGGGAACGTGGTCATCACCAAGGAGGCATCTCCCGGTTTTGAGAGCGCCCCCACGGTAATTCTCCAGGGACATCTGGACATGGTCTGTGAAAAAGAAGCCGGCTGTCCCATAGATTTCCAGAGGGATGGGCTTCATTTGGAAACCGCCGGGGATTTCGTCTATGCGAAAGGAACCACCCTGGGGGGAGACGACGGAATCGCCGTAGCTATGGCCCTGGCGGTTCTGGCTGATAAAAAGCTTTCCCATCCAAGGCTGGAGTGCGTCTTTACCACGGATGAAGAGATCGGCCTTCTGGGAGCCGAAGCTCTTGACACTTCCTCCCTTCAGGGAACATATCTCATTAATATAGACTCCGAGGAGGAGGGAATCTTTACCGTAAGCTGTGCCGGGGGAATGCGGAGCCAGTGCATCCTTCCCCTTGCATACCAGGAGACGGAAGGCGTGCGCTGCACGGTTTCCTTAGAAGGACTTCTGGGAGGCCACTCGGGAGTGGAAATCCACAAGGAACACGGAAATTCCAACATTCTCATGGGAAGATTTTTGTGCGCTCTGGAAGAGGAGATAGATTTCCGGCTGGAAAGCCTGAATGGCGGTTTGATGGACAATGCCATTCCCAGGGAGACGAAAGCTGTTCTCTATATAAAGGAAGAGGATGCCTCCCGGCTGGAAGCATTCCGGGCCAACTGGGAGAAGATCCTGAAAAATGAATTCCGGGCCAGCGATCCGGGAATTTCCCTGACCCTGAGCCAGGAGGGTGTGAAGAAGGGAGAGGCTATGACGCCCAAAAGCGCCTCCCTCCTTCTCTACCTCCTTCACATGGCTCCCAACGGCGTTATGAAAAACAGCGTAGAGATTGCGGATCTGGTGCAGACCTCCCTGAACCTGGGAATTTTAAACACAGATTCTAAGGCCGCCCATGTGATTTTCAGCGTCCGCAGCTCCGTGGAAACAGAGAAGGAAGAACTTGGAAACCGCCTGCGCCACTTAACGGAATTTCTGGGCGGAACCTATGAGGAAAGCGGCTCCTATCCGGGCTGGGAGTACAAAAAGGATTCCCTTCTACGAGATACCATGGTCAGGGTATACCAGCGGATGTACGGGGAAGAGCCCAAAGTAGTGGCCATTCACGCAGGCCTGGAGTGCGGCATTTTCAGCGGAAAGATAGAAGGGCTGGACTGCGTATCCATAGGCCCTAACCTGTATGACATCCATTCTCCCAAGGAACGTTTGAGCATTTCCTCTGTGGAACGTGTTTATGATTTCCTTCTGGAGGTTCTAAAAGAGCTGGGATAAGCATATAGTAATGGAATGAGGCTATCCATTACATCCTATCTATTATTACTCCTATGCGCCTGCTTTCTGATCCAATTTGAGCTCCTCTGGCTGGAGGAGCATCAAAGTATGCCTGTAAAAGAGGATACGAAGGAAGAAGAGCGGGCCCGGGGCTATTATGAATTGTACGAAAACATATGGAAAGATCTGGTGTATTTTCCGGTTCCCGCGTCCACCGAAAATGAGGAAGCCGTCATCTCCTATGAGAACAGCTGGATGTTTGAGCGGACTTACGGCGGCTCCTACGGCCACGAAGGGACAGACGTGATGGCCGGAATCAACCAGAGCGGCTATTACCCCATCGTCAGTATCAGCGACGGGGTGGTGGAAAACATCGGCTGGCTGGAAAAGGGCGGATGGCGTATCGGCATCCGCAGTCTTCATGACGTTTATTTCTACTATGCCCACCTGGACTCCTATGCGGAGGAATTTAAGCCCGGAGACGTGATCCGGGCCGGCCAGCTGCTGGGCTATATGGGAAATACGGGATACGGGAAAACCGAGGGAACCAGCGGAAAATTCGACGTACACCTCCACCTGGGCATTTACCTGCAGACGGAAGAAATCCCGGAGATTGCTGTGAATCCTTACTGGTTTCTCAAGTACCTGGAAAACAACCGGCTGCAATATGCCTATTGATCCCTGCAAGATAAAGGAGCAGACTATGGAAATACAATTATGGCGGGAAATTTTGAATCCTTATGAGCTTGCCGTGAAAGAAGTGACCACAAAATTCAATCACCTGATCAAGGAACACCAGGATCGGGGCTTGTATTCCCCTATTGAGCGGGTGGAAGGCCGGGTGAAATCCATCGCCAGTATCCTGGAAAAATGCCAGAAGAAAAAGATCGATCTGGAGGACATTGAAACCCGGATTGTAGATCTGGCCGGCATCCGGGTAATCTGCCAGTTCGTGGAGGATATTGATAAGGTGGTGGAGATCATCCGGAACCGGAACGACATGGAGGTCAAGCAGGAGCGGGACTATATCCGGCAGATGAAAACCTCCGGCTACCGCAGCTACCATATGATCGTTTACTATACGGTAGATACCCTGGACGGAACCAAGCGCCTGCAGATGGAAGTGCAGATCCGCACCATGGCTATGAATTTCTGGGCCACCGTGGAGCATTCCCTCCAGTACAAGTACAAGCGGAACATTCCCAAGCATATCCGGGAACGGCTCCTCAATGCGGCGGACGCTATCATCCTCCTGGACAACGAAATGTCCAATGTGCGCAGCGAGATTATGGACGCCCAGAATTCCTTCCAGATAAAAGCCAATATTGTGGCGGATATCCTGAACAACATCCAGAATCTCTATAAGCTGGCAAACAAGCGGGAAATTCTGAAAATCCAGGATGAATTTTACCGGATCTACGCCATGAACGACATTGAACGCCTGGAGCGTTTCAACAAACAGCTGGACGTGATTGCAGAAGGATACCGTGCCCAGTCCCTGGCCCGGAACGGATAAGAAACAGATGAGTTTACATAAGAAAGGCAAAGCCATGTTTCCGGAATTATTTTTAAACCGTATGAGAGAACTGTTGGGGCCGGAATATGAAGCCTTCGAAGAAAGCCTGAATGAGCCGGGCTTCCGGGGACTGCGGGTCAACACTGCCAAGATGGATCCGGAAATATTTGCAAAAGAAGCCCCCTTTCCCCTGGAGCGGATTCCCTGGATTCCCAACGGTTTCTATCTTAAAGAGGAGGCAAAGGCCTCCCGCCATCCCTGGTATGGGGCCGGTCTTTACTATCTCCAGGAGCCAAGCGCCATGACCCCTGCCTCCTGCCTTCCCCTGGAAGAGGGAGACCGGGTGCTGGATCTCTGCGCAGCCCCCGGAGGGAAAGCCACGGAGCTGGCTGCCCGTTTAAAGGGAACCGGCCTTCTGGCAGCCAACGACATCAGCCGTTCCAGGGCCCAAGGCCTTCTAAAGAACCTGGAGCTTTCCGGAGCCGGAAATATCCTTGTCACCAGCGAGACACCGGAACGGCTGGCCTCCTATTTCGAAGGTTTCTTTGACAAAATCCTGGTGGACGCCCCCTGTTCCGGGGAGGGCATGTTCCGGAAAGACCCTTCCATGGTCCGGGACTGGAAAGAGAGAGGGCCCGCCCATTACGCTCCCATCCAGCGGGGCATCCTGGAACAGGCGGCACGGCTTCTGCGGCCGGGCGGCCTGCTTTTGTACTCCACCTGTACCTTTTCTCCGGATGAGAACGAGGGGAGCGTGCTGCACCTTCTGAACACCAGGCCGGATTTCCGGGTGGTTCCCCTGCCTCTTCGGGAAGGATTTTCACCGGGACGCCCGGATCTCCTAAAAGAAACCCTAAGTCCTGCCTGTTCAGAGCAGCTAAAAGGCTGTCTGCGGCTCTACCCTCACCGCCTTCGGGGGGAAGGGCATTTCCTGTCCCTTCTCCAAAAAGAGGGAGGGGAGGTGGCAGAGAAACAATCTTATGCCGGGATGTCTCTGTCTGGAAAACTTCCGGACAAACAGCTTGCCCCCTGGCTGGATTTTGCATCCGGTCTCCGTCTTTCCCTGCACCGTGAAAATCTCCGTCTTTATGACGGAAAGCTCTACTGGCTTCCGGAGGCTCTCGCGGAACGGAATATCCGGGGACTTCGTTTTCTGCGCACCGGGCTTTATCTGGGAGCGCTGGAGAAAAACCGCTTTACCCCCAGCCAGGCCCTGGCTATGGTCCTCCGGAAAGGAGATTTTGCAAGCTGCGTAGATCTGCCCTCCAAGGATGGCAGGGTGATCCGGTATCTCAAGGGAGAAACCCTGGACGGGGAAGAGCTTCTGGGAAAGGACCCAATCCCAGGCTGGTATCTGGTCTGTACGGACGGCTTTCCCTTAGGCTGGGCCAAGCTGGTAAAGGGAACGCTCCGGAACAAATACTATCCCGGCTGGAGGTGGCAGCATGAGGCTGGATAAATTTCTCTGCGACATGGGGGAGGGCACCCGGTCCCAGGTAAAACAGAAAATACGCAAAGGCGCCGTCACCGTAGACGGCCTGGCCGTCCGGCAGCCGGAGTACCAGGTTCATCCAAAGAACTGTATCTGCCTGGAGGGACGCCCCGTTTCCTATGTGAAGCTGGAATACTATATGCTCAATAAACCTGCAGGCGTCGTCTCCGCCACCCGGGATCCGAAAGAACCTACGGTTCTTGACCTCATCCTTGACAAGCGCCGGAAGGATCTCTTCCCTGTAGGACGGCTTGACAAGGACACGGAAGGACTGCTGCTTATTACCAACGACGGCGCCCTTTCCCACAGCCTTCTCTCCCCCAGAAAGCATGTGGACAAGACTTATTACGCCAAGGTGGAGGGCCTTGTCACAGAGGAACATGTAAGGCTTTTTGCCCAAGGCGTAGATCTGGGAGAAGAGAAGCCCGCCCTTCCCGCAGTGCTGGAAATCCAAGAAGCCGGAGAGACCTCCCTGGTCCTTGTCACCCTCCGGGAGGGACGTTACCATCAGGTGAAGCGCATGTTTCAGGCCCTGGGCTGTGAAGTCCGGTACTTAAAACGGCTCTCCATGGGAAGCCTTCGGCTGGATGAAAGCCTGAAACCGGGAGAGTACAGGAAGCTGACAGAAGAGGAATTGGAAAATTTAAAAACAGGAGAATCATAAATGTTAAGAAATGTAAAAGCCGTCCTTTTTGATCTGGACGGAACCCTGGTAGATTCCATGTGGATGTGGAAGGATATTGACATGGAATACCTGGGAAGATACGGAATTTCCCTGCCAAAAGAACTGCAGGAATATATTGAGGGTATGAGCTTTTCCGAGGTTTCCGCCTACTTCAAAGAAACCTTTGGGATCAAAGAGAGCCTGGAAGAGATCAAATCCCAATGGGTTTCCATGGCAAAATACAAGTACAGCCACCAAGTCCCCTTAAAACCAGGAGCCAGGCGTTTCCTCAATCACTTAAAGAGTCAAGGCGTATCTATGGGAATCGCCACCAGCAACAGCCGGGAGCTTCTGGATGCAGTGCTGGAATCACTGGAAATCGCACGCTATTTTGACTGCTGTATGACTTCCTGCGAGGCCGGAGCCGGAAAACCGGCGCCGGATATCTATCTTCAGGTAGCCAGAATCCTTAAGACAGACCCCAAGGACTGCCTGGTCTTTGAGGATACCCCTGCCGGAATCCTGGCAGGCAGCCGGGCGGGAATCCCTGTCTGTGCCATGGCGGACGACCATTCCGCCCACCGGAGAGATGAAATCTTCAAGCTTGCGGATTACTACGCCGAAACCTTTGACCAGGTGCTTGAGGGAACTTACCGGAAATTAAGGCCGGACAGGGCAGAGTAGAAGAGCAGAAAGGAGGCATATGGAGGGAAACAGATTTCTTCCGGCCACCCTCAAGGAATGGGAAGCCCTTGGAGGAGGACAGCCGGATTTCGTCTATGTCATCGGGGATGCTTATGTGGATCATCCATCCTTCGGCCCGGCCATCATCGGCCGGGTGCTGGAAAGCCATGGCTATTCGGTGGCCATCATTTCCCAGCCGGAGTGGAAGGACCCCGGAAGTGTGGGGATCTTCGGAGCTCCCCGTCTGGCCTTTCTGGTGTCCGCCGGAAATATGGATTCCATGGTCAACCACTACACTGTATCTAAAAAACCCAGGCGTACCGACGCCTACACGCCGGGAGGGAAAACCGGGAAGCGTCCGGATCGGGCCTCCATGGTCTATTGCGGCCTTATACGGCAGAATTTTCCCCATACGCCTATTATTCTGGGCGGAATCGAAGCCAGCCTCCGGAGGCTGGCTCACTACGATTACTGGTCGGACAGCCTGAAGCGGTCCCTGCTTCTGGACAGCGGCGCAGATCTTATATCCTACGGAATGGGAGAGCGCTCGATTGTTGAGATTGCGGATGCCCTGGCAAGCGGAATTTCCATCCGGGACTTAACCTTTGTGAACGGCACCGTATACAAAACCCGGAGGCCGGAAGATCTCCGGGATGCCATATGCCTTCCCGGTTATGAAACCCTCCGGGCCGACCCAAAAGAATATGCCAGAAGCTTTGCCCTCCAGTACCGGAATGCGGATCCCTTCCGTGGAAACCCCCTGGCAGAACCCTATTCGGAACACCTCTTTGTGGTCCAGAACCCGCCTGCCCGTCCTCTGTCCACGGAAGAGATGGATGAGGTGTACGATCTGCCCTATATGCGGGCCTGCCATCCCTCCTGCCTGGAAAAGGGGGACATTCCGGCTTTTTCCGAAGTGAAATACAGCCTGGTAAGCTGCCGGGGATGTTTCGGAGGCTGTTCTTTCTGCGCCCTCACCTTTCACCAGGGCCGCATCATCCAGTCCCGGAGCCATGAATCCATTCTCCGGGAGGCCCTTCGGATCACGGAAGATCCGGATTTCAAAGGGTATATCCATGATGTGGGCGGACCCACGGCCAACTTCCGAAAGCCCGCCTGTGAAAAACAGAAAATCCGCGGAGCCTGTCCGGACCGGCAGTGCCTTTTCCCTGAGCCCTGCCGGAACTTAAAGGCGGATCACGGGGATTACCGGAGGCTCCTAAAGAAGCTTCGCAGCCTCCCCAAAGTAAAGAAGGTCTTTATCCGTTCCGGCATCCGTTTCGATTACCTTCTTGCGGATCCCGATCCCGGCTTCCTGGAAGAGCTGTGCGCCAATCATGTGAGCGGCCAGCTGAAAGTGGCGCCGGAACACGTATCCGACGCCGTGCTTTACCGCATGGGGAAGCCTTCCCGGAAAGTCTATGACGCCTTTGTACAGGCTTACCGGAAAGCGAATCAAAAGCTAAAGAAAGATCAGTATCTGGTTCCCTATCTCATGTCCTCCCATCCGGGCTCCACCTTAAAGGAAGCTATCGAGCTTGGGGAGTACTGCCGGGATCTGGGTTATATGCCGGAACAGGTGCAGGATTTTTATCCCACCCCTTCCACCGTGTCTACCTGTATGTATTATACCGGCCTTGATCCCAGGAACGGGGAAGCCGTCTATGTGCCCAGGGATCCCCACGAAAAGGCCATGCAGCGGGCCCTGATCCAGTACCGGGATCCCAAGAACCATAAGCTGGTGAAAGAGGCTCTGGAAAAGGGACACCGGAGGGATCTCATAGGAACGGGACCTAAGTGCCTGATCCGCCCGGAAAGCCTCAAGCCGGAACAGCAAAGGGAAGGGAAAAAGCCTGCCCGGAAGCGTAAAACCATCCGCAACATACACAAAAAACCATCAAAGCCTTAACTACGGCTGTAAGGAGGTTCTATGAAGTACATTGCACTGATTACCGGGGCATCCTCGGGAATAGGCCGGGAATTTGCAAGGCAGATTGCAGCCGCCTACTCTTCCCTGGATGAGCTCTGGCTTCCGGCAAGAAATATTTCCGCCCTGGAAAAACTGCAAAGGGAGCTTCCGGGAATCTCCCTCCGCCTCCTTCCCATGGATTTGTCGGATACGGAAGCCCTGGAAAGACTGGAGGCCCTTCTTAAGAAAGAACGGCCCCTGATCCGCCTTCTTGTGAACAGTGCAGGCTGGGGCAAAAACGGTCCGGTGGAAGAGCAGGACTGGAGGGATGCCTGCCGGATGCTGGATGTAAACTGCCGGGCCCTCACCGCAGTCACCATGATCTGCCTGCCCTTTCTAAAGCGGGGCAGCCGGATCATTCAGATGGCTTCCGGCTCCGCCTTTCTTCCCCAGCCCGGCTTTGCCGTCTATGGGGCAGGCAAAGCCTGCGTCCTTTCCTTTGACCGGGCTTTGGGCACAGAACTGAAAAACCGCGGCATCACCGTCACCTCCGTGTGCCCCGGTCCTGTGGATACGGACTTCTTCCGGCGGGGCGGCATTACCTTAAGTCCCTGGAAAAAGCCCTTTCTCGCCCGGCCGGAGCGGGTGGTGCGAAAAGCCCTCTTTGACGGGGAAGCCGGGAAAAACCTGTCCCTTTACGGATGCCCCATTAAGCTTCTGCATCTGGCCGCCAAGGTGCTTCCCCAGGGGATGCTGGTGGAAATTTGCGGGAAACTATTTTTATAAAGCACAGACCATACAAAACGAGGATATGATACCATGAACCATGCAGAAAAAGGCTCCTACGGCTACACAGACGCCCATAAAAAGCGGCAGATACGCAAAACCGTCCTGCTCTTCCTTCTCCCCATAGCCATTTTCCTTACGGGATATTTTACCACCGGATCCCGGGAAAATTACTTCACCATTGTAGCAGTGGTGGGTTCCCTTCCGGCCTGCAAAGAACTGGTGAATGTGATTCTGTTTGCCAAACGCAGATCCATGCCCAGGAATCTTTATGAAGAAATTGCCTCCCACGCAGAGGGCATGGAGACAGCCTATGAGCTGGTACTTACCACTTACGAAGCCAGCTATTCCATTCCGGCTCTTGTGATCGCCGGGAACAGGGTGGCCGGGTATATGCCCCAGCGGGAAGCGAAGACAGGAAACGCAAACGGGCATATCCAAAAGACTCTGGAGCAAAACGGTTTTCCCGGGACAGAGGTGCAGATCTTCCAGGATTTGAAGGAATTCCTGGACCGGGTGGACGCCCTGGCGGCAGAAAAATCCCAACTGCCGGAAGGAGACTCCCGGGAAGGGGATATGCGCAGGGTGATACTGGCTTTGTCCATTTAAGAATACCCTGCGGGTCCCCCCATGACAGCTCCTTCGGACCGTCCGTTAAGGTATACTTCCACAATACAGAAATGTCTTTCATCCCGGCGGGAAACGGTTCCCGGGGTGAAAGGCATTTTTTTGTAACAGATTGGAAATAGAGCAGATCCCCTTGTACACTGAGGGTAAGGTTACATAATTGACTTGTTTCGCACCAATAATAACGGAAGCATGTTAGAAATCTTATGATATAATGTATACAAATGCACGATTTAAGAGCTTTTCTATACATACAAGAAGCTAATAGGAGAAAAAATGAGTACCAAACCCAACACATGTATCAGAATCGCCATCTGCGATGACGATGAAAAGGATGCTCTTCATCTTTCCTCCTGTGTGGACGATCAGGAGACACGCATTTATTACGGCACAGACAGCCTGCTCAAAGATTTGGAAGAGAACGGCATTCACTACGATTTATACTTGCTGGATATTTACATTGACGATTCCATGAACGGGATTGAGCTGGCAAAACGGATCCGGACCATAGACCGGGAGGCCATAATCTGCTTTATCTCCTCCAGCGACGCTTTTTACCGGGAAGCCTATGATCTGTATGCAGTACAGTACCTGCTGAAGCCCGTAGAGCCGGAAGCCCTAAAGCAGCTCCTGGAACGGGTATCCTTAAGCATATCCCGGAATAGGGAGATGCACCTGGCCTTTAAGTGGCGAGGCCAGACGGGAACCATTCCCTACAGCAAAATCCTGTTTATCAGCAGCCGGGAACACACCATGTACATCCAATGCGAAGACGGGACCGTGCAGGAATGCCGGGGAAAATTAAACGAGATGGAACAGCAGGTCCAGGGAAATGTATTCCTCCGCTGCCATCAGAGTTTTCTGGTCAATATGTACCAGGTAGACCGTCTAAACGGAAATGAACTGATGGTTTCCGGACACTGCATTCCCATATCCAGGCGTTACTACGCAAATGTTAGAAACCGTTACCAGGAAATTTTGTTTGAGGAGGTGGATTAAGGACAGATGGTATTTTTGCGGGATTTATCAGTTTTCTGGTGTATGATCCATGTGATTTTTCTCTTTGTCATGTTATTCCGTTCCCGTTACACCAGGAAAAAAACCATTGTCCTGGCTGTCACCGGCATGGGGATTCTCATGGCCTTAAATTTCCTGGGCTTGTTAAAATTCGGAATAGAAGCGCTGGGAAGAGTCTTTCTCTTTACCTGTTCCATTCCCAGCTTTGTGTTTTTTTATGTGCTCTCCGCAGATAAGAAATTCAAATTTCTTTTTACCTTCTGCCTGGCAGACACCGTATGTATGTGGGTTATGGCAGTAACCAATCTGGTGGATTTTTATTTGGGAGGAGAGCAGTATATCCTTCTTTTTATTACCCGGCTTCTGGCCTTTCCCATTTTGGAATACTGTGCCTACCGTTTTTTGCGCAAACCCTATTTTGAACTCCAGGATGCGGTGGAAAAGGGCTGGGGCATCTTTGCGGGCATGACCATGCTGTACTATATCCTGCTGTTTCTGGTTGTCAACTACCCGGTGAATATTACCAGCCGTCCGGAGGATGTGTTTCTCTGCATCTTGGTATTGATCCTGATGGTCTTTAACTATGCCACCATATTCTTTGCCTTCTACCAGCAGCTTCTTGTCTACCGGAAGCTCCAGAGCGAACGCCTTCTGCAGGAGCAGAATTATTCCCTGGAAATACAGCTGGAGAACCAGCAGCGGATCCGGAAAATGAAGCACGATATGAAAGCCCATACGGCTACCCTCTCTGGTTTGCTTTCTGCCGGGAAAACAGAAGAAGCCCTGAATTATGTACAGCAGGTAAACTCGGAGATGGATACTTTCTCCGGGCAGTTTTGTACAAATCCCTATATCAATGCCGTCCTGGTTCACTATTTCCAGAAATTCCAGGAGCTTGGCATTGGGTTAAAGATGAATGTCCAGATTGGAGAGGAAGCCCTGCCCCATATGGAACTGTGCCAGATCTTGTCCAACGGACTGGAAAATATCTGCGATGCCCTGGAAACATTGCCTAAGGAAAAGCGGAAGGCCTCCCTCCAGATAAAATACAGCAGGGATTATCTGATTATCCGCATGAAAAATTCCTGTCCGGAGGATTTGTATGTAGAAAAGGGAACGCTCCCGGCTACCAGCAAGCCGGATGCGGATCACGGCTTTGGCCTGTTCACCGTCAAAGAAGCTGCCGAACGTCTGGACGGGGATATGAAATGTTATACGGAAAAGGGAAACTTTGTACTGGATGTGATGATCCGGGTGAAATATCTGTAAAAAAGGAGGAACCCACGGATGGAACTGGATAAGATCCTGGCCTATGCAGAAAAGCTGGGGGCAAGTGACGTACATATGACGTCAGGCCTTCCGCCAAAGCTCCGGATTCACGGGAAGCTGGATACCATGCCCGGAGAGCCTTTGACAGCCGAAGAAACCCTTAAGGCCGCCCGGCATATTTTAAGCGAAGCACAGTTTGAAGAATTCCAGAAGAAAGGCGAGTATGACAAATCCTTCTCCCTTCCGGGGGCAGGAAGGTACCGGGTTAATGTCTTCCGCAGGCAGGGAACCGTGTCCCTGGCCTTCCGACTGATCCCCTCCCGGATTCCCAGTCCGGAGGAGCTTGGGGTTCCTGCCTCTGTTTCCAGTCTTTACCAGAGGAAACGGGGACTTGTGCTGGTGACCGGACCTACGGGAAGCGGAAAGTCCACCACCTTAGCGGCCATTATCCATAAAGTGAATACCTGCAGGGACGCTCACATTATTACCCTGGAGGATCCTATCGAATACCAGCATTCCCATCAGCTCTCCATTGTGAACCAGCGGGAAATCGGCCGGGACACCTTAAGCTATGCCAGCGCACTCCGGGCCGCCCTGCGGGAGGATCCCGACGTGATCCTGGTAGGTGAGATGCGGGATTATGAGACCATCAGCGTAGCGGTTACGGCTGCGGAAACCGGGCACCTGGTGCTGTCCACCCTCCACACCATCGGGGCGGCCAGCACCGTAGATCGCATCATCGACGTATTTCCGCCCCATCAGCAGCAGCAAATCCGGGTGCAGCTCTCCAACGTGCTGGAAGCCGTCATATCCCAGCAGCTCCTGCCGCGGATCGACGGCCAGGGGCGCCGGGCGGCTTTTGAGGTGCTTCACGCCAATACGGCCGTGCGCAATCTCATCCGGGAGGGAAAATCCCATCAGATTCCCAGCATAATAGAGACCGGGCGCAGGGAAGGGATGATCTCCATGGATGATGCTATTGTGAAACTTTTCCAGGAGGGACAGATCACCCGGCAGACAGCCATAGAATTTGCCCAGTCCCCGGAGGACATGGAACGGAAACTATAATATTTTTTGTCTCGGATAACAACTGGATGAAAAAGGACTGAAATATCATGCGAAACAAAAAAGGATTTACACTTATAGAGGTACTTGTTACTCTGGTGATTCTGGCCCTTCTGGCAGCAATCGCCATACCCACGGCCTCCCATTACATAAAACTGGCGGAATTCCGCAAAAACGAAGCCAACGCCAAAACCGCATATCTTGCGGCAGAATCCACGCTGACCTGGTACCGTTCTTCCGGAGAATGGGAAGAGTTCCGGCGGGAAATCATTCAGAAAGGAACGCCCAACCGCACCTTCGGAAATTCGGAGGCGGATACCGAGAAAAACAACCGGATTTATGCCGTGACCCTGAACGGCGGCCGCAGCGGAACCGAAAGCGGCTCCCAGGATTTGGCGCGCCTTCTTCTGGAGGACAGCGCCTACAGCGAGGACTTCTTAAGCGGGTCCATAGCCATCGAGATCGATATCGAAACCGGCCAGGTGTACTCTGCTTTTTACGGAACCCGCTGTCAGGAGCTTTCCTACACGGGAACCGACAAAAACGGGGTCCTGAACATCAGCGCTGCCGATGGAAACCGCTCTTACGAAAACCGCAGGGAGCGCCTGCTGGGCTATTATTCCGTGGAAGATTTGGCCAACGTGGTAGAGTTAAAGCCCATCCGGCTGAAAGTTACCAGCGTCAACCTGGTCAACAGCGAAACTCTGTCCTTAAACTGGTCCAGCAATTCCAGGCACAATAATCTGGATATCGATTTTATTATCACCTTTTATAGCAAAGAGGACGAAGCGGAGCTTTTCTCCGCCAAGATAAACCGCTCCGCTTTGCTGGAGCAGGGATGGACCGGGGGACAGACCGCTCGCCTTAATCTGACGGACAGCCAGGGAAAATCCCTGGGCTTATGGGATTTTCCCCTGAATTACCAGGAGGGCGGAAGCGATCAGAACGGCCGTTTCTCCCTGATACTGGACGCCATGATGTCCGCATCTCTCCAGGAGAGCCTTCTGGCGGCAGGGGAAGGGGCTTCCAATCCCCTGGCTCCCACCAGCAGCACCAGCATTACCCGTCTGGGGGAGCAGATTCCCTCCCTTAAGAAGCCCCTGGATATCTATGCGGTAGTTCAGGCGGAAGCGGATTACAGCCGGATGACGGGAGATTTCCGGGAATACCGGGAGAGCCGTCCCGTAACCTCCAACACGGAAAACAGCCTTTTTGCCCTGGGAAGCAAGGAAACAAACGGGGAAATCACGGCAGATATCGCCCGTTTCCGCCATCTTTCCAACATCCGCTTTGCGGATCCGGATAAGGAAGGGGTCTTCACCCTGACGGGACGGAATATGGACTGGAGGGCGGCCGGTACAGGCTATTACGATGCGCAGACCGCAGGTGCAGACGGACAGGTGCGCCTTCTTCAGTGGAGAGGTAACCTTCCGGGAACGGGAGCCCTGGACTTTCCTTCCCTTCCTCTGCTTGCCGGGAATCATACCCTGGCAGGCAGCGCTTCCGGCTCCTGCCTTTCCAACCTGCATCTTGGAAAAGAATCCGTACCGGAGGACACGGTCATGGAAGGAATCTATCCGGGTGGCGGTATCTACTCCCGGTATCTTGGACTGTTCTGTGAAGCGGAAGGTACCATTCGCAATATCACCCTGCAGAATCCGGTCCTTAACCTGGCCGGACCGGAGGATGAACCCGTAAGCGGTTTCGGACATTTATCCGGAATCGGTATGCTCTGCGGAAGAAGCCAGGGAATCCTGGAAGATATTTCGGTAACGGTGACGGAAAAAGACATTAAGACCCTGAATATCCGGCTGGCCAATCGGGAAACCGGTGCTTGGCGGGACACAGGTCCGGCTGCAATCGGCGGCCTGGTCGGCGTGTTCGCAGAAGAAGGGGAAGACGGCACCCTGCTTCCTCTTACGGATTCCGGTAAAACCCGGATCCGGAATCTCTCCGTGGAAGGCTTCCTCACTGCCTTCCTTCCGGTTCCTGCCAAGGCCTCCAAAGATACGGAACCGGAAGAAACGGCGGAGACTTATGCTTACGGCATCGGCGGCGTTTTCGGCTATGCCCGGATCGGCGGAACCGTTAAAATCGAAGACTGCATCAACCATGCCCAGGTAACCGGGAACCTTTTCACAGGAGGAATCGGCGGCCGCGTAACCGGCGATTACACCGGCCCTGCCTCCGTGAATGACTCCGGACTTTTAAACTGTGAAAATGACGGTCTGGTACTCTGCCATAAAGAAGCGGCCCGGGAAGAAGA
>CAJUMM010000062.1 GCA_910586955.1 uncultured Lachnospiraceae bacterium | reverse complement strand
TGATCACATAGCGGTCCGAAAGCTCCACCGAAAGTCCCAGCACAAAGCCATGGTAAAACCGCTCCGGCTGTGACTCCACGGAAGGACGGCTTCCGCTGTCAAAGAAGCTGAAGGTAGCCAGAGCCACCCGGTTCATATAGGCATTCATGGCTTTCAAATCATCCTTGAGCAATGCCTGTATAAATCCGTTATAGCTGTCATCCGAATCGGAGAACCAGCCCCGGATCATATTGGCAAACATAATGCCCACTTCCCGGTTTGTCAGCACTAAATGATAATTCCAGTTCCCCGTCTCCTCCGTAAACTCTACCTCCTGGGTTTTCAGGTAGCCGCTGGCCAGCAGCAGGCTCCAGATGGCATTTCTCGTCCTGTACAGCTCCCCGTAGACAATCTGTTCATCAATCTCTGTCTGAACTGTCCCGCCCTTCAGAAGATTTTCAAATTCCTGCTTGATTTCCTTGCTCCCTTCCCGGATCAATTTTCCGGCCAAGCTATTAGAACTGGAGTTTGCCCAGTAAACACCCAATCTCTTTGTATCCAGATAATTTAGAATTGACCAGGGATTGTAAATATCTGCCCGGTTCCCAAAAGTAAATCCGTCATACCATCTCTTTACTTCCTGCTTTCGTTCCGGCAATTCGAATTCTTCCAGTGCCGCAAAGACCTCTTCCTCCGTGAATCCAAAACAGTCTGCATACTCGTTTGAAGTAGTTGTCACAACTTTGAGATTATTTAAATCTGAAAAAATCGATTCCCTGCTAACCCGTGTAATGCCTGTCATAACCGCCCGTTCCAAATAGGGATTGGTCTTAAAGGTGGCATTAAACAGGCTTCTAGTAAATGCCGCCAGCTCCTCCCAGTATCCGTCTACATATGCCTCCTGCATAGGGGTATCATATTCATCCAGCAAAATGATCACCCGCTTCCCATAATAACGGGACAAAAACTCCGACATCTTGTGGATGGCCCAGGTGGCCGTCACCTCATCCATACGGTAGTTCACACTGTGAAAATATCGTTTCTCCTCCTCCGTCAGCAGATCTCCTTCCAGAAGGAATACATTTCTGTTGTACAGATCCGCCAAAATCTGGAAGATTCTTTGGGACGCAGATCGGTAGCCTTTCTCCTTCACGGCTGCAAAAGAGAGACTGATAACCGGATACGTACCCTGGAGCTTTTGGAATTTTTCGTATTCCCAGACAGAAAGCCCCTCAAACAGTTCCCTCCTGCCTGCATACTCCACGGAAAAAAACTGTTCCGTCATGCTCATGGCAAGGGTTTTTCCAAACCTTCTGGGACGTGTAATCAGGGTCACACTGTCCCCGCCCTCCCACCATTCCCGGATAAACGATGTTTTGTCGATATAAAAGTATCCCTCTTTCCGGATCGTCTCAAAATTCTGGCATCCAATACTTATGGTTCTTGCCACTGTCCTGCCACCTCTTTTCTTTGCAGCCTCTTTCAAAACACCATATCTTATGAAACATTTACAGTTCCATAAAGATACCTTATTGAACATTGCCGTTCCATAAGTATAGTATAACGAATTTTCCCCCTTATGACAATTATAAATTACAAGCCTTCCCCCGGATACTTCCCCAGCGCCTCAAGCAAAAGCCCGCAGAGCATCTCCTTATCCGCTTCATAGGCAATCTGCACCAGCCTTCCTTTCTCTGCAGAGGGTCTGCGGTCCACAAAAAGGCCGCCTCTGGCGTAACCGGTCCCCACATCAATATCGCAGTCCTGGGCTTCCATTCTGGTAATCACCTCCGGGTGGCTCACCGCCGCCACCGCCAGTACATCGTGAAGGGCACTTTTCTTTACCTGACGCACTCCTAAGGCGTTGGCCGCATCAATGCGGTTTTTTAAAAGATAAGCCGCAAAATCTGCCGCAGGATTTCCTATCTTTTTCATTTTCTCCACTTCCTCATAACCAAACCAGGAATTGTGAGTGGCATCCAGGGTAATCAGGCGTATGGGAAGCTCGGAATGCAGCACAATCTTAGCTGCCTCCGGGTCGTTATAAAAATTAATTTCCGCACAGGGCGTTATATTGTTTACAAATACACCGCCGCCCATGCAGACGATCTCTTCGATCTTCTCTCCAATTCGAGGCTCTGCTTTCAGTGCAAGAGCCAGGTTTGTCAGGGGACCCACCGGGATCAGGGTAACCGGCTCTTCCGCCTCCGTCAAAGTCTTAATCAGCCAGGGAACTGCCGAAACAGGCTCCTCCCTTTTCCTGGGATCCGGAAGCTCAAAGATCTTCTCATGGATGGCAATCTCCCGTCCGTCCCTTCCCCCTTCCAGAGAAATCACCTTTGTATTCTCTTTGAAACCGGGCATCAGATCGGCTACCAGGGGCCCTGCAGCGCCCTTATAAATCTTCACCTCGCTCTTTAAAAGCTCCCGTATTTTCAAGGTATTCAAAAGGGTGTAGCCCAGGGCCTGATTGCCGAAAGAAACCATAATTCCCTTCACATCAAACTCTCCGGATAGAATCGCATACATAATCGCAACAGCATCATCGCTTCCGGTATCCACATCCAGAATCACTCTCTTTTTCATCCTCTGCATCTCCATATTTGCGCCTATTGAACGGTAATCTTTTCGGAAGTTTCTATGGCATACTCGGAAAGCTCATTTCCGATGCCTGGCCTATCCGGAATCCGGAAGAATCCCTCTTCCGGCTGGTAATTGTATTTGCACAGATCTATATTATCTTTCAGAAGCGCCACTGCGTGATGCTCGTGAATAACAAAATTTGGAATCACTGCCTCCAGCTGAAGGGCTGCAGCCGTAGCCAAGGGGCCGCCACAGACATGAAGCTGGATTCCTACGTCGTAGAGGTGGGCCATATCGCAAATCTTCTTTCCCTCCGTGATTCCGCCGGTATTTCCCAAATCCGGCTGCAGGACCTGAAGCGCTCCCTCTTCCAAAAAAGGCCGATAGCCCCACCGGGTATAAATCCGTTCTCCTGCTGCCAAAGGTACCTTTGCTGCGTCTGCCAAATCTTTCATCAGCTTGAAGTTCAAGGGCATGGTAGCCTCCTCCACAAACATGCAGTTGAAGTCCTGCAGCCTGTGAATCAGCTGGGCGGAAGATTTCCGATCCGTTAGGGCGTGAAGCTCTACGAGAATATCCAGCTTCTCCCCGCCTTCATCCCGGATAGCCTTTACCCGGCGACAGGCCAGACTTAACTCTTCCTCTCTTAGGAATCCCGTCTTCGTGGATTTCAGCCAGTTTCCCTCCCTGTCATAACCGATGGGATCCACCTTCACCGCATCATACCCGTCCTCCATCGCATGCCTGGCGGCAGCCGCATAATCTTCCGGCTCAATCATGGCTTTGCTCACAGGCCCCCAGTCAAACTGGATCTGGCTGGCATAAGCCCGCAGCTTTTCATTGGTCTTTCCTCCCAGAAGCTTATAGCAGGGCACCCCCAGCGCCTTTCCCTTAATGTCCCAAAGGGCGATATCTATGGCGCTGATTCCCGCATTCACTACGGCTCCGCCGCCCATGCCCCAGAAGGTAAGCCGCATGAGATCTTCCCATATTTTTTCACTGTCAAAGGGATCCTTCCCCAGGATCCACGGGGCATAATCCCTGCAGATCCCAAAAGCCGCATGATTCGCATCCCCATAGGTAAGCCCCGCTTCCCCATAGCCGGAAATTCCTTCATCCGTGTTTACCCGCACCACAATAGGCGTAAAGATAGACGGATTGGTCCCCCTCCCTTTCACACATTTAAAAATATCAACGCTTGTAATCTTCATATCTCTTCCACCTCTCCCCTCCAGGGAACCGCCTCCGCAGCCCCTGTCTTCTCGGTACTGAGGGCCGCCGCCCGGACTGCAAGCCCAAGAGCCCAAGCCAAGTCCCTATTTTCCGCCAGTGCGGCCGCCAAGTAACCGAGAAATGCGTCCCCGGCTCCTGTACTGTCCACGGTACGCACTTTCCGGGGTTCAAAGAACCGAATCTCATTTTCTATGCAGGCGACCGCCCCTTTCTCCCCCATAGACACTACCGGATGTGCATACCCCAGATTGCGTAACCGCTCTGCCGCTGCAAAACCGTCCTCTTTCGTCCTGACAGCTATGCCCGTAAGCTGTTCTGCCTCCACTTCATTGGGTTTTATCAGATATGTATCCTGGGCTATGCCGGTATCTTTCCCAATCTCCACATGTCCGGAGGGATCCAGAATCAGCCGGCAGCCCCTTTCTTTTGCCGTACCAGCAATCTCTTTTATGAAATCCTTCCTGTACTCCAGCGTCAGAAGAATCACATCTCCAGGCTCCAAAATTTCCCGGAAGTTTCTTAACTGCTCCTCTTCACTGCCCAGATTGGCTCCCGGATAACAGATAATGGAATTGTGGCCGGAATCCTCCGCCCATACATGAGCGATTCCGGTAGGCTTTTCTTTACAGGTCACAAGAAAAGAGGTGTCTATATCATTTTCCTTCAGCTTCTTCCTGACAAACTCTCCATAGTTATCTGCGCCGATACTTCCCAAAAAAACTACCGAAGCCCCGGCCCTGCGGGCCGCAACCGCCTGATTGGCCCCTTTTCCGCCCAAAAGGGCGCAGTACCGGTGAGAAAATCTGGTTTCCCCTACTCTGGGAAGCACATCGGTTTTTATAATCTCATCTACATTGGCCGTTCCTAAATTAATAACCTTATTTTTCATGTCCGTCTCCCCGCATCCCGTCTCTCAGCCGTTCCACTTCCCGCATAAAAGCCGCTGTTTCCCGGCCGTCCACAGGATTTTTCCAGTTTCCCTCTTTCTTAAAGGCGCTTCCCACAATGGCCCCGTCCGCTGCCGAAAGAAGCTCAAAAATGTTGGTCCGGTGGATTCCGCTTCCAAGAAACACGGGGATATTTACCCTCTTTTTGCAGGCACAGACATCTTCCGCCCTGGGAGGCATTCCCGTGTCAAACCCGGTGACAATTACGGCGTCTCCTCCCTGGGCTTCAATATCCATAGCCTGTTCCGGCACGCTTCTGTCATGAATAATGTAGTGGCTTCCGTGTTTTACATTCACATCGCACAAAGCCGCAATATGATCCGCCCGCAGGTTATGCCTGAGGCGGGCTGTGCGGGCTCCTGCGGCATCTATCAGGCCGGACTGGGAGACGAAGGCATTGCACCACTCAAACACCCGGATCCACCTTGCACCGGCCGCAACCGCACAAGCCATGGCACACTCCGCCCCGTTCATATGGCACTCCGCTCCCACCGGTATGGACACACGCTTTCCTACCTCATAGATTCCCACTGCCAGGGCTGCGGCCGTCTCATAACCCAGATCCTCCGGCCGGGAATAGGGAAGATCCCACATATTCTCCACCTGCACCCCGTCCACGCCGGCAGCCTCCAATTCACAGGCCTCCTCCACGGCGATCTCCAGGATTTTCTTCATATCCATAAAGGAAGGGTCGTAATGGGGCGACCCCGGCAAGGGCCGCAGATGCACCATCCCGATAACAGGCTTTTTTTTCGGAAATATTTCTCTGATTCTCTCCATAGCTAACCTCCCAGATAAGATTTCTTCACATCATCGCTTTCCATCAATACCGAGCTCTCTCCCGACTGCGCCACGCGTCCCAGCTCCAGCACGTAGGCCCTCTGGGAAACGGCTAGGGCCATATAGGCGTTTTGTTCCACCAGGATCACAGGGATATGCTTTTCCCTGCGGATCCGCTTAATAATCTCAAACACCTCATCCACAATAATAGGCGCCAGTCCCAGGGAGGGCTCGTCCAGCATCAGAAGTCTGGGATCTCCCATAAGCCCTCTGGCAATGGCCAGCATCTGCTGTTCTCCGCCGGACAGCGTCCCGCCCATCTGATCCAGGCGCTCCCGGAGCCTGGGAAAAATATCCAGCACCTCTTCCATCTCTTCCTTTAATTGTCTGGCTCCTAACTTCCTGGCATAGGCGCCCATCTCGATATTTTCCCTTACAGACAGCTCGTAGAAAATCCTGCGTCCCTCCGGAATGTAAATAATCCGGTCTTTCACAATGGCATGGGTGTGCCTTCCCACCAGGCTTTTCCCTTCCAGAAGAATCTCTCCGCTGCTCGGGCGATTCTCGCCCATAATGGTTTTCATCAGGGAAGATTTTCCCGCCCCATTGGCCCCTATGATAGAGACGATCTCATCCTTTCCCACATACATGTCCACATTATGGAGCGCCTGTACTTCCCCGTAAAATACATTTAAACCCTTGATCTCTAGCATGCTTCCACACCCTGCTTTCTAAAACGGCTGCCCAAATATGCCGCGATAACCTCCTCATTATTCTGGATTTCTTTCGGAGTTCCTTCCGCAATCTTCTTTCCGAAATTTAATACGGTAATTTTGCCACTGATGGTCATGACCACATCCATATTATGCTCAATGAGAAAAATAGACACGCCCTTATCATGTATCTTGTAAATAATATCCACCAGCCGTTTCCGCTCCGAAGGATTTAAACCCGCCGCCGGCTCGTCCAGCAAAAGAAGCTTAGGCTCCGTCACAAGGGCCCTTCCAATCTCCAGGATCTTCCTGTTTCCATAGGGAAGTCCCCGGACAGGTTCCTGTGCCAGATGTTCCATGCCTATGTAGCTTAACACTTCCATGGACTTCTCCCGGCGCTCTTTTTTCTCTCGTTCCCCTGCCGCTTTGGACACAATGGTCTTAAGCATCCCGCAGCTATGCTCAATCCGGGCAGCCACTTCCAGATTCTCCACAACCGTCAAACTGTCAAACAAGCGGATATTTTGATAGGTTCTTCCAATGCCTTTTCCCGCCCTTTGATAGACTTTAAGCCCCGTCAAGCTCTGTCCCTGAAACAAAATATCCCCCTCGTTTTGTTCAATTTCGCCGCAAATCAGATTGGTAATGGTGGTTTTCCCCGCTCCGTTGGGGCCAATCAGAGCGTGAATGGAGCCTTCTTCCACGTCCATAGAAAACTGGTCCACGGCTTTCAAACCGCCGAACTGCCTGGATAGCTTCTGTACCTGTAAAATATCAGCCATTCCCGCGCCTCCCTTCTATCCTCTTCATCCTCTTTCTAAGAAGCCCCGGAATGGAGACAAATCCGTAGGGCACAAACATCATCATCACCAGCATCAAAATACTGAAGGCCAGCCAGTAGTACTCCCCCAGGAATTTGAGGGCCTCCGGCAGAAGCGTCACAATCATGCCGCCCACAATGCAGCCGGGAATAGTCCCCAGTCCCCCCAGCATAAGCATCATAATAAACTTTACCGTAAAATCAAAGGTAAAATCCGCCGGGTGCACAAACTGAAACAAGTGGGCATTCAAGGCTCCGGCAAAAGCCGTAAAGCAGGATCCTATCATATAGGCCTTGATTTTAAAAGATGCCTTATCGATTCCGCAGCCATCCACGGCTACTTCGTTATCCTTAACGGCAATCAAAGTTCGTCCCCATTTGGAACTAATAATCCGGTAGGCAATGCCGATTCCAACCAGCAGGAAAGCCAGGGCCACATAGTAGAAAACTTTTGCATTTTTCAGGCTGATCCCGAAAATTTCCAGAGGGGGAATGTTGGCAACTCCGTTGGTTCCTCCCGTAAGCCAGGTCATATTGCTCAGGAGCTGCCGCACAATCTCCAGAAAACCCAGGGTTGCCAGCACAAAATAGATTCCCCGCAGTCGCAGGCTTGGCACCCCCAGAACCAGGCCCACCAGCGCTCCCATGCAGACTGCGGCCGCCACCCCAATCCAGGGATTGATTCCCAGTCTGGTGGTCAGAAGAGCCGTGGTATAAGAACCCAGGCCAAAGACGGCAGCCACGGAAAAATCAAAGGAACCTGAAAGGCCCATCGTAAAATTCAATCCCAAGGCAACCATAATATAAACGATGGTTTGATTTAAAAGAATCTGATTGTAATTGTTTTGAATTAATACCGGGAGAAGTAAGGACGCCGCCAAACTCCCTCCTATTACAATCCCGTTCCTTGTTTTCTTCATTTTCTGCCCTCCCTATGATCTCGTTATCTTCACTTTTCCCAGAATCCCGTTGGGACGGATTAACAGAAAACCTATAAACACCAGAAAGGATACGGCATCTTTGTAAATCGCAGGACCGAAATACGTATAGAGATTCTCAATCACGCCCAGGAACAGTCCGCCGGCAATGGCTCCCGGAATGGTACCGTAGCCCCCCACCACACAGGACATAAAACCTTTCGTAGCAATGGTTCCGGACATAGACAAATCCACGTTATAAAGGGGGATAATCAGCATTCCGATGATTGCACATACGCAGGCGCTCATAGCCACGGTAATGATATTGCATTTCTTTACGTCAATTCCCATCAGAGCGGCGGCATGCTTATCCTGGTTCACACAGCGCATAGCCTTTCCAAGCCGGGTCCGGTTGTAAAAGAGATTCTGGCCCCACAGAAAAACCAGGGACACTCCAATGATACATAAGTTCGCCTTGGAAATGGTGGCACTTCCCAGATCCACATAGCCGGTTAGAAAACCGTTGACGCCAAAAGGAGCGGCTCCCCAGATAATCCGGGTAAGCTCCGTGAGAATCCGGGACAAGAGTACCGTCCCAAAAATAGCAAACACGTTGGAAGGCAGGTTTTTCAGAGGGTTAAAAATCCCAATCGCCACCACTGCTCCAAACACAGCCATAAAAATCAAGGTAAATACCACGCTCTCCAGATGGCCGAACCCCATCATGCGGACAAAGAGGCCTCCAAAGACATAGGCGCCGAAAACAATAAATTTTTCATGGCTGAAATTCATAAGGCCCGATGAATTATAGATAATTGTGATTTCAAATGCTACCAGAAAATAAATGAACCCGGAGGCGCATCCATTTATAATCAACTGAATGATCGACTGCATAATTCCCTTCTTTCTGTATGCGAGCTATTTTTAAAGGGGCCGCCGCTCCATGCGGCAGCCATCCTCTCTTTCCTCTGCAGGCTCAAGGCGTCCCTCCGGTCCAATCAGGGCTCGTAGCCGTCCTCATACACCTTCTGAATCACATAGGCCTTCCCGTCCCGTACCTCGCAGATACTCATCTCGTGGATCATTTCACCGGTTTCGGAAGCGGTCATGGTACTCATAACTCCCTTCAAGTCCTTCGTCTCTGCCAAAGCTGCCCGGATGGCATCCGCATCCGTGCTTCCCGCCCTCTCAATGGCATCTTTCAGAAGATAAATACAGTCATAGTAGGCCGCCGAATACAAATCCGGATCGCTTCCGTACTTTTCCTGATACTTTTTCACAAATTCCTGAATTCCTTCCTCTTCCGAATAAGGCGTAAATTCACTGACTGTCAGTATGCCGGCAGATACCTCCGGATCAATCAGATCCAGAACCGTGCTCATGGCAAAACCCGCAGAACCCATAATAGGAACCTCAATCCCCACCTCTTTGATCTGCTTGGCAATGATGGCAATCTCCGCATCATGCCCCCATACAATCAGGGCATCCATACCGGCATTCTTAAGCTTCGCAAGCTGTCCGGTCATATCCTTGTCCCCGGTATTATAGCCTTCGCAGATAAATTCTATATTTTTTGCCCCCAGCTCCGCTTCCACCACCTCTTTCGCCGAGGTAGCCCAGTTATCCGTGTCGTAAATCATTCCGATCTTCTGTGCTCCCACCTCATCCAGAAGGTATTTCACAGCAATCTTGCAGGCAAGGGAGTCCGAAGGACGTACCCGGAATAAAAATTCATTTCCCAACTCCGTCAGTCCCGGGGAGGAGCCTCCCGCCAGAAATGCCATGCCGTTTTCTTTTAGCTGCTCCTGTACCGCCAGCACGTTGGAGGACATATGAGGCCCAATCAAAGCCAAAATATCCGAGGACAGCAGCTTATTGACGGAATTCATGGTTCCGCTTGTAGTAGCTCCGTCGTCTTCTATCACAATCTCCAAGGTTTTCCCGCCGATACCCCCCTGGGCGTTGATCTCCTCCTGAGCCATGGTAACGCCTTCCCTGGTTCTCTGTCCGTTTAAGGGCGACGGGCCCGTGAGAGCCGTAGTCACTCCGATTCTCACAGTCTCTCCTTCTGCCGGTTCCGCCTCTTTTTCTGTCTCCGTCTCTTCCTCCTGAACCTTTGGAGCAGCCGGTGCCTGCTCCTGTTTGCCTGCACAGGCCGACAGAAGAGTTACCGCAACCACCATCATCCATGCTACACTTCTCTTTTTCATACTTCTTCCCCTTTCTTTTATGTATATTGCATGATGAAAACATTTTCTGAAACAGTTTTCATATTTACTTTATATCATGCCTGTGATAATATGTCAATATCAAAAACTAAAATTTAAGGCAAGGTTATTATGAATATCAAAGATATTGCAAAAATTGCAGGGGTATCCGTATCCACCGTTTCTAAAATCGTCAACGGCAAGGACGAGCATATCCGCCCGGCCACCAAAGAAAAAGTACTGGCTATCGTAAAAGAATACAATTATACCCCCTATGCGAAAATCAAAAATACCAATACCGGAAAGACCTTTACCGCCGGTCTTTTGATCCATTTAAAAAAGGGACATTCTGTCTTTATCAGTCGTCTGTCGGAATGTCTGGAATCCTTTGGCTATCATCTGCTGATCTTAAACAGCTCCGGCTCCCAGGAAACGGAGCGGAAAAACATTTCCTACCTCTGTTCCCACAGTCCTGACATCTTGATCTGGAAGCCTCTATGTGAGGAGAGCCTCTCCTGCCAGCGGGAACTGGATAAATTCGGCATTAAATATCTTCTTCTGGGGCATTTGACGAAAGACTCCCTTCACCTTGATCCGGAGGAACTTGCCTATCAGGGAATCTCCCGCCTTATCCAGGCCAGGCACCGAAATATTGCGTTTTTTTACGAAGGGAAGGGGGATTCCTTTTTCCACGTCTCCCTTATGAATGGATTCCGCCAGTGCATGCTGGATCATGCCTTGTTTTTTCACGAAAAACTTTTTCACCGGTATACGGGAGAAGACTGCCTTAACTTTATCAAAGCAAATCAGATTACCGCCGTCTTTACAGACAGTATCTCCCTGGGGACCAAAATTTATCAGGAATTTCACTCCAGGGGATATCGGATTCCCTTTTATCTCTCCATTCTGGCTGCCGGGCAGGCAGAAGAGAATCAGCTTATCTCTTCCGTCTCCCTGCCGGAAGGAGAATTTGCCTGCCGGATTGGAGAGCTGGCCGTATCCCTGTCAGAAAATGACTGCCGGACTCTTGAGAACTCTGCTTATGCCTATCCGGTCACCCCTGTGACCATCGATGTCCCCCACACCCTGCGGGATGAAAAGATCGTGGTCCTAGGTTCCATCAACATTGATACCATTTTTAATATCCAGCATTTCCCGGCACCCAGCATCTCCTCTCACACTACCAGTTACTCCGTTTCCCCTGGAGGAAAGGGTGCGAACCACGCAGTGGGTGTCTCCCGGTTCCATCACAATGTCTCCATCATTGGGAAGATCGGAAATGATCCGGAATCGGATATGATCTATTCGGTTTTAAATGAAAATCATGTGGATTTGTCTGCTCTGACCAGAGACAAGACTTACAGCACAGGAAAAGCCTTCATCTACATCCAGCCGGACGGCGCCAACGCCCGTTCCATTCTGGACGGAGCCAATATGGCCATCGATGAAGCCTACATCGAAAAAGTCAAACAGGTATTTGAACATACCCGTTATTTTATTGTATCTACGGAAATCCCTCTGGAAGCCGTAAACCGCTCCCTGGAAATTGCCAAGGAAAACGACTGCGTCACCATTTTAAAACCCGTCCATCTGAAGACTCTGGACAAGCTCCGGAGAGATAAAATTGATATCCTGGTCCCCAATACAGTGGAGGCTTCCATACTGACCGGAGGAATCTCCGATACCGACAGCCAGCTTTCTTTCTTCTCCCAAATGGGGATCCCAAACATTATTATCACTTCCTGGACTAACGGGTGCTATCTAAAAACGGCGGACTCCGTAAAGTACTACCCGCCCAACCATTTCGAACTTATCGACAGCACCGGAGGGTCCGATGCCTTTATCAGTGCCCTGGCTTCCTATCTTCTCTATGGATACTCCATAGAAAAATCTGTGGAAATCGCCAACTACGCCGCCGGTTTCTGCATTTCCAGGCAGGGTATCATCCCCTCCCTCATTGACCGGACTTCCCTGGAAATCTACATTAACAAAATAAACCCGGAGGTTTTAATCAAATAAAAAACCTCCGGGTTTTTTCTATTCCACCTTCTCCGCCCCAGCCCAGTCATAAGGCTGATCCAAAGGCCACTTAAGCCCCAGCACCGGAAGCTCCAGGGGCTGTTCCCCCTCCATGAAATAATAGATATCCAATGCGTCGGGATTGCCGCCCTCCCCGGTAAATCCTTCCTGCAAGGTCTTCTCAATACTGTCCAGAATCGTCTCCGCAAGCTGCGCCCCGTCGAACATATGGAACTCCTCTTTCTGGGGATCCGGAGGTCCGGTAAACAAGGCGGATTCCCCGGACAGGCAGATGCTCATGCCGCCTTTCCCGGTAAAAACCTGATCCGCAAGCGTCAAATTCCATCCGGTCAATTCTCCGATCCCCTGGATCAAAAGCTCCGGCGTCAGAACCCCTTCATAGGCAAAGGGATATTCGGCAAATCCCCCGGCCCGGGTACCGATATACAAAGTTGCCGTCTCTCCCTTTTCCTGTTCCCCGGAAGGGTTCTCTTTCCCGGAACCTTCGGACTTCCCGCAGCCTCCCAACAGGAGAACTACAAGTACCGTGCATAATAACCATCTCATCTGATTCTTCATTTTATATCCTTTCCGCAGTATTTAATCTGCCTTCTCCGGTTCCACCGGAGGAATAAACATAATGACAAACACCATCAAAAGCAGGAGGCACACAATCAGCACCGACCGCTCCAAAAAAGCCCTGGTCAGGGCTGTCCCTATAACGGCACCCAGGATAAAGAAGAGAATGATGCCGTAATACTGCAGGCTTTTCCTCCGGGCTTCCTGATCCTTGTTGATATTGTAGTAGAACAGCTGCTCCGTGGCACTCCTCAAATTCCCCGTACACATGGTGGTGGCGTAGGCGCTTCCGTTAAACCGCCGGAAGCTTTCTACCTGCATGGAACAGACGAAAGATACCGCCGAGTTCACCACATCATCATAAGCCCCGGAAGGCGTGAATGCGATGATCCACAGCACCAAAAACTCCAGAACAATGACAATCTGTCTCCAGTGAAGCCCCGGATTGTAGCGGAATTTCCTCCTCACAAACTCCGTCACCAGGATTCCGGCCATAAAAGCCAGGATCGGGTACATATAAAGCAAAAGCTTGGACCAGTTCCGATCCGCCAGATTGATACCCAGCAAAACAATATTGCCCGTCTGGGCATTGGCAAAGACGCCGCCCCGGCAGATATAGGTATATACATCCAGGTACCCGCCTGCAATGGCCAGCAGAACACCCACCACATAGGATTCCGATGCTTTTTCCAGATGAAGCTTCATTTTATGCGCTCCCTTTATGCAAACAGTTCCGCTATGGTAATCACGCACATGGCAAACCACAGCTTTTTATGATAACGATAAATTCTTCCTCCGCCAAATCCCTCAAAGGGATACAGCGGAATGAGCATAAACACCAGATATACGGCAGCCCACTGCCCCACAGCCTGGGCATAAGGACTCTGCACCAGCTTTAGAAAGGGCAGACCTATAAAAACCAGCCATTTAACCACTTCCGGTATGGCCAGCTTCCTTCGAAAGCTTTCCGTATCCTCATACTCCTGGGGATACCAGTTTGCATTCATAAGGAACGGATTTCCGAACAAGCTTAACAGAGGCAGCAGCAAACTCCCCCCATTGTTGAACCGGAATTTGCCTTGGCTGCCTGCTATTTTCATCCCCGCATAGCGGCTTAACACAAACAGCAGCAAAATGGTAAGGTACGCCGGAAAATTCCACAGGAACCCACCGGAATCCTTGCACAAAAGCCGGATCCAGATAGGAAAAAGCAGAATCGTATTTGCCAGGAAAAAGGCCAAAAACTCCAACGTCCCATTCCCTTTCCCTGTCACCTGATTACTCCTGCCGGACATATAAAAATCCATCCCCACGGCAATCCCCAAGGGCGTCTTTAAATAATGCTTGATAAGCCCTGCAACTCCAATCTCCCGGATGATTTCCCCAAGGCTCACCCTTTGAAACCGATTGTCCAAAAACAGCTTCCAGGAACCCACATTGTCGTCTTTCACCAATGCGGTCAACACCTCGTAGCCCTGTTCCCACAAATGTGCGAAGGTTTCCGTATACAGCTTTTTTCCTACGCCCAGCCCCTGATATTCCGGAGCTACAAAAGCCTCGTCAATGTAGGCCGTCTTTTTCTTCCCGGCACTCAAATCCTGATATAGGATGCCGCCTATCAGCCTGCCCTCCCATTCTGCCGCCATTGCCTTTTTGGGAGTACCTACGAAAAGCCCTTCCACAACCTGAAAGGCTCTCCTGGCAATTTTCCGTATCTGCTTCTGCTCCCCGTCCCGCATTTCCCTTATTATAACTTCAGAAAGCTCCATACTCTCCCCATCCGAACGCCGCTTTTTCCCTGGCATGCAAAGTGTGATTTTTCATACCTCCTCCAGTATAACGAATTTTCCCCCTAATGACAATCCGGAATCTCTCTTTTCACATGTTGAGCCTAGGGTATATTTTCAATCCAGGAGAAAAATTTATTAAGCCCCTGGTTCGTCTTCCGGGTTTCCAGAAACATTCCCGCCGTATACCAGGAATGGGTATTCTTTTTATCCGCAACCGGATAAAGCTCACACGCATTACCCAGGCTCTTTGCCTTTTCAGAAAAAAGTTCCCCACAGGAATACCCGATCAACCCGTCGTGCCTGCTTTGAATCAGCAGCATAGGAATAGTACTCTTGTCCATAAGAAAACACGGCTCCCCCTGGACTCTGTCATAACCTTTGGCAAACAGCTGGTTTAAAAGAATCCTCACAGCCAAGGACTGCTTCCCGGAAAAACTATACGGCCCTCCCACTCCGATAAACCCGGCTACATCCGACACATCAACCTTCCATTTCTCCTGGACCTTCCTGCTGTAGCAGAGAATAGAGGATAAATGCGCCCCGGCGGAAGGGCCGGAGACAATCACCTTTGAGGTATCGATTCCTTTTTCCTTCAGGAACTTAACTGCCGCCTTATAACCGGTGCAGACATCTTCTATCTGGCAGGGATACTTAAACTTAGGCGCCAGCCTGTATCCAAGGGAAATGAAACGATAACCTTCTCTTGCCACACACTGCCCCACAAAATCAAACATCTTTGGCGTTCCCCCATTCCAGCCGCCCCCATGCACCCACAGGATCACCTTACCGCTTATCGCATTTGGAGGTTCATAATAAAAAAAATACTGATGCTTATGGCTTCCAAAAGATACAAATTCCGGATCCAGCTGCTTTTTGGACAGCAACAGCTTACAGCACAGGCCCCAATAACTGAGGCTCTCCCGCAGGGAATCTTTCACCATCTTGTACCTCCCTCCCAATTTTATGTTTTTACCCGCCAAGCCATCACAAACTCTTTTTCATTGACGGCGTCATCCATACTTTCTGACTGAATCAGAAATTGTTCTCTCTGATAAAAGGAGATTGCCCTTACATTTTTTTGATAAACCCTTAAACTCATACCCGG
>CAJUMM010000061.1 GCA_910586955.1 uncultured Lachnospiraceae bacterium | reverse complement strand
AAGAGATACTGTAAAAACCGGTGATAGGAAATATCCTCTTTGAGTTTTTGGCTCCAGATGGCACGGCTTTCCTCTGTGGGATTGCGCAGCTCTTCCGGCCACTCCATCCAGGAGCTTCCACCGTGATAATCACGTACCGCCATAAAGAGGCAGTAATCCTTGAGCCAAAATTCATTGGCTTCACAGAAAGAATCGTATTCTTCCAGAAGGTTTTTGTCCGCCGTGTGGAGAAAGGCGGCAAAAGCTTTCCGGTAAAGGCCGTACTTGTATTCCCGGACCAGATCATAATCGATCTTGACCGGATTAAAATCCGGGATACTTTTCAGATCCTCCTGGGACAGCAGGCGCTTCTCTTTCAAAAGCTCCGGGCTGATAAGAAGGGGTTCCCCGGCGAACACGGAAAAGCCCTGGTAGGGGGAATTGCCGAAGGAGGTAATGGGGACCAGGGGAAGAATCTGCCAGAGATGCTGCCCGGCCGCCTCCAGGAAATCTACAAACTCATAGGCTCCTTTTCCAAAGTCCCCGATTCCGTAGGGGGAGGGAAAGGATGTGGGATGTAACAGAATGCCGCTGTACCTGTGGTTCACATGGGTATCGGCCGATGTTTTAAACTGCATAATTTTCCTCCTTACAGGCTGTTTTCCGCCTTTCCTCATTATAATAAAGTTGGCGGCAAAAAACAAGGATAATACAAGCATTTTCCCCATAAGTATAAAAAGAGGTGAAATGTATGCGGAAAATGGTTTGGATTTTTATGGCAGGCTGTATGCTGCTTTTGTCCGGGTGCAGCGTACAGACGAATGAGCGGGAGAAGCTAAAGGACCTGGAATATACCATTGTGGAGGAGGGAAAGGCTCCGGAGGGACTTCAGGCGATTCTGGAAGAAAAGCGGAAAGAACCCTTTAAACTTACCTATGAGGAGGAGCAGAGCCTTTATATCTGCGTGGGCTATGGGGAGCAGAAAACCAGCGGTTACAGCATTGCGGTAAACGAACTGTACCTGTCGGAAAATGCCGTTTACTTTGACACCAGCCTGATAGGCCCTTCCAGGGAGGAGACAGTGGCGGAGACTCCCAGCTTCCCCTGTCTGGTGGTGAAGACGGAATATGTGGATAAACCGGTGGTATTTCACTGAGGCTGGCATAAGTTGGGAAACAGGGCATAGACTGGTAGAAAGGAAAGAAGAAAGCAGGTGTGTGTTGTGGAGCTTGTTCGGAAAAATATTCACATGAACCGGCAGAAAGGAAAAGCAGTCAGCCAGATTACCCTGGATGATGACTATAATATTCCGGATCAGATGCCGGATGCCGGCATGCTTATCCAGGAGAAGGGAACCATCGACATCGGGGAAGTGAAGGTGGAGGCCGGCCGGGTTAAGGTAAAGGGCAGCCTTCAGTTTTCGGTTTTGTACATGGGGGATTCCCTGGATAACAGTTTACATAGCGTTCAGGGGCAGATTCCTTTTGAGGAGACCATGAACGTGGAGAATGCGAAAGACGGAGACAGCCTGCAGCTGAAATGGATGCTGGAGGACGTGTCTGCCTTTCTGATCAATTCCAGAAAGCTGAGCATTAAAACGGTCCTGACCCTGGAACTGGCTGTGGAGGAGCTTTTTGACGAGGAAGTGCCCGTAGCGGCGGAAGGTTCCGAGGATATACAGATCAAGACCTGCCATATCTCGGCGGCCGGCCTGGCGGTACAGAAGAAAGATACCTGCCGGATTAAGGACGAGATCATCCTTCCGGCCAACAAGCCGAATATCCGGGAGGTGCTGTGGCAGGATGTTTCCGTACAGGGGGCGGAGCTGCGGCTCTCGGAGGGGGAAGTCCTGATCAAGGGGGAGCTTGTGGTCTTTATCCTTTACGAGGGAGAGGATGAGAGCGGAAAAGCCTACTGGATGGAGCAGGCCCTTCCCTTTAACAGCCGTGTGGACGTGGGGGGCTGCCAGGAAGGAATGCTGGAAAATATCGAGATGAACCTGGCCCACGGGGATCTGGAAGTAAAACCGGATTATGACGGGGAGCTGCGGGTGGTAAATATTGACGCCGTTCTGGAACTGAATATCCAGATTTACGAGGAGGAGCATCTGGGCATGGTCTGCGATCTCTACAGCCCCTCCAGGGAACTGGAGCTTATTACCACTCCGGCGGTCTATGAGAACCTTCTGGCCTGCAACGCCTCTAAGTGCCGGGTATCAGAGCGCATGAAGACCGGAAGCGTGGAGGCACAGATTTTACAGATCTGCCACAGCCGGGGAGAGGTGAAAGTGGATGATATCCGGGTGACGGAGGAAGGCCTTCTGGTGGAGGGCGTGGTGGCGGTCCAGGTCCTCTATGTGACCTCCGACGACAGCCATCCCTTCCTGTGTATCAAAGGAGCCGTGCCTTTCGAGCACCTGGTGGAGGTTTCGGGCATTGGGAAAAACAGCGTTTATTACCTCCAGACTACCCTGGATCAGCTCTCCGTAAATATGGTGAGCAGTGAAGAACTGGAAGTGAAGGCAGGGATTCTCATCCACGCACTGGTACTGGACCGGGTGACGGTGCAGCATATTTCGGATGTGAAAGAACACCCTCTGAATCTGGAGGCATTGAAGGCTCTGCCGGGCTTTTTGATTTACGTGGTCCAGCCTTCGGATACCCTTTGGGACATTGCAAAAGCTTACCATACCACCGGAGAGCAGATCTGCAGTATGAACGAAATGACCTCCCAGGAGGTTCTGCCGGGACAGAAACTTCTGCTGGTGAAACAGATGGAAAATATGTAACGGGGAGATTATCTCCGAAGCCGGGGATGTCTGCCGTGCTGTGTGCGGCAGGTATCCCCGGTTTTCTTATGGAGAGGCCAGCTTTTTGGTTGCGTTTCCGGAAAAAATTTGCTATACTTTTGTGTATACAAAAAACATAGAAAGTGCAAATTTTCCCTGGAAGGGCTGCGGCATGAATTTGGGGAAAAAGGGGAAACATAGCATGGATAAAATGCAGTTAAAGGCGCTGGCGAAAATCAACTTAGGGCTGGATGTGCTCCGGCGCAGGGAGGACGGCTACCATGAAGTGCGGATGATTATGCAGACGGTTTATATTTATGACCGGATCTTTCTGGAGAAGCAGGAGCAGCCGGGGATTCAGGTGAAGACCAATCTCTATTACCTGCCGTCCAATGAAAACAATCTGGTTTACAAAGCAGCGAAGCTTCTGCTGGATGAGTTTGAGATCCGGGGAGGCATCGCTATCGATTTGAGAAAATATATCCCCGTAGCGGCGGGCATGGCCGGGGGAAGCTCGGACGCTGCCGCCGTGCTGTTCGGAATCAACCGCATGTACGGACTGGGGCTTTCCACGGAACAGCTGATGGAGCGGGGGGTGAAGATTGGGGCGGATGTTCCCTACTGCGTGATGCGGGGGACGGCCCTGGCGGAAGGAATCGGGGAAATTTTAACCCCCCTTCCCCCTATGCCCCCCTGTTATATCCTGGTGGCGAAACCCGGGGTCAGCGTCTCCACCCGTTTTGTCTACGAAAACCTTAAGGCCTCTGCCCTTCCCTTCCACCCGGACATTGACGGCATGAGGGAAGCCCTTACACAGGGGGATCTCCAGGGGCTGGCCGGCCGTATGGAACAGGGAAATGTGCTGGAGACGGTGACTGTGCCGGAATATCCGGTTATCCAGAAGCTTAAGGATACCATGATGCGCTGCGGAGCCCAGGCTGCCCTTATGAGCGGAAGCGGTCCCACGGTTTTCGGTATTTTTAAGAGCCGCCAGGAGGCGAAAAAAGCTTTTGCAGTTTTGAAGCGGGGGCATCTGGCGAAACAGCTGTTTCTCACAACCCCGTATAACAGGAGGGCCCAGCTATGAATACGACAACCATGAATGAATATCTTCCTCTGCGGGATGTGGTGTTCCAGACCCTGCGCCAGGCGATTCTCCGGGGAGAGCTGGAACCGGGAGAACGGCTGATGGAGATTCACTTAGCCGAGCGCCTGGGGGTGAGCCGCACCCCCATCCGGGAAGCCATCCGGAAGCTGGAGCTGGAGGGGCTGGTGGTGATGATTCCCCGCCGGGGAGCTATTGTGGCCAGCATTACGGAGAAGGATCTGAAAAATGTCCTGGAGGTCCGCAGAACCTTGGAAATCCTGGCAGCCGAGGTGGCCTGCGAGCGCATTACGCCGGAGCTCCTGGAAGAGCTGGGAAAGGCCAGGGAGGAATTCCGCCGCCTGAAAGGGACAAAGGATGTGACTGCCCTGGCGGCTGCGGATGTGCGGTTCCATGAGATTATCTATGAGGCCACGGACAATGCCAGGCTGATCCATATTTTGAATAATCTCCGGGAGCAGATGTACCGTTACCGTTTGGAGTACCTGAAAGATAAGAAATCCCATGAAAGGCTGGATGAGGAGCACCAAAAGATTTACAACGGTATCCGCAATGGGGACAAAAAGTCAGTAGCCGCCGTGGTCTGGGAACACATCGATAACCAGGAGCAGGCAATTCTTACGGATATCCGGGAACAGCAGGCATAAACCAGGTAAAAAATGGCAATCCTCTGGAAAACGAGTTGGAAGGAGTACTGCCATGAAACAGATAAAACTTTTGATCCTTGCCCTTTCCCTGTCCCTGGGCTTTCTAGGGACCTGTGCCCTCGCCCCTTATGTTTACGGGCCCTCTCCGGCGCAGACATCCTGCACGGCCTGGTGGGGCGGCATTTACCCGGAATTCGGGACGGCGGACGCCCTGGAAGAAGGGGAGGGGGAAGTGCCGGGCGGGGATGTGCAGGTGAAAATCCGGTTTAAATATCTTACTTTTTTAAATCGTTAATTAGGAGAACATTATGATTCCAGTAAGAGAAGCCCCCATTGGGGTCTTTGATTCCGGCGTAGGCGGCCTGACGGTGGCCCGGGAGATTATGCGTCAGATTCCCAAGGAACGGATCGTGTACTTTGGGGATACGGCCCGGGTGCCTTACGGGACGAAGTCCCAGGATACGGTGATCCGTTATTCCCGGCAGATTGCAAGGTTTTTAAGGACCAGGAATGTGAAGGCCATTGTGATCGCCTGCAATACGGCCAGCGCCTATGCCCTGGAAACCCTTAAGGAGGAACTGGAGCTTCCCATTATGGGCGTGGTAAAGCCGGGAGCCAGAGTGGCCGCCAGGGCCAGTACCGGGGGAAATATCGGCGTCATTGCCACGGAGGCCACGGTGGGCAGCCATATTTACCGGGATTACATACAGAGCCTCCGGCCGGGGGCCCGGGTCTGTGAGAAGGCCTGCCCGCTTTTTGTCTCCCTGGTGGAGGAGGGGTGGCTGAAAGATCCGGTGACGGAGGCAGTGGCTGAGCGGTATCTTCAGGAGATGAAGGAGCGCAGGGTAGATACGCTGATTCTGGGCTGTACCCACTATCCCCTCATACGCTCTACGGTGCGGAAGGTGATTGGAGAGGAGGTTACCCTGGTCAATCCGGCCTATGAGACGGCCATAGAGCTTCGGGAGCTTCTTAGGAGGGAAGGGATGGACAATCAGGGCCACAATAAGACGGAAGAAAACCCCTATGAGTTTTTTGTCAGCGATGCGGCGGAGCGCTTCAAGGCCTTTGCCAACTCCATTCTTCCCTTTGATATCACAAGTACCAGACAGATCAACATAGAGGAGTATTAGGCAGGATGACAAAGCAGGTATTGATTAGTATTTCGGGTCTTCAGCTTGTGAGCGGGGAGACAGGCGGTCCGGTGGAAGTGGTGACGGCGGGAAGCTATGATGAAAAGAACGGGAATCACTATCTGATCTATGAGGAGGCGGTGGAGGGCTCCAGGGAACATATCCAGAACCTTCTGAAAATTGGGGAGGACAGCCTGGAGGTGACGAAAAAGGGCTTGATCCGGGCTCATATGGTATTTGAGAAAAACAGAAAAACAAAGGCCGTCTATGAGACGCCCTTTGGGGATATTGCTATGGAATTTTTCACTTCGGAGTTCCGGATACAGGAGGCGCAGGATACCATTGATATCCAAGTCCGCTACTCTATGGAGATGGACAATGTGTTTGTGGCGGACTGCTCCATCCGGGTGAATGTGAAATCGAAAAATGCCAAGGATTTCCGCCTCCAGGAAATCACCGGGTAGGGAAGGCTGTATCTGCGGGTATTCTATTTTTTGAACAGGCGCTTGAAGAAGCCTTTTTTCTTTACCGGAGCTTCCAGGCCGCCTCTGGCGCTCTTGATGGCGGAGATATAGATACCGCTCACCACTACCTTGACTTCCCGCTTTAGGGGGATAAGTTCAAAAACCTTCTCGTCACAGACGAGGACCATCATCTTGGGACCAACCTTGGCTTTGACGATGGGAAGCTTATTCCACCGCAGAAGCTTCGGCGTCTGGTCAATGACCTGCTGGGGCAGGCCGGACTGGGAAATTTTCATCCGCTTTTTGTCAATGACCAGCATGCTGATGGTCTGGGCCATAGCGTCCATCTGTTCCTGCTGCAGGGCCTGCCTGCGCTGGGCTTTCCTTCCCACGATGATCAGGGCTACGAAAGCAGCGATTAACAGGGCGAGAATAACTAACAAAATTATGGTAAGTTTTGACATAGTTCCGGATCCTCCTAAGTACTTCACGTAGGACACATTATAACAGTTTTTCCTGGAAAGTGCAAGGAAAAGAAATACCGCACTGTGCAAGAGGGGAGCAGCCATGCTGATTGTTTTACAGGCTCTTTGGGGCGGTCTCGTCCAGATTTTCAGTTTCTGGATGGACCATCTGCTTTTTATTAACATTATCCTGTCGGTTTTGATCGTCTTTTTTGAGCGTAGGGAGCCCAAAACCGTGTGGACCTGGCTGCTTCTTTTGTATTTTATTCCTGTGCTGGGGATTTTTCTTTATTTTATGATCGGACATGACTTTCACCGGCAGCACATTTTCCGGACAAAGGAAATTGAGGACGCCATGTATTCCGCCATCAGCAAGCAGGAGGAAACCATTATCCGGAAGGAATTTGAGCCGGCGGATCCCAGGCTTTCGAAATTTTCGGATATGATGCTGATGAATCTGGAAGCGGCGGATGCAGTCTACAGTGCGGACAACCGGATTGAGATTTACACGGACGGAAGGGAGAAGTTTGCCGCCCTCTATGAGGAAATCAGGAAGGCGGAATCCTATATCCATATCCAGTACTATATTGTGCGGAACGATGAGCTCTGGGAGCCCTTCGAGAAGCTTCTGATTGAGAAGGTGCGGCAGGGGGTAGAAGTGCGCCTACTCTATGACAGCATGGGAAGCCGGACCATGAAGAAGAGGGACTGGCAGAGGCTCCGGAAGGCGGGCATTCAGGTGGGGGAGTTTTTCCCGGCTCTCTTCGGAAGGCTGCAGCTTCGGATGAATTACCGGAATCACCGGAAAATCGTGGTGATTGACGGCAGGACGGCCTTTGTAGGAGGTTTTAATATCGGCAGGGAGTACCTGGGACTGGATCCGAAATTCGGCTATTGGCGGGATACCCATTTACAAATCTGGGGTTCGGCAGTGCTTTCCCTGCATATCCGCTTTATCCTGGACTGGAATTATACCACCAAGCAGAATCTTTTTCTTACGGACCGGTATTTTCAGGAGTGCGGGGAGGAAGACTGGGGGGAGGAGGCCGTACAGATCATTACCAGCGGGCCGGATTCCAAATGGCAGAATATCCGCAATGTCTATTTGAAGATGATCAGCAAGGCCCGGAAGAACATTTATATCCAGACCCCCTACTTTATTCCGGACGAGACAGTAATGAGCGCTATCCGCATTGCCGCCCTGTCGGGAGTGGACGTGCGGGTGATGATTCCCTGCAAGCCGGATCATCCCTTCGTCTACTGGGCCACTTACTCCTATATCGGGGATCTCCTGGATGCCGGGGCAAAATGCTATACTTATGACAACGGTTTCCTCCATGCCAAGGGCATGGTAGTGGACGGGGCGGTGAGCTGTTATGGAACTGCCAACCTGGATATCCGCAGCTTTAAGCTGAATTTCGAAGTAAGCGCCGTGATCTACAGTGTGAAGACGGCGGAGCGCCTGGAGGCTATTTTTATGGAGGATTTAAAGTCCTGTACCAGAGTGACCCGGTATCTCTACGGCCGCCGCTCCTATGTGGTGCGTTTTAAGGAGCAGTTCTCCAGATTGTTCTCCCCGCTGCTCTAATACTTGCCGGGGGAGTGAAAACGTGGTATTCTACTACAATATAAAAAGGTAAAGGGAAGGAATTTATGAAAAAGAAAAAAGTATGGGTATTGATTTTAGCGGGACTGTTTGTGCTGGCTGCGGCTTGTGAAAAGAAGGAAGCAGAGCCGGAAGCTCCGGCCGAAGAATCCCAGGAAACGGAGAGAGAGTTTGCAGACAGCAGCGTGACAAAGCTTGGAACCTATAAAGGCATTCAGGTTCACGTAGATCTGGAAGTGACGGAGGAAGAGGTCCAGGCAGAGATTGACTCTTTTCTGGCGGCCAATCCGGCTACACGGCCTATTGAGGGAAAGACGGTCATTGAAGAAGGGGATACGGTGAACATTGACTTCGTAGGCCGCATGGATGGAGAAGAGTTTCAGGGAGGAAGCTCCCAGGGACAGGGATATAATCTGACCATCGGTTCCGGTTCCTTTATCCCTGGATTTGAGGAAGGGCTGATTGGCAAGGAAACAGGGACAAGCTGCGAGCTGCCGCTGACCTTCCCGGATCCCTATAATCCCAACCCCGACATGTCCGGGGCGGAAGTGGTATTTGAAGTGACTGTCCATGAAATTGTGGAATTTGTGGATGCGGAGCTGACGGATGAGTATGTAAAGAAAAATACGGAATACGATACGGTGGAGGCCTACCGGGAGGCTGTGCGGACGGGGCTTGCCCAGTACAAGGAGAGCAACCGCCAGTCTGAGAAGGAGTACCAGGTCATTCAGGCTTTGATTGACGCCTCGGAGTTTGACTGTGCCGAGGGAGATCTTCAGTCCCTGCGGGACAGCATTGTGGAGGAGCAGCAAATGTATGCCTCCTATGCAGGAATGGAGCTTAAGGAGTATCTGTCTGCCTACATGGGAATGACACAGGAAGAGTTTGATAGCCAGGTGGATGAGCTGGCTCAGTTCCAGCTGAAAAGCCGTCTGGTTATTGACGCAGTTACGGAGGCCGAGGGCATCGGCATCACGGAGGAGGAGTATCAGGAGGGCCTTGAGAACCTGGCCGCCCAGTACGGCGCCGGGGACGGCGCTGCCTTTGAGGAAATGTACGGGCGGGAGATGATTGAGGGCAGCCTGGTATATGACAAAACCATTGATTTTATTGTGGGGAGTGCGGTGGAGAGCTGATTACGGCTCTCCGCCTCCGGGCTCTTCCTTCTGGATGTGCGTGTGAACCAGCTGCTTCATGGCATAGTCGTGCTGCAGGAAGGCAAAGCCCGTATAGAGAATATCCACCACATTCAGCTGTGATAAACGGGAGGACATGGCCCCATTCCGGAAGAGGGTTTCGTTGGCGGCAGTGTAGAGGCAGTAATCTGCCAGCTTTGCAATAGAAGAAAGTGCATACCGGGTGACGGCTATGCAGGGAGTCTGATTTTTCTTTAATACATTCATACATTCTATCATTTCTTTTGTCTGCCCGCCGTAGGAGAAGATGATTGCAGCATCTTCGGGAGAAGAGTTTTTGGCCTGCAATAGCTGGGAATGCCAGTCTTCATTTACAATACAGGGTTTATTCATTCTTAAAAATTTTAGATACGTGTCTTTGGCTACGCACAGGGAGGAACCCATGCCGAAGAGCAGGATGGTCCTGCAGGTTACAAGCAGTTTGGCGCAATCGGAGAGGGTATCCGGGTTTAACAAATGCTGTGTGTCTTCCAAAGAACGGATATTGTTGAAAGTGACCTTTTCTATAATGGTTTCCATGGAATCTCCAAGGGCCACATCCCGTTCTTTGTGGTTCAGCTCCCGCCCAAGCATGGCCAGCTCCAGCAGCAAAACTTCCCGGAAGTCTTTGAAACCTTTAAATCCGATGGCGTGGCAGAGCCGGATAACGCTGGAGGGTGATGCGTAGGCATTTTCCGCCAGCTCTCTTACGGTGAGGGTACAGGCTTTTTCCGGATTGTTCCGGATATAGCGTGAAATATTTGCTTCCGTACTGCTCATGGTACTTTCTAATTCTCTTAGTTTCAATAATGCACTTTTCATAAAAACCCCCGGAATGTTTTAAGAAATATGGTAAATAAGCCAATCCTGCATCTCTTTGTAAAACATTGTACCACAATTCTTTAGAAATGTTGACATATTTATTTTAAAAAGATACATTGAAACCATAGAAAATAAATACCTGAGGGAAAGGCAAGGAGAGAGGACTTGAAACTTGAGGGAATGATAACGGAAACCCGGAATCCGGATACAAGGAATCTGGACCGGATGACACCGCTGGAGATTGTGACGGCCATGAACGGGGAAGACAAAAAGGTACCGGATGCAGTGGAGAAAGTGCTGCCGGAAATTGCAGAATTGGTCTCCCTTGTGGAAGAGGCTTTCAATAAGGGAGCGCGTCTCTTCTATTTGGGAGCCGGGACAAGCGGAAGGCTGGGAGTGCTGGATGCCTCGGAGTGCCCGCCCACATACGGCGTGCCTGCAGGAATGGTGGTTGGTATGATTGCAGGGGGCGATAGAGCTTTGCGCCATCCTGTGGAGTGTACGGAGGACGATCCGGAGCAGGGCAGGAGGGACTTGGAGGAACACGCTCTCACAGGGAAAGATGTTGTTGTGGGTATTGCGGCTTCCGGGCGTACACCTTATGTGCTTGGAGGGCTGGAATACGCCAAAAGCCTGGGATGCCATACTGCGGCGGTGGCCTGCAACAAAGGAAGTGAAATCGGACATGCGGCGGAGATTGCCATTGAGGTAGAGACGGGACCGGAGGTGCTGACCGGATCCACCAGACTGAAGGCAGGAACGGCGCAAAAGCTGGTTCTGAATATGATTACTACGGCGTCTATGGTGAGAATCGGAAAAGCTTACGAGAATCTCATGGTGGATGTGGTGCAGAGCAATGAAAAATTATGCACCAGGGCGGAAAATATTGCCATGGATGCCACGGGAGTGACCCGGGAGGAGGCACGCAGGGCTATCAATGAGGCGGGGGGAAGTGTGAAAACGGCAGTGACTATGATTCTGGCCGGATGTGACGCTAAGACGGCAGGGAAATTGCTTAAGGAAGCCAGGGGACATGTGAGAGAGGCGGTCTTCCGGGAGCCGGCGGGAGAAAAGATGGGAGGTTTCCGTGAGAGAATTGTTTAAAACATCGGTCTATCCTATTTTATGGGGCGGGGCCACGGCTTCCGGCCAATACGAAGGGGCCTGGAAGGAGGGCGGCCGGGGAATGGATACCCAGGATATGAGGCCTTATCTGCCCCGGACTTCGGAAGCCACTACATCCACCAGGCTTTTGACCAGGGAGGCAGTCCTCCGGGCAAAAGAGGATGCGGAAGATACATCTTATCCCTTCCGGAGGGGAAGCGGCGGTTTCTATCATCTGGATGAGGATACGGCGCTTCTGAAAGAGTTGGGCCTGGAGGTTTACCGCATGTCCATAAGCTGGTCCCGGCTGTATCCGAGGGGAGATGAGGAGAAGCCCAATCCTGCGGGAATTGCCTACTACAACCGGGTATTTCAATCCCTCCGCAGGGCAGGGATCCGGATCTTCCTGACCATGAATCACTATGGGATACCCCTTTATCTGGTGGAGCATTACGGCGGGTGGACAAGCAGGGAAACCATTGGGTTTTATCTGAGATTTGCAGAGACCATATTTGAAAACTGGGGAGATTTGATTGACTTCTACCTCCCGTTCAATGAGATCAATGCAGGATATTTCTCGCCTTACAACGGTGTGGGGCTTGTAAGGGAGGGAGAGGAACCCTATGATGAATCACTGGTGTTCCAGTCTCTTCACCATCAGTTTGTAGCAAGTGCAAAGGTAATTGAACTGGGCCGGAGGATGACAAAAGGAAAATTTGGGTGTATGACAGCCTGTTTTTGCTATTATCCCTATTCCTGCAGTCCCGAAGATAATCTGAAAACCGTAAAGGAGGAACAGATCAACCAGTGGTTCTGCAGCGACGTGCTTGTAAGGGGGTATTATCCCTCTTATATGAACCGCTTTTTTGAAGAGAGGGGTATTTCCTTTGAGGTGGCGGAAGAAGATGAAAGACTCCTTAAAAAGTATACGGCAGATTTTGTAAGCTTTTCCTACTATCAGTCCTCGGTTATTTCGGTGGAGGAAAAGGAAAAGACGGCCGGAAATCTTGTGACAGTTACCAAGAACCCCTATTTAAAGGCCAATGAGTGGGGGTGGCAGATGGATGCGGCAGGGCTTCGGACTTCCTTGAATAAGATATTTGACCGCTATGAAAGGCCGGTGTTTATCGCAGAAAACGGCCTTGGCAGCAGGGATGTCCTGGAAGAGGACGGAAAAGTCCATGATTGGTACCGGATTGATTACCTGAAGGAACATTTTGAACAGATCAAAGAGGCCCAGAGGGACGGCGTGGAGGTATTGGGATATGCCATGTGGGGGATTATCGATATTGTCTCCGAGGGAAGCTGTGAGATGGAAAAACGTTACGGTACCGTGTATGTGGATGGAGATAATATGGGAAACGGAACCTACAGGCGCGTGAAAAAGGACAGCTTTGAATGGTATAAAAATTTTATCCAAGAGGAAAAGGGGAAGAGAGGAAAAGAAAGCTATGACAGATGAAATGGGTGCCGTGATATTTGAGATTATTAATTACGGCGGAGACGCCAAGGGCCTGGCTTATGAGGCTATGGCGGCAGCGGAGAAGGGCGGCTTCGAAAAAGCGGAAGAGCTTTTAAGGGAGGCGGATGGGAGCCTGGCAAAGGCCCATGAGATTCAGACAGATTTGATCCGGAAAGAGGCCTCGGGAGAGCATCAGGAGGTCAATGTTATTTTTGTCCATGCCCAGGATCATCTGATGAGCGCTATGGAAGTCCGGACATTGGCAGAGACTTTCATTGGGATTTACAAGCGGCTGTACCAATTAGAGAACCGCCGGGAGGGGGAAACCTATGGCAGCATCCAATAAGAGGGCTTTCCGGGTATGGGAAGTGAAAAACCGTGACAGAAAGAAGCAGTACGGCACTGCTCTTGGAAGTACGGATTTTGATATTCCTATGTTCGGATATAAAAGCGCCCTGCTGGTTTTGACGGTTATTTTCGGTGTAATTCTGGCGGTGCCGTGGATTTGTTATGGAATCGGGATAGATTACCGGCCGGTGACAGTGATACTGGGCGGCTTAGGGGCAGGATTCTCTGCCAGTTATGCGCAGTTTTTTATAGAGAGCGGGAAAGGATTGTGCCGCCTGTTTTGGGTGGTAGGAGGCTTTCTGTCTGTGTTTGCCGGAGTTGTAATTCTGATTCTGGTGTACACGGGGTGGCTGCTCTAGAAAATATAATTTTACATAAGTAAAGCGGGAAAGGAGGAAAAGAGATGAAGATTTTACTGGTTTGTTCCCAGGGAATGTCAAGTGCCATTGCGGCAAAAGCTTTGCAGGAGGCTGCGCAGAAAAAGGGGCTGGATGTAACGGTAGCGGAGTGCAGTACACAGGCTTTTGCGGAGGAGATTAAAAACGGATATGCTATCGGGATGGTAGCGCCCCAGATCCGCCACCGCTATGACATCTTAAAACAGCAGGCAGAGGCCGCAGGGGTTCCCTGTATCCTGATAAAGCCCCAGGGCTATACGCCCCTTGGCGGTGCAAAACTGCTGGATCAGGTAGAACAGGAACTTGGCGGAATCGAATAGTACGTATGGACGAGAGGAGAAAAAATGTTAAGCAAACTGACAACTTTTATGGATGAGAAACTGTCAACTCCCATGGCAAAACTTGCGGAACAGCGCCATCTGCGGGCTATCCGGGATGGCATTATTGCGACACTGCCGCTGATCATTGTGTCGTCTATGTTTATGGTGATTGCCTTCCTGCCAAATTCTATGCCAAAAGACTGGGGGATTACACAATTCCTGTTGGCAAACCAGGGAAAGATTCTGCTGCCCTACCGGGTATCTATGTACATTATGACTTTGTATGCGGTATTTGGGATTGGGTATTCCCTGGCGGCGTCCTATGAACTGGATCCCCTTTCCGGAGGGATCCTTTCCGAACTGGCATTTCTGCTGACAATTATTCCGGTTACGGTTCCGGCAGCAGGCGAAGCCATTGCAGGGCTGGCGGCGGAAGCGCCTGAATTGGAGACGTACCTTGCCTCTCTGCCCAGCGGCTTCCTTCTTCCTATGGGGAATCTGGGCTCCGGAGGCATGTTTATCGGAATACTGGCCTCTTTCTTTGCTGTGGAAGTTTACCGCTTTACCCAGAAGAGCGGATTTAAGATTTCCATGCCGCCCCAGGTGCCGGCTTCCGTGGCCAGATCTTTTGAGGCGTTAACGCCTACGGCAGTGGTTCTTATTGTGGTTGCGGCCATCACGATGTTTATTGGAATTGATGTACATACGATTGTGTCAAAAATTGTTTCACCGCTGGTTTCGGCTACGGATACCCTGCCCTCTGTACTGGTGATTATCTTTCTGGAAGTATTTTTCTGGTCCTTTGGGATTCACGGTGTATCCATTGTGGGGTCTCTTGCACGCCCTCTGTGGCTGGTGCTGCTGGAGGGAAATACCAGCGCCTACGTGGCGGGAGAAAGGGTAATCAATACGGCTGCAGAGCCTTTTTACCAGTGGTTTGTACGGATCGGAGGCTGCGGTGCAACCATCGGACTGGCGATTCTGTTTGCCTTCTTTGCGAAATCAGCCTACGGGAAAGCCCTGGGAAAAACTTCTATTGTGCCTGCAGTATTTAACATCAATGAACCTATGATTTTCGGAGCGCCCATTGTAATGAACCCGATGCTGATTATTCCTTTTATTATCACGCCTCTTGTGACCGGTACGATTGCCTGGGTTGTGACCCAGCTGGGCTGGGTAAATCATGTGGTGGCCAGCGCCCCCTGGACGCTTCCGGGACCCATCGGAGCTTTTCTGGCCTGCGGCAGTGATTGGCGGGCTGCGGTTCTCAATATTGTACTGATTGCCTTGTCGGTTGTTATTTACTATCCGTTTTTTAAGATGTATGATAACAGCCTGAAGGCAGAGGAGCAGGAAGAAGCTTAGAAAAGAGGTATCAGGTGAGCTATTTTATCGGCATTGACGGCGGGGGAACCAACACAAAGTTCCTCTGCCTTGATGAGAAAAATTCACAGATAGGCAGCGCCGTTCTTTCTACCGCACATTTTATGCAGGTCCGGGAAGAGGAAGCCGAGGCTGTTTTAAAAAGGGGCGTACGGGAGGTATTGCCTGCAGATGCCGGAAAGGAAGAGGTCTTTCTGTGCGCAGGCCTTGGGGGATACGGAAAGAATCCGGAGGTACGCCAGCGCATAGAACATATCTGCGCCAGGAGCTTTGAGGGAATGGAGTACCATATCTGCAATGACGGCGAAATTGCCCTGGAGGGCGCTCTGGACGGGAACGAGGGCATCTTGGTTATTGCCGGGACAGGTTCTATGGGACTGGCAAAAAAGGAAGGACAGACGCTGCGCTGCGGAGGCTGGGGGTATCTTTTAGGGGACGAGGGCAGCGCCTTCTGGATGGGGAAGAAACTGCTGGAAGCCTTTTGCAGGCAGAATGACGGCAGGGATCCGGAGACAGAGCTGAATGAGGTTGTGAAAGCCCGTCTGGGCCTTAGGGATGGGTATGAACTGATTCCTTATATGGGTACCGGTTACAACCGTGCCGCAGT
>CAJUMM010000060.1 GCA_910586955.1 uncultured Lachnospiraceae bacterium | reverse complement strand
ATCTAAGTTCAGGGCTTTGGACAGATGCCAGGAAATGGCCTCTCCCTCCCGGTCCGGGTCCGTTGCCAGATAGACCCGGTCGGCTTTCTTGGCTTCCTTGCGGAGCTTCGCCAGAATATCCCCCTTTCCCCGGATGGTAATATATTTCGGTTCATAGCCGTGCTCTACATCAATGCCAAGCTGACTTTTCGGCAAATCCCTTACATGTCCCTGGGAAGCCAGCACCTCGTAATTCGCCCCCAAAAATTTCTTAATGGTCTTAACTTTGGCGGGTGACTCCACGATAACCAGATTTTTTGCCATGAATCATTCCTCTTTCTTCTTTTTACCTGCAATGTCACAGACTGCCCTGTTAGGATACCCGGGCATAATAATTCTTATAAATCTCACGGGCATATCCTTTCAGTTCCAGACGGGTCAGGATTCCCAAAACCTCCTGAGGCGGAAGTTTCGTCCGGGAACAGACGGCATCCAGATTTATGGCCTGTAAACTTAGACAACTATACACTAAATCTTCGGAGCTTTCAAGTGCCATTTTGTTTTTTTCTTCCTTTAAAGTCCTATTTTTTGGAAATAGCTGCAAATCCTCCAGAAGCTTTTCCGGGGACACGGCAAGTCCTGCCCCCTGGCGGATCAGATTATGGCAGCCGCTGCTCAGGGCATCCTTAAGGCGTCCCGGAACCGCATATACGTCTTTTCCCTGTTCCAAAGCCAAATCCGCCGTAATCAGGGAACCGCTCTTTTCTTTGGCCTCAATCACAAGCACCGCATCCGCAAGGCCGCTGATGAGACGGTTCCGCAAAGGAAAGAGATGCTTAAGAGGCGGCGTCCCCGGGGGGTTCTCCGAGAGAATTCCCCCCTCCCTTTCCAGCCGCAGATAGAGTTCCCGGTTCCGGGCAGGATAGCAGACATCCGCTCCGCTTCCCAGAACCGCAAAGGTTTCTCCTTTTCCCTGAAGAGCGCCCCACTGTCCGAATCCGTCTATTCCCCGGGCCATGCCGCTGATTACCTGCACACCGTTTTCCGCCAGCACTCTTCCGAACCAGAGAGCCGCATTTCTGCCGTAAGCGCTGCATTCCCTGGCGCCTACAACCGCAACCGCCGGGGACTCTCCTGCCGGAAGCCGCCCTTTCACAAACAAGCCGCCGGGACTTCCCGGGATTTCCAGGAGGCGCCTCGGAAAATCAGGATGCTCCCTGCTCACAAAGCGGATCCCTTTCTTTCTTAATGCCTCCTCTTCCTTCCCGAAATCCCAGGCCTTCCTGCTCCGGCACAATTCTGCGATCCGGATACGGCTTTTTACGAAGTTCGCTTCCAGCTCTTTTTCCTCCGCAGTGAAAACCGCCCCGGGTGTTCCATACCGCTCCAAAAGTTTCTCCTGCAGCCCTGGCTCCCCTGCCAGTACACTGCAGAACCAATGCCAATAGGCCTCCATTTTATACCTCCCCGCTCCAGGCGTCCCTCTCCGGCGCCCGGTAAGACAAAGCCTCCAGGATATGCCGTTCTTGAATCCCTTCTTCCTGTTCCAGATCTGCAATGGTACGGGATACTTTGATCACTTTATGATATGCACGGGCGCTTAAATTTAGTTTTCCGAAGGCTTCTTTCAGAAGCTCCCCCTCTTTCCGGCCCAAAGGACAATATCTCCCCACCGCCTTTCCGCTCAGATAAGCATTGAAATGAATGGAAAGTCCCCGGTACCGCTCCTGCTGGATCCGGTGGGCTGCCTTCACCCGTTCCCGTATCCGGGCCGAGCTCTCTTCCCTCCGGTTTCCTGCCAATTCCTCATAGGAGATCCGGGGCGCCTCCGTGCAGATATCGATGCGGTCCAAAAGAGGCCTACTAAGTTTCCCCAGATACCGGTCCACCTCCCACTCCCTGCAGCGGCACCGGTTCCGATCCGGGAAATAGCCGCAGGCACAGGGGTTCATAGCCGCCACCAGCATAAATTCCGCCGGAAAGCGGTAGGTACCCGAGGACCTGGAAATGGAAATGCAGTGTTCCTCCAAGGGCTGCCGCAGGATTTCCAGGGCAGACCGGTGAAACTCCGGCAGCTCGTCCAGAAAAAGAATTCCCCGGGAGCTTAGGGAAATCTCTCCAGGGGAAGGAATCCTTCCTCCCCCTGCCAGGGCCTCCGCCGTCACCGTATGGTGGGGAGAGCGAAAAGGCCGTTTCGTCATGAGAGGCCTATCCTCCGGAAGAAGTCCGGCAATGCTGTAGATTTTCGTAATCTCTAAGCTTTCTTCCAGGCTTAAAGGGGGGAGAATACCCGGAATCCGCCTGGCAATCATTGTTTTGCCGGAGCCCGGGGGACCAATCATCAAAAAATTGTGCATTCCGGCTGCCGCAACTTCCGCTGCCCGGCGCAGGGCCGCCTGTCCATGAATCTGGGAAAAGTCTTCCTCCTCATTCTCCTGCTCCAGGGCCAGAAGTTTCCGGGCGTCTATCCTGGCAGGCTTTGCCTGCTTCGGATGCCGCAGAACCTCCAAAAGCTCTGCAACGCTTGATACCCCCACCACATCTATGCCTTCCAGGACAGCTCCTTCCTCCTCATTTCCCTTGGGAACGATACAGCATCTTAATCCCTTCTCCCTGGCCGCCTCCGCCAGGGAAAGGACACCGGGAATCCGAAGGACCTGGCCGTTTAAGCTCAGTTCTCCGGCCAGCATAATTCCGGAAAGGCTTTCTAAGGGAATTTTCTCCAGGGAAGCCAGAATTGCCGCTGCCACAGGCAGGTCGAAACGGGTCCCTGCTTTGCGGATGCCTGCGGGGGCCAGATTTACGGTTATGCGCTTGGGGGGCAGGAGGATTCCCGTATTCCTGAGAGCCGTGCGCACCCGCTCCCCCGCCTCCTTCACCTCCGAGGACAGATAACCCACCATCAAAAGCTGGGGCATGCCCTCACTGATATCCGCTTCTACCCGGACGGGGTACACTTCCATTCCGTTCAGGGCAGCGGACCATACTTTGCTGAACATATTTTGCCTCCTATTCCAGTTCCGCAGATCCCCGGAAAGCTCCTTTTACCTGAAAGAGACAGTCTCTCTGCTGTTATATCCGCCGAAGAAAAGCCAGCGCCAAAAAACCGTGCATGCAGAAAAACATCCCTTACAATGTATTATTCATTGGGAAAAATTGATTCCGGACCGGAACCTGATTTTCTAGATATATCCATTGTAGGGGATGTTTTCCAAAAATGCAAGAGCTTTTTTACTATAAATGCCGTATCAAAAATATTCTCTCAGTTTCAGCAGGGCATTCTTCTCAATCCTGCTAATATAAGAACGGGAAATCCCAAGCTGCGCTGCAATCTCCCGCTGTGTGTATTCCTTTCCGTTGTAAAGCCCGTACCTCATAATCAAAACCCTCTGTTCTCTCGGCGTCAGCACTTGATCCAAAAGCTCATACAGACGCCGGCTGTCGGATTTCAGGCTGATCTGGGAAAAAGCATCCCGTTCGCTGCTCTCAATAATATCCAGCAGATGAATCTCGTTCCCTTCTTTGTCGGTACCGATAGGCTCATAATAGGAAGTTTCCCTGGCTGTCTTCTTTTTGGCCCGGAAGAACATCAGAAGTTCATTCTCCACACAGCGGGCGGCATAAGTGGCAAGGCGCGGCCCTTTCTCACTGTCAAAGGTGGTAACGGCCTTAATAAGGCCGATGGTACCTATGGAAATCAAATCTTCCATCTCCTCCTCCGTGCCCTGGTATTTCTTCACGATATGGGCCACGAGACGGAGATTATGCTCCACCAGGATATTGCGTGCCTGAATATCGCCCTCTTTCAGCCTCTGCAAATAGTACTGCTCCTCATTCGCCGGTAATGGTTGCGGAAAAGTCTTCAAAAAGGCACCTCTTTGGTGGATTTATATTATCTTATGATAAGATCCCCAAAGAAGTGCCTTTCCCTCTTTTTTTGCAACAAGCCCTGACATGCCAAAAAGCCGGAAACACGTAAAACATGCTTTTTCAGAAGAAGCTTATAGAGCCCCAGCCTCCCTCCTGCGCAGAATATCACCGGGCATAGCCGGAGCGGAAAGCTCCACCAAGAGCTTTTGCCTGGCATGGGGCGCACTCTCCATAGGCGTCCCGTCTTCGTCCCGGATTCCCTGTACCAGGGCGGAAACATTCTCTCCCCCCGGCTTCATAATCTCGATCTCCTCTCCCACGGAGAACTTGTTCCGCTGTTCAATCCGGCAGCCTCCCCGGTCTCCCAGGCCGCTAATCTGTCCCAGATAGGTGTAATCCTTCCGGTAGGTGCTGTCCCCGTAAATCTGCATGGTTTCGTCGGGCCTTCCATAAAAGAAGCCCGTAGTAAAGGGCCGGTAGGTGCAGCCTGCAATCTGCTCCCGGTACCAGTCCATATTCCTCTCATACTTCTCCCTGGATTCCAGGCAGTCATCGATGGCCTTCCGGTAAGTCCGGGCCACTGTGGCCACATAGAGGGCCGTCTTCATCCTGCCCTCAATCTTCATGCTGTCAATCCCAATCTCCAAAAGCTCCGGGATATGCTCAATCATGCAGAGATCACCGGAATTGAAAATAAATGTGCCCCGGTCATTCTCGTAAACCGGAAAATATTCTCCCGGTCTTGTCTCCTCCACCACCGCATATTTCCAGCGGCAGGGATGGGTACAGGCCCCCTGGTTGGCATCCCTGCCTGTAAAGTAGTTGCTTAAAAGGCAGCGGCCGGAATAGGAAATACACATAGCCCCATGGACAAAGGTTTCAATCTCCAGGTCCTCCGGGATGTTGGCCCGCAGTTCCCTCAGCTCCTCCAGGGAAAGCTCCCGGGCGGATACCACCCGCTTCGCCCCCTGGTCCTTCCAGAAGCGGTATGTAAGATAGTTGGTATTGTTGGCCTGGGTGCTGATATGACGCTCAATCTCCGGGCAGATCTCCCCCGCCAGAAGAAAAACTCCCGGATCCGCAATAATCAGGGCATCCGGCCGGAACTCCCCAAAGGCCTTAAGTTCCCCAAAATACCTCCGTATCCCTTCCAGATCCCGGTTATGGGCCAGAATATTGGCCGTCACATAGACTTTGACCCCATGGGCATGGGCGAAAGCAATTCCTTCCTTCATTTCCTCCAGAGAAAAATTCCTGGCCTTTGCCCGGAGGCCGAAGGCCTCCCCGCCGATATAGACTGCATCCGCTCCGAAAATTACCGCAGTTTTCAGCACTTCCAGGCTGCTGGCCGGGATTAACAGTTCCGGTCTCTTCATAAGCCCTCCTTTTTCACGCTCAAAGTCACTCCGTCCCCCAAAGGCAGAACCGAGGTGACAAGCTCCGGGTGATGGGTCAGCTCATAGAGATATTCCCGCATCCGGCTGTGAATGGTCCGGTTGCGCCGCTCCACCGCAAAACGGGACTCTATCAGATCCCCGTCCTGAAGTACATTATCCGAAACCAGCAGTCCCCCCGGGGCCAGGAGACCCAGCACCTGGGGCAGGAAATGAAGGTACTGGCCCTTGGCCGCATCCATGAAAACAAAATCAAAAGGCCCCTTGAGAGCCTTAAGATGCTCCCTGGCCTCCCCCTCCAGCAGCGTGATCCTTCCTTCCATTCCCGCCCGCCGGAAATTTTCCCTGGCTAGGGGAATCCGCTTCTCATACTTCTCAATGGTGGTAATATGGGCCTCTGGATGCCCGTACTCGCACAGAAGCAGTGCAGAAAAGCCCACGGCCGTTCCCACCTCCAGGATGGCCTTGGGCTGCTTTGCTGCCAGCAGCGTCTTCAAAAAACTCTGCATCTCCCGGCGGATAACCGGCACCCGGGCCTTTTTCGCCTCTTCCTCTATCTCATTTAACAAATCCGTGTTGCCCCTATCAAGGGAATTGATGTAGGCAGCCGTCCGTTCCTCTACTATCACGCAAACATCCTCTTGCCAGCCTTATTCTTCTTCCTCTTCCTTTTCCTCTCCCTCCCTGGATATGACTGCCATCATTTCCCTGGGCTTCATAGCCGTAGAGAGGGTATACGTTCCGGGCTCCAGCCGTTTGGCATACTTGGACACCTGAATCTGGATATAAAACAGCTTCCAGTCTTCCACCAAACCGTTTTCTTCCATCAGCTCCGCAATCTCACGGTTGGAAGCTCCCTCCTGGATGGTCACCGTAATGCTCCTTCCCGGCGCCTGATCCACCGCCTTCTCCTGAAATACGGAGTGGCCATAGTCGAAGGCAACGCCGGCCAGGCGGTAAATCCCCATAACCACCAAGGCCAAGACAACGATTTTCAATGCGATTGACAAGACTGTTAAAGCTGCTTTCTTCGTATTCATCTTCTGTCCCCTACACTTCCATGATAATCGGCAGAATCATGGGATCCCGCTTCGTCTTCTTCCAGATAAAATCGCTCAAGGAGTCTTTGATCACATTTTTCAGCTTGCCCCAGTCGGACACGCCCCGGTCCAGGCAGTCTCCTACCGCCTTGTCCACCACGGCCCTGGCCTCTCCCATAAGGTCCTCGGACTCCCGCACATACACGAAGCCCCTGGATACAATATCCGGCCCGGCTAATAGCTGATTGCTGTATTTCTCCAGCGTCAGAACCACTATCATAATACCATCTTCTGCCAGATGCTGTCTATCCCTCAGCACAATATTTCCCACATCACCCACACCCAGGCCGTCTACCAGAATAGCGCCTGTATGCACATGGTTCACCACCGACGCACTGTCCGCACCCAGCTCCAGCACATCCCCGGAGGAGAGCAGGAAAATATTTTCTTTGGCAATCCCAAGGCTCTTGGCCAGATCCGCCTGGGCCTTTAAATGGCGGTACTCCCCGTGGACCGGAATGGCATACTTGGGATGTACCAGGGAATAGAGAAGCTTAATCTCCTCCTGGCAGGCGTGGCCGGACACATGGGCATCCTGGAAAATCACATCCGCCCCTTTCATGGAAAGCTCATTGATCACCTTGGACACGGCCTTCTCATTGCCCGGAATGGCCTTAGAGCTGAAAATCACCGTATCTCCCGGCTTAATCTGCACTTTCTTGTGCAGGCTGGCGGCAATCCGGGACAGGGCCGCCATAGACTCTCCCTGGCTTCCGGTGGTAATCAGCACCACCTGATCGTCGGGATAATTTTTCATCATCTCAATATCAATCAGGGTCTTGTCCGGCACATTCAGGTAGCCCAGCTCCGACGCCGTCTTAATGACGTTTACCATGCTCCGCCCCTCTACTACTACCTTGCGGCCGTATTTGTAGGCGGAATTGATAATCTGCTGCACCCGGTCCACATTGGAGGCAAAGGTGGCAATGATAATACGGGAATTTTTATGTTCCGACATAATATTGTCAAAGACCTTGCCCACGGTCCGCTCGGACATGGTAAAGCCGGGGCGCTCCGCATTGGTGCTGTCGCACATCAGGGCTAAGACCCCTTTCTTTCCAATCTCCCCAAAACGCTGGAGATCAATGGCGTCCCCGAAGACCGGGGTGTAATCTACCTTAAAGTCCCCGGTGTGCACGATAATCCCTGCCGGGGAGTATATTGCCAAGGCAGAGGCATCCACAATACTGTGGTTGGTCTTGATAAATTCGATCCGGAAAGCCCCCAGATTGATGGATTGTCCATGCTTTACCACTTTCCGCTTGGTATTGTTCAAAAGATTATGTTCCCGCAGTTTATTCTCGATAAGGCCGATGGTCAGCTTGGTGGCGTAAACCGGCACGTTGATCTCTTTTAATACATAGGGCAAGGCCCCGATGTGATCCTCATGGCCGTGGGTAATCACAAACCCTTTCACCTTCTGGATATTATCCCGCAGATACGTAATATCCGGGATCACCAGATCAATACCCAGCATGTCATCCTCCGGGAATGACAGCCCGCAGTCCACAACAATAATACTGTCTTCAAACTCAAAGGCAGTAATATTCATTCCGATTTGCTCCAATCCGCCTAACGGAATGATACGCAATTTTGAATTGTTAATATTTCTCAAATCTTTCCCTCCTGGTTTTCTTCTTTTCTTTTCTCCAAACAGTCCCTGCAAAAACCATAGAGTTTCACTTCATGATCGGTTACATGAAAACCAAGCGCCGTCTTCACTCCCGTCTCCAGCGCCTCCAGCATATCTCTCTGAAATGCGGTAACGCTTCCGCACTTCAGGCAGATGAGATGATGATGCCGATGACGTTCTCTCTCTCTCCTGTCCGCAATCTCATAGCGGACAAAGCCGTCATCCAGACTGATCCGATCAATTAGTTCCAGCTCTAAGAGCAGCTGGACTGTTCTATAAACAGTAGCCAGCCCGATATCCGGGTTGTCTGCTTTTACTCTGTCGTAAATTTCTTCCGCAGTCAGGTGTTCCTCTGCGTTTCCGGCAAGCACTTCCAGAACCACCAGGCGCTGCCTGGTTACTTTCAGTCCTTTTTCCTTCAGTATTTTCTTAAAATCCTCCTGGCCAACTGCCATGGACGCCACCTGCCCTTTCCCCTCTCAAAGGGTAAGTTCCACATCTTCCAGAAGCTGCTCGAAAATTCCAAGCACTCCCTCCAGCTCCTGATCGTCCTCCACAATCTCGTAAACGGCGTCGCTGTCTCCATCCGGTGATAAATCCTTCAAAATCAACGCCTCTCCATCACCCTGTTCCGAATCCGTTACCAGAATATAGTCCCTGCCGTTAAGCCGCGTCTCTTCCAGTACAAAAAATTCCACTTCTTCCTTTGTATCCTCCAGGGTAAACGCTATTTTTTCCATTCTTCACTCCTTAAGGTTTCCCATCCGATCCAGATATCCCTGCAGAATCAAAACCGCCGCAATGGCGTCCACGTATCTGCCCCTGTCCTCCCTGCGGACTCTGCCCTCCACCATGGCACGGTTTGCCTCCACCGTAGTCAAACGTTCGTCCCACATCACAACAGGCAGGCCTGTCCTTTTCTCCAGCATTTCCTTAAATTCCAGAGATTTGGAAGCCCGCTCTCCAAGGGTATTATTCATATTTTTCGGAAATCCCAGCACGAGCTCCGTCACCTGATACTCCCGGACCAGCTCTTCAATCCGCGCCAGGGTCTGGCGCAGCTTATTCTCCGACTTTCTCCTCACAATCTCAACCGGCTGGGCAGTAAAACCCAGGGGATCGCTGATGGCGATTCCCACCGTCTTGGAACCGTAATCCAGTCCCATCCATCTCATACCTTGCTCCTGTCTACTCACCCACGGTTGTCCTGATATAGACCTTCAGCAGCTCTTCCACCAGTTCGTCCCGCTCCACTTTCATAATCAGGCTGCGGGCATTATTATGGCTGGTAATGTAGGTGGGATCCCCGGACATAATGTATCCGACAATCTGGTTTACCGGATTGTAGCCTTTCTCCGTCATTGCCTGGTAAACCTGCTGGAGGATATCCCCCACCCGGTTCTCCGTCTCCGGCATCACTTTGAAATTTTGTGTGCTATCCAATCTGCTCATGTTTTCACGCTCCCGACACCACTACCCTCTATTGTACTCTAAATTTTCGGAAAATACAATGAAAATTTATAAAAGTTTACATAAAAGCAGGCGCTCATCCAACAATTTCTCTACTCTAGCACACACAATCCGGTTTGTCAACTCCCTGTCCGAAGACACAGCCGCCCGGATATACTCCCTGGTATGCCCCACCTGGTAGGCCACCCCGTCAAGCTCCATAGCTTCTTCCATGAGAATCTCTGCCTGCTCTCCCACCTTGGAGAGGGCATAACGCTTTGTATTCTCCCGGTTAAGATCCAGAAGAATCCGGCTGCGCTCTGCCTTTATCTCCTCCGGCACCTGGTTCTCCATAGCGGCAGCCCGGGTTCCCTGCCTTCTGGAATATTTAAAAATATGTGTCTCAAAAAAAGCAATTTCTTTCAAAAAAGCAAGGGTCTTGTCAAACTCATCTTGGGTTTCCCCGGGGAAACCTGCAATCACGTCCGTGGTCAGGGCCGGATGCCCAAAAACTTCCCTGAGAATCCTGCATTTCTCCCGGTACTCCTCCGCCGTATACCGGCGGTTCATCCTCTTTAAAGTCTCATTGCAGCCGCTTTGAAGGGACAGATGGAAATGGGGGCAGATCTTTTCCATTTCAAAAAGAGCCCCGGCAAATTCCTCCGTGACAATTCCCGGCTCCAGGGACCCCAGGCGGATCCGGCGTATTCCCGGTATTTCGTGGACCCTGCGGATCAGGGAGAGGAGGGTTTCCCCCGGAAGATCCGCTCCGTAAGAGCTTAAATGGATGCCGGTGAGAACCACCTCCTGGTATCCGTTTCCCGCAAGCCTTTCGATCTCCCGGCACACATCCTCCTGCCTGCGGCTGCGGACCCGCCCCCTGGTATAGGGAATGATGCAGTAGCTGCAGAACTGATTGCAGCCGTCCTGGACTTTCACATAGGCTCTGGTATGCTCCGCTGTCCGGGTGATGGACAATTCCTCATACTCTTTTGTATGGGTCAAATCCAGCAGGGTCTCCCTTTTTCCTCCCTCTTCCCAGGCTTTTAATATGGAAACCAGCTCTTTCTTCTTATTATTTCCGATGATCAGATCCACCCCGTCATCTTCCGCCAGCTTTTCTTTCGCCGCCTGCACGTAGCATCCTGCAGCCACTACCAGGGCCCGGGGATTCTGCCGCTTGGCCCGGTGCAGCATCTGCCGGGATTTCCGGTCCGCAATGTTTGTCACCGTACAGGTATTTACAATATAGATATCAGCCTCCTCCTCAAAAGGCACAATCTCATACCCGGCCTCTTCCAGAAGCTGCTGCATAGCCTCCGTTTCGTAAGCATTCACCTTGCAGCCAAGATTGTGAAGAGCAACCCGTTTCATTTTCTCATCTCCTGCCATATCATGTAAATTTTTTTCTTTTCTCATTGACTTTTACCCCCCTGCGTATTAAGATCAGGGTAAGTTCATAATTAGGGAGGTATTTACCATGAAAACAGTGAAAATATGCCTGAATTCCATCGAAAAAGTAAAATCCTTTGTAAACGACATTACAAAGTTTGATGTAGATTTCGATCTGGTTTCCGGACGCTATGTAATCGATGCCAAATCCATTATGGGTATCTTTAGTCTGGACCTGTCCAAGCCTATTGATCTGAACGTTCACGCAGAAGAAGAACTGGATACCGTGCTGGAAACGCTGAAACCCTATATCGTTGACTAATGTTCCGGCCATTCCGATGAAACACGCCTGCCGATACGCTTGCTATAGATGCAGCTATTGTTATTTGGGACTTGCCTTACAAGGCAAGTCCTTTTTTCCGGCCTTTTCCTACCCCACTACCACCAGCTCCGCCGTCTCAATGGCCTCCGCCACCATGGCGTCAATCTTCTCCTCCAGGTTCTTCTCCGACCGGCGGATCACGTTCAGGTTCGGCTTCGTCACCGGATGCTTGGCCACAAAAATGGTGCAGCAGTCCTCAAAGGGCTGGATGGAAGTCTCGTAGGTATCTATCTTCTTGGAAAGAGTTACGATATCCTCCTTGTCAAAGGCAATCAGAGGCCGGAAAACCGGCATGGTGCAGACCTCGTTGGTAGCCGCCAGGCTCTGTACCGTCTGGCTGGCCACCTGGCCGATGCTCTCTCCGGTAATCAGGCCCAGAGACCCCGTCTTTCTGCCGATCTCCTCCGCAATCCGCATCATATAGCGGCGCATAATGATGGTCAGTTCATCATGGGGGCACTTCTCGTAAATGTAAAGCTGGATATCCGTGAAGTTTACCACATAGAGGTAAATAGGCCCTGCATAGCGGGCCACTTTAGCCGCCAGATCCACCACTTTCTGCCTGGCACGATCGCTGGTGTAGGGCGGCGCATGGAAATAGACCGCATCGATCTTCACCCCCCGTTTGGCCACCATGTAGCCGGCTACCGGACTGTCGATGCCTCCGGACAGGAGAAGCATGGATTTTCCGTTGGTTCCCACCGGCATCCCCCCCGGTCCCGGGATTACATCCGAGTAAAGATAGATCCGTTCCCGGATCTCTATATAAATAGTCAGCTCCGGATGATGGACGTCCACCTTCATTCCCGGAAAACGCTCCAAAATCTTTCCTCCCAGCTCCGCATTGATCTCCATGGATTCCTTGGGATAGGTCTTGCGGGCCCGCCTGGCCTGCACTTTAAAGGTCTTGGCACAGTCCCCGTACCGCTTGGCTATATAGGATACGGTTTCCTCCGCCAAGCGCTCAAAGCCCTGGTCTTCCAGAATCACCACCGGACAGATTCCCACAATGCCGAAAACTCTCTGAAGGGCCTCCGCAGTCTCCTCATAATCAAAGGGCTCCAGGGACTCCACATAAATGCGCCCCTGCTCTTTAGTCACCTGGAAGCTGCCCTCCACCCCTTTCAGGGCATGGCGGATCTGGGCCACCAGTGCGTCTTCAAAGAGATATCGGTTCTTTCCCTTGATTGCAATTTCCCCGTATTTAATCAAAAATGCCTGAAACATGTTTCCTTCTCCTTTCCCCGGCATCTCCTGTCAATGCCTGGTAAACCTGCGAAGCAGGGGCAGAAGCTCCCCAAGGGCCTTAAGACACTCCTCCGCCTCTTCCCGGGTGGTAAACTCGCTGAAACTGAACCGGACCGTAGATTCCAGAAGCTCCCCCTTCACCCCAATGGCTTTCAGCGTCCCGCTGACTGCCGGATGGTTGGAAGCACAGGCCGAACCGGCAGACACATAGATACCCTTTTCCTCCAGGGCATGAAGAAGCACCTCGCTTCGCACCCCTGCAAAGCTGACGCTCACAATGTGAGGGGCTCCGTCCCTATGGGAAGGCCCGTTTACGGTGGTCCCCGGAAGTTCCTTCACGCCTTCCACAAATCGTTCCTTCAACTCATACATCCTCTGGATTTTCCCGTTAAAGTCCGTATAAATCTCCCTAACGGCTTCTCCCAGGCCTGCGATCCCCGGTACATTCTCCGTCCCGGAGCGCAGGTCCTTCTGCTGGCCGCCTCCAAAGAGGATGGGACGGATCTTCACCTTCTCTCCCGCATACAGAAGCCCTATGCCTTTGGGCCCGTGGATTTTATGGCCGCTTAGGGACATGAGATCGATCCCCAGCCTCTTGGGATAGATCCGGTATTTCCCGTAAGCCTGTACTGCATCCACATGAAAGAGCACCGGACGCTCCCGGTTCTTTAGAAGCTTCCCTATCTCCTCTACCGGCTGCCGGGAGCCTATCTCGTTATTCACATACATGACCGAGACAAGAATCGTCTCTTCACAGAGAGCCTCCTCCAGATCGGAAAGTCTCACCACCCCAGTTTCATCTACCGGGAGATAGGTTACCCGGAAGCCCTGTTCCTCCAGATATTTCATGGTATTTAAAACTGCCGGATGCTCGATGCAGGTGGTGATCAGATGCTTCCCCGCCCTCTGGTTGGCAAGGGCTGCGCCAATCAGGGCCAGGTTGTCGCTCTCTGTTCCCCCGGAAGTAAAGTACAGTTCCTTTTCGTTCACCTTCAGGTTCCCGGCTATTATTTCCCTGGCTGTCCGGAGGTACCTCTCCGCCTCTATGCCTTTTTTGTGCATGGAGGAGGGATTTCCGTAATCTTCTCTCATCACCCGGCTTACCAGGTCTGCCACCGCCGGATAGCAGCGGGTGGTGGCGGAATTGTCCAGATAAATCTCTTTCTTCATAACCCTATCACTCCTCCAGAAGATAAACCAGCATGGACAGCACCGCCATGCCTGCCGTCTCCGTGCGCAGGATCCGCCTGCCCAGGGTTACGGGCCTGGCTCCCGCAGACACGGCCTGCTCTACCTCTGATTCTTCGAAACCGCCCTCGGGACCGATGAAGATGCCCACGGACTGTCCGGGCTTTATGGAAGAAAATAACTCCCGGGTGTGCTTCATATCCTTGGCCAGCTCATAGGGAATCAGGCAGATATCCTGCTGCCCTGCATCCTTTACCGCCTGGGCAAAGGTCTGGGGGCTCAAGACTTCCGGAACAATCCCTCTTCCGGACTGTTTGGCCGCACTCTCACAGATTCCCTTCCAGCGCCTGGCCCGGTTCTCTTCCTTCTTGGCATCCAGCTTTACCACCGTGCGCTTCGTATACATGGGAACAATCCTGGACACCCCCAGCTCCACACATTTCTGGATGATAAATTCCATCTTGTCCCCCTTGGGAAGCCCCTGGTACAAAGTAATCCGGGAAGGCAGCTCCGCATTTCCCTCCAGCACCCAGCAAATACGGGCAGTTATACATGTTTCTGCCATTTCCTCCAGTTTGCAGCGGTAGTCTGTCCCCCGGCCGTCGCTGATGAGGACTTCCTCCCCCGGACGCATCCGCAGCACGTTGCGGATGTGGTTTACATCCGCTCCGGTGAGGGTGATTTCCTTTTCACCTATATGAGAAGGATCTGCAAAAAAATGGTGCATACAAACGCCCCCTTATTCCAGTTCCGCATCCGCCCTACCAATACCCTTTTACTAGAAGCATTTTCAGACGCTTCCGCGTCTGCAAATCCTTCTGGGCATTGTCCGGGCTTCTGCTGTTTCCAGTTCCGCATCCGCCCTGCTGTTTTATAATGGCTTCCGGGCCGTCACGGAAACCCACTCGCCCTGGCGGGTGACCTCCAGGACCTCCAGGCCCCAGGCTTTTACGGTTTCCAGGATCAATTCCTCTTTGTCGTCGATAATCCCGGAGGTAATGTAAACTCCTCCCGGTTTCAGCCGGGACAGGGCAACCGGGGTCAGGGGAACAAGAACCTCCGCCAGGATGTTGGCCGCCACAATGTCATAGCAGCCCTCCCCGGCCCAGGCCTGCACTTCCGGATCATCGATGATGTTTCCAATCCGCATTTCAAAAAGGGAGGCGTCGATTCCGTTGGCCTCCATATTCTCCTTGACTGCCAAAAGGGCGCAGGGATCCAGATCCGTTCCCACCGCCCTCCTGGCTCCCAGCTTCAGGCTGATAATAGAGAGAATGCCGCTGCCCGTCCCCACATCCAGAAGCACCGTATCCTTGGTGAGGAATTTGCGAAGCTGGCGGATAACAAGCTGGGTGGTTTCGTGCATGCCCGTTCCGAAAGCTGTTCCCGGGTCAATCTGAATCAAAAGCTTGTCCTCATCCTGGGGGGCCGTTTCCTCCCAGGAGGGCTTGATTAAGATATCATCTACGTAAAACTGGTGAAAATACTGTTTCCAGTTGTTGATCCAGTCCTTGTCCTCCGTCTCGGAGGCTGTGATAGTTCCCGCTCCTATGTCCGTTCCCCAGCTTCCAATCTCCGTAAGCCCGGCCCGGACTTTCTCAAGCATCTCCTCCTGATCCGCCTCCGGCTCCAGGTAGAAGCTGATATAAGCTGTCCCATCGTCTTCCGGGAACTCCGGCAGGATGTCCACAAACATCTGCTGCTTATCCCTCTCGGAGAGGGGCACCTTGTCCTCGATTTCAATCCCTTCGATCCCTGCCTCCATCATCATCGTGCTGATGAGATCCTCCGCTTCCACGGTGGTCTTAAGGGTATATTTCTTCCATTTCAAATGCCGCACCTCTTTTTACCATACTTTTTTCATCATAGCATAAAAAATGGCCGGCAACAAGTGGGGAATTGCGGCAAATTCTCCCCCCTCTAAAAAAGGGATGCCAAAGCATCCCTCTCTATCCGGCAATCCCCTGCCCTCTCCAGGCAAGCCTGCCAAAAGACGTCACGTCTCCCGCCATCCGTAACGGGCGCTTCCCCATGGTTTTTGAACCGTCTCCTGTTTCAGGAGAAGAAGGGTGCCGTCCTTTACATCCTCTTCCACCAGCACCCCCGGCCCAATGGCGCAGCGGGAGCCCACAGACACCCCGGGCAGGAAAGTAGAATGAACCCCGGTTCTGGTGTAATCTCCGATACATATGCAGTTTGTATAGGGACTGCGGTATGTTTTTCCCTTTACCCGCCTGGGCACCTGTGCGTCGTCAAAGCGGAGCACTGCCATGACCACGCCTGCCGCAATGTCCACATACCTTCCAATTACCCCGAACACCTCACAGCCGTGGACGGCTGCCACGCCCTCCATAGTCATTCCGCTGATCTCCGCACAAAAGTCCACCTTATTTGCCGGGCCAATCACAGTTTCCTCACGGATCATGCAGGAATGGCGGAGGACGGCTCCGTGGCCGATGATGCAGTTATTTTCAATCACCACCCCGTCCTCCAGCACCGCGTTGTCCCCGATGACACAGTTTCCCTCAAAGGTTACACCTTGAATCCGGCAGTTTTTCCCTACCTTCA
>CAJUMM010000059.1 GCA_910586955.1 uncultured Lachnospiraceae bacterium | reverse complement strand
GCGACCACCGAGATCTACACTCTTTCCCTACACGACGCTCTTCCGATCTTTACTCCACATATAATGATTCGAGGGATCTTCCGGACAGGGGAGCAGGTGAGGAGCGCTCCAAGGTTATGATCCTGGGAGGAGGACCCAACCGTATCGGCCAGGGAATCGAATTTGACTATTGCTGCGTTCACGCAGCCATGGCCCTGAAAAAGCTGGGCTTTGAAACCATTATTGTAAATTGCAATCCGGAGACGGTTTCTACGGATTACGATACCTCAGATAAGCTGTATTTTGAGCCGTTGACCCTGGAGGATGTGCTGAGTATATACGAAAAAGAGAAACCGGTAGGTGTGATTGCCCAGTTCGGGGGGCAGACGCCCTTAAACCTGGCTGCGGATCTGGAGAAAAACGGCGTGCGCATTCTGGGGACCAGCCCGGAGATTATCGATCTGGCCGAGGACCGGGATCGGTTCCGGGCCATTATGGAGAAGCTTTCCATTCCCATGCCGGAGGCGGGAATGGCAGTGGATGTGGAAGAAGCCTTGGAGATCGCCGGGAAGATCGGCTATCCGGTCATGGTGCGTCCCTCCTATGTGCTGGGAGGCCGGGGCATGGAGGTGGTACACGACCCGGAGAGTCTCAGAGAGTATATGAGGGCTGCCGTTGGCGTTACGCCGGATCGTCCCATTCTTATCGACCGCTTCCTCCATCATGCCATGGAATGCGAGGCAGATGCAATCTGTGACGGAACCCATGCCTTTGTTCCGGCGGTGATGGAGCATATTGAGCTGGCAGGCGTCCATTCCGGGGACTCCGCCTGTATCCTTCCCTCCTTAAATATTTCGGAGGAAAATGTAAAGACCATCAAGGATTATACGAAGAAAATCGCAGAAGAAATGCACGTCTGCGGCCTGATGAATATGCAGTATGCCATTGAGGATGGGAAAGTCTTCGTGCTGGAGGCCAATCCCAGGGCGTCCCGGACCGTGCCCCTGGTGTCCAAGGTCTGCGGCATCCAGATGGTGCAGCTGGCTACCCAGGTTATTACGGAGGAGCTCACAGGCACCCCTTCTCCGGTACCGGATTTAAAGGAGAGCCATATCCGCCATTACGGCGTCAAGGAGGCGGTATTCCCCTTCAATATGTTCCAGGAGGTAGATCCCCTGCTGGGGCCGGAGATGCGTTCTACCGGTGAAGTGCTGGGATTGGCATCCAACTTTGGGGAAGCCTTCTACAAGGCCCAGGAGGCCACCCAGACCTGCCTTCCCTTAAGGGGTACGGCCCTGATTAGCGTAAGTGACAGGGATAAGCCGGAGGTGGTGCAGGTGGCAAGAGGGCTGTATGAAGACGGTTTCCAGATTATGGCCACCGGACGCACCTATGATTTGATTGCGGCTGACGGGATACCGGCCCAGAAGGTTAAGAAGCGCCAGGAGGGACGGCCCAATATCCTGGATTACATTGCCAACGGCCAGGTGCAGTTGATTGTGAATACCCCTTCCGGCAAGGAGAGCGTCTATGACGACAGTTACATCCGCAAGGCGGCTATTAAGGGAAAGATTCCCTATATGACCACCATGGCGGCCGCCATCGCTACGGTGGAAGGAATCCGGAAGGTGCGGGAGAAAAACGGCAAGCTGGAGGTCAAATCCCTGCAGCAGCTTCACGGTGAGATTGAGCCCCGGTAAAAGGTCCGGGGATTCAGGGACGGGAAAGGGTGCGGATGTATTCCGGATCCCGGCAGGGTTCATAGAGGCTGTGGAGTACGGAGCGGAACATGCGCTCCTTGGCTCCCGGATTCTCCTGGTTTAGCTGGCGCAGAAGGTTTTTGGCGTATTCCCTCTTGGTATGTCCGTCTGCGGGGCAGGGGCTTTTGCACACAGGGAGACTGTACTTGTTTCGGAAACCCACGACATCCGCTTCGTCCACATACATCAGGGGGCGGATTACGGTGAGATCCATCCGATCCAGATAGGTCACAGGGGCGAAACTGTGAAAGCGCCCCTCAAAGATCAGGGAGAGCAGCATGGTTTCCACCACATCGTCCTTATGATGGGCATAGGCCACTTTATTGCATCCCCTTTCTTTGATGGCCTGGTTCAGGGCGCCTTTGCGCATTTTTGCACAGAGGGCGCAGGGATTTGCCTCCTTCCGGACTTCAAATACCACCTGGTAGATATCCGTGTCCACCACCGTGTAGGGGATTTCCATTTCCCGGCACAGGGATTTTACGGGATCCAGGCAGAAATCCGGGAAGCCTAAGTCCACGGTGATTGCCTCCAGTTCAAAAGAAGCGGGATAGAAGCGTCTGAGGCCATGGAGGGCATAGAGAAGGGTAAGGCTGTCTTTTCCCCCGGAAACGCCCACGGCGATCCGGTCCCCCTCCTGAATCATATGGTAATCGTCCACGGCTCTTCTGGTATAGCTTAAAAGCTGCTGTAATTTCATGAAATACACTCCTTGCTGTCTTAGGTTCATCGCTGATGTTCTGATTATATCCCGGAAGAGGGAAATCCGCAACCGGAAACAGGGAGAAGTTTAGAAGTCTGCATTAATTTACCCGGAAATTTATCCGATATATAAGATAGAAGTATGCCCTGGTTCCGGACGGCACCGGAAACCGGGGAGAGAAAGGAAAGGATTGTAAAGTATGACGGTCAAAGAATGTTATGAAGCCATGGGAGCGGATTATGAGGACGTTGCAGGGCGCCTGCGGACGGATGAGCGTATAAAGAAATTCGTGCTGAAGGTTTTGAGTGATTCCAGCTACGGGCTGCTGGTAAGCTCCCTGGAGGAAAAGAATATACCGGAGGCATTCCGGGCTGCCCATACTTTAAAGGGAATCAGCCAGAACCTGTCCCTGACGAAGCTTTATGAGTCCTCCCACGAGATGGCGGAGCTTTTGCGGAACCGCCAGGAATATGGCGGGGATATTGAGCCTGTGATGGAGAAGGTCAAACAGGATTATGACATGACTGTGGAATGTATCCGGAAACTGGCTGAGGAGTGTTAAAACCCTTCTAAGGCCGTCCCTAAAAATCCGAACAAAAAACCGAACATTTTCCGAACATATGTATTGACAAACGGATGTTTGTGTGCTATGATGCAGACATAGAGAACAACTGTTTGGAAAATATGTTTGGGGAGGCGCACGGAATGTACGATGGGAGAAGGTTTGGGGCGGTTTTGGTTTTTACGGTTTGTCTGGCAGTCACTTTGGCAGTTATCTTTGGCAGCTTTTTATCGAGGGCGAAAGCCAGAGAGCCAGAGACGGCTTACTACAAGTATTATACCAGCGTTGAGATTCAGCCGGGGGATACCCTTTGGACTCTGGCAGATTGCTACTTGGAGAATTATGAGTCCAAGGAACTCTATATCGATGAGGTAATCCGGCTCAACTCCCTGGCGGACAACGGAAAGATCATTTCCGGCCAGAACCTGATCCTACCGTATTATTCCCAGGAATACAAACCATAAGAATGATTTGGCGATTTGTGTATTTGTGTAAAAGGTTGGATTGCTGAAGGTAAAAAGTTATCTGACAATTTGTATAGTGGAAGGAAAAGCGGGTTTTGTGCCCGCTCTTTTCCTTGCTAATTCTTTTCGGTTCTGCTATATTATGTTGGTTGCTGTCGTTACTCTTGTTTACAAGATAACAAAAAAATAGCCTCCCCACAGCAAGGATAACGGCTATTTTGCTACATCCGGGCTGACCGTCTATCGGTAGCTCCTTCTATATCTATCTTATCTATTTTTGTCTGAAATGTCAATAGCCGTCTCGGTATTTGTCCTGTTGAAAGCCGGAAGTATAAGGACGGAGCGTATCACTTTCACGGGTTGTTCCAGAACGTGGACTGGCTTTGTTTCCGGGAATCGGAAAAGCTGGACAAGGAGGGCCGGATGATCTATAATGTTAGAAAGTACCGTTGGGGATGGACCACGGCCACCAAAGTGTCTGACCATAATAAGGCCGCGTCTTATCTGTGCAAGTATTAACCAAGGATATGTGTGCGGTGTCAAAAGGGTGCTACAGACGTTACGTACATAGAAAGAGCATTAGGTAATTAGGAGAGATCTATGCGACAAACACATGTTTTTCACATAGATCCATCTATAAATATATATTACTCATATGTAATCCCCTTGTCAGGCGAAAGAAACACTCCCGCAAATCCACACCAATCCCCCTCGTCGGCATTATAAGCAAAAAAACATCTGCCTGTGCAGATAAAAGCCTTTGAGACCATATCTATCTGCAAGGCAGATGTCGGTTCACCGGGAATGATTCCGGAATTGGTACAGGCGTGATAAACCGAATGCCGTCACAGCTTACCAGACCCGGACAAATTTCTTTGGAAATGTTCCCGGATGTACGTTCCACATTGAGAAAATTCCATATGCCAAACAAAAATGCCTGCTTTCCAGAAAGCAGACACATATATAAGAGATCCCGGATCTTCTTATAGATAGGAACTGAGCTTTCTTCGGAAGCCTCTCCTCAGGCAGTGAGCAGGTTTCCTGACTTATAGATCACTGCGTCTTCCTTTCCCTTCTCATATCCTTCTGGGATACAATGGATTTATGCAAGGAGCGCTCCCTATTTACAGTGACCGGATCGTTCAGGATTTACACCTGATTCCCTTTTCCCGCCCAAATTGTGCAGATTTGAGCGGCACTCAATACCTTATATGGAATTGTACGCTGTTATTATAGCATTGTGGGGGAGCTTCGTCAACTGCTTTTATTCTAACACCGTCTTACGGCCCTGTGGCCTGTCAGGAGACGGTATACGGACAGGAGGCTTGATTTTTATGGAATACAGAACCTATCACGAACAGAACGATATGGAAAATATCCGCAGGCTGCGGGAGGTGCTGCGGACTCTTCCGCCCTTTGCCAAGGACTATTTCCGTGCCGTGGAGCCCACCACTTCCACCAGGACACGCATTTCCTATGCCTATGATATCCGGCTTTTTTTCCGTTTTCTCATTGATGAAAATCCCTGCTATAAGTCCTATGAGGTACGGGATTTTACCCTGGGAGATTTGGACCGGCTGGAGGCGGTGGACATTGAGGAATACCAGGAGTATCTAAAGCTCTATCAGAAGGAGGAAGATTTTGGGACGGTGGACGTGACCAATGGGGAACGGGGGCTGAAACGGAAAATGTCGGCTCTTAGGAGCTTTTATGCTTACTTTTACCGCAGGGAACAGATATCCAAAAATCCTACTGTCTTTGTAGATATGCCAAAGCTTCACGACAAAGCCATTATCCGGCTGGATCCGGACGAGACGGCCCGTCTGCTGGACTTTATCGAGCATGGAGGCGATGGCTTAACCGGACAGAAAAAAGTATACTATGAGAAAACCAAGGAGCGGGATCTGGCCATTGTCACTCTTCTTTTGGGAACGGGAATCCGGGTTTCCGAATGTGTGGGACTGGATATCACGGATGTGGATTTCAACAACAACGGACTGAAGGTTACCCGCAAGGGCGGTTCGGAGATGATTGTCTATTTTGGGGAAGAGGTAGAACAGGCCCTGAAAAATTATATTGAGGGAAGCCGGAAATCGGTGGTTCCCCAGGAAGGCCATGAGCTGGCACTCTTCTACTCCACCCAGAAGCGCCGCATCGGGGTGGGAGCTGTGGAGAATCTGGTGAAGAAGTATGCCAGGGAGGTGACCCCCTTAAAGAAAATTACCCCCCATAAGCTTCGGAGCACCTATGGAACGGCCCTCTATCAGGAGACCGGGGATATCTATCTGGTGGCGGATGTGCTGGGGCACAAGGATGTGAATACCACCAGGAAGCACTATGCCGCACAGGAGGAGAACCGACGCAGAATTGCGGCGAAAGCGGTCCGGCTGCGGGAAGACTGAATCCGGGAGACGACGGCTTAACCGGACAGGAAAGAGATAGAAAAAGAATCTGCCGGATATCAGATATCTGATTATCAGCAGATTCTTTTTATGATTATGTAGATTTCCTGGTTATTCTATAACCAGTTCGCTCCAGCGGGTATCCGCCACAAAACCGATATAGGTTTTGCCTGTGTTCAGGATAATCTCTTTTCCGTTCATATCGTAGAAGATAGTCCGGTCCGTTTCGGAAACCTTGGTCCAGGTAATGGGAATGGCCTTTCCGTTGGTGATGTAGTATCCGCCGCCTCCGGCGCCCAGGCAGGCCCATACCATATAGCCGTTCTCGTCCAGCTGGGCATAGGGCATCTGCTGGAGAATCACGTTCTTAAATGCAAGCTGCTGGTTTCCGTTGCCGGGATCCTTGTGGGGGCTTCCATACTCCGAGTACAGGTAAGTCTGGGATGCCTCGTCATAGTCAAGCTGGGAACCGTTGTGATCAAAGGGAAGGTCTATCTTGGTACAGGTTTTGGTCTCCGGGAAATCATCCAGATCAATGGGTTTCTTCTCGGAGACAAATTTGAAGTGGGCACCCTCGGGTTTGTATTCGTTGTATTCCCGGGATACGTTGGTATTCCGGAAATTGGAATCCATATCCCCCGTCAGGATATACTCGGTAAATTCCCTGGGTTTTCCGTTGTCCACTCGGGAGAAGGTTCCGCTGAAATGATCCACGTAGGGATTTTGCAGGTATTTGTTGATGTAGAAGGGTCCTCCGTCGTGACAGAGAATGGCGTTCCACTCCGGCGCAATCATTAGATTGGTAGGACGGACGCTCCGGACGCTTCCCAGCTGCTTAATGCTGTCATAATCCTTTACCAGGACCATAAAACGGGTAATCTGGTCGTTCAGGGTGCTGTTCATCATCTCATAGACAATGTCCGCCTGGGTAAGTCCGTAATGAGGCAGAGCCGTTCTCTCGTTATCTACCATTACGGCAATGGGACGCTGATCCTTGAGATCCTCACTGATCCACTCGTTGGTCAGCTCACTGCGGTACATGCCGTCGGGAGCAACTTCTTCTTCCTCCTCCTCTTCCTCTTCTTCCGGTTCTTCAGCAGCAATTTCGTCTTCCGTAGAAAATTCCTCTTCCGCTACGGCAGGAACTTCTTCTTCCTTCTTTCCGCAGCCCGCTGCGCAGATCCCTATGACAAGGGCCAGAAGGATCCACAATGATTTTTTTCGCATAAGTAATCCAATTCCTTTCCTAAGTATGTACGCATGTATAAATATTATAGCATAAAAGCTATACAGATACCAGCACAAATTGACAAGAATCGCCAATATACACAAACTACCATTTTTAAGTTTACGTAATATTCTTATGTAAATCTGTGAAAAACCAAACAAATTTTCTAAACATTTGTTTGCATTTTATTCGAACATATGTTATACTGTATTCAGATATTAATTGTTTGAATGATTCAGGAAGAAGAAGGAGGAAGGAGCATATGCCATACGGCAAGATTTCCAAAAAGCAGACTGAGATTCTGGAATATATTAAGTCACAGATATTAAACAAGGGATATCCCCCCTCGGTGCGGGATATTTGCGAAGCGGTAGATTTGAAGTCCACTTCTTCCGTCCACTCTCACCTGGAGACCTTGGAGAAGAACGGATATATCCGCCGGGATCCCACCAAGCCCAGGGCCATTGAGATCATCGACGACAATTTTAATCTGGTCCGCCGGGAGGTAGTCAATGTTCCCATTGTGGGAAAGGTGGCGGCCGGACAGCCGATTCTGGCAGTGGAAAATGTAGAGTCCTACTTTCCCATTCCCATGGAATTTATGCCCAATGAACAGTGCTTTATGCTGAAAGTCCAGGGAGAATCTATGATCAATGCAGGGATTTTTGACGGAGATACCCTTCTTATCGAGCAGCGCCAGACGGCCCACAACGGGGATATGGTGGTAGCGCTGGTGGATGATTCGGCCACTGTCAAGACCTTTTACCGGGAGGCCGATCACATCCGCCTGCAGCCGGAGAATGATACTATGGAGCCGATTATTGTTCCGGACTGCCAGATTTTAGGGAAGGTATTCGGAGTCTTCCGCTTCTTCCAGTAACAAGCCTCCCGGCGGCCAGGATGCAGGTGCGCCTGCCGTCGGGAGGATAAAAGACCGGAAAAAGCCGGACTAGAACTCCGGCTTTTTCAAAAAGGCAAAGGGATTTTGGGGATCTGCATGGAGAAAGTGCATCATCATATAGGCGCACATGAGGGAGACATTTTCTTCCTTGAGGATGCGGCAGATCTCCCGGCGGTCCGCCAGGACGACTTCGATTTCCTCATTGTCCTCCAGCCCTTCCTTGGAGACGGTTCCGTCTGCCGTTCCATAGACGGCGGCACAGGATTCATCCGTCATTCCGATGGTGGTAAAATAGGGTTTGGAGTACATGGGATCTACCTCTATGGGATGAAAGACAAGACCTGTCTCCTCTTTCAGCTCCCGGATTCCGGCAGTATGGAAGTCTTCCCCTTCGTCGATCAGGCCGGCGGGGAACTCATAGATATAGGTTCCGATGCTGTAGCGGTATTGGCGGATCAGCACCACCCGGTCCCGCTTTTCCCCGTAAAGGGCGTAGATAATCACTCCGTCGGGATGGTTCTCTCCCGTAGACAGTTTCAGCTCTTCCGCAGTCTTGGCCCGGGAGGCCAGGTGATACGGGTGTGTATTTCCGTTTTTATCCCTTACTTCCAAATCATAAAAGTTCAGGAACCGGTTTCTGGTTTTTTGCTGGATGCGTTCCACACCGGGCATAAAGATTCCCCTTTCGTAAAAAGTATTCTTACATAAACCTGCAGAGAAGGATGGGCAGAAAGATAGCCGGAACGGAATTCATCACGCAGATTTTGTTTTTAAAAAGCATATTAATGCCCACGCCCAGAATCAGCAGGGAACCTACGCAGGTCATCTCACTGATTACGGAGGCCGTCAGGAAGGGCTCTATAAACTGTGCGCCAAGGGCCAGCATACCCTCATAGGCCAGGCAGAAAATGCCGGAGAAGAATACGCCGTATCCCAGGCTGGAGGCAAGAACCACCGCTGCGATTCCGTCAATAAGGGACTTGGCAAAAAGGGTGCTGTGATCCAGGGAAAGACCACTCTGGAGGCCTCCTACAATGGTCATGGCTCCGGTGCAGAATAAAAGGCTGCTGGTGACAAAGCCTTCTGCGATAGATACGCTGCTGTCCCGGGATTTGAACCGATCCTGGATCCAGTTTCCCAAGCGTTCCAGCTGGAGATTCAGATCCAGAAGCTCCCCCAAAACCGTTCCGAGAGCCATGGAGAGAATGGCAATCAGCACGTTTTCTCCCTCTAGGGCTCCGCTTAAGCCGATATAGATGACGCACAGGGATAAGCCTTTCATAATAGAATCTCCCATATGCTGGGGAAGGCCCTTTTTCAAAAGAATTCCTGCGGTGCTCCCGGCAAAGACCGCCAGTGCGTTTACAATAGCTCCGGTGAGTATCATGGGCGGAAAGCCTCCGGATCCATTGCCGTTCCGTCCCGCCAGATGCGCTCCAGGTCGTAGAAGAGACGGTTTTCCTCGTCAAAGACGTGGATAATGATGTCGCCGTAATCCAGAAGCACCCAGTTGGCTGTCTGATAGCCTTCAATCTGCCGGGGGGTGTATCCGGTTTTCCGAAGCTCCTCTTCCACCTGATCCACCATAGCCTGTACCTGGTTGCGGTTGGAACCGCTGGCGATGAGGAAGTAATCCGCCAGGACGGTTACATGGGAAATGTCCAGAATGCGCACATCCAGGGCTTTTTTATCCTCCAGGGCCTTAAGAGCAGCCGCTGCCATCTGTTTTGCCTGTTCTTCGTGTGTCATTTCATATCCTCCTGTGGGTCTGAAAGCTCTTTTGGGGAATTTTCAGACTGTGGCTGTAATTTTGCATGGTAATAGTCGTAGGCCTTCCGGGTCATTTCGTCGATCTCCCCGGAACCCTTCCCCAGATACTCCAGGGTGTCGGACAAAATCTTGTAGAGGGCCTGGTCAATATCCAGGAAGGCCAGCTTTCGTACTTTGGGCAGATTGGCGGCTTTATTTCGTTTGGGCTCAATGTAGTCTGCCACATAGACAATTTTGTCCAGCAGGGACATGTTGGGTTTTCCGGTGGTGTGGCTTAGGATAGCGCTTACAATCTCTTTATCCTGGATGCCGTACTGTTCCATGGCAAGGAAGGCTCCCAGCTTGGCGTGAAGGAGAAAGGGATTGCGCCGCTCCGTTTCGGTCATCTGAATGTTGTGTTTCTCACAGAGCTTCAATTTCTTTCCGTTTGGAATACATTTGGCACAGTCGTGGAGAAGTCCTGCCAGCTGGGCCTTTTGGATATCATAGTCGTAGCGCATAGCCAGTGCCGCACAGGTGTACATAACCCCAAGAGTGTGCTGGTAGCGCCCTTCATCCATCTCATGCTTTAACTTTTTCTGATAGGCTTTCATATCGTAATTCTTCATCAAAACCCTCATTTCTAAGATAGAGTTTCTGCTCCCGGATATATGCGATTACCGGATCCGGGACATAGTACCGGATGCTCTGTCCCTGCTGTATCCGCTCCCGTATCATGTTGGAGGAAATGTCTATATTTGGCGTTTCCAAGGGATAGATGACGGCTCCGAATCTCTTAGACAGGTCCTGAATCCGTTTTTCCAGCTCTTCCGTTTCCATCCGGTCCCGGGAGGCGGCCAGAATCCTGCAGCAGCTGCAGATACGCCTGGGTTCCATCCAGGTGTCAAAGTGGATCAGGGAATCGGCTCCCAGGATAAAGTAGTAATCCGTGTCCGGATTTTTTTCCTTTAGGAATTCCAAGGTTTGAAAGGTATAATGGTAGTCCTGGGGCGTCTTTTCAAAGTCAGAGACAAGGAAATGGGGATTACCTGCCGCCGCCAGTTCTGCCATCCGGGTGCGCTGTTCCATGGAAGCGTTTACCTGCCCCGGCTTGTGGGGAGGATTGCCGTTGGGCATAAGCATTACATAGTCCAGGGAGAAGGATTCATATGCGGTTTCCGCAAGAATCAGGTGTCCTGTATGAATGGGATCAAAGGTCCCGCCCAAAATTCCTACTTGTGGGTGTTTTGTTGCCATGAAAAATCTCCTGTCTGGTGACGTTACTGGGGAAGCAGGATTTTCTTTTTGTCGTCTTTTCCCTCCCGGTAGAGGACGATCTTTCTGCCGATGACCTGGACCAGGACGGAACGGGTCCGCTCTGCAATCACTTCCCCGATGACCCGGGGGGAGTCCGCACAGTTTTTCAGGACGCTGAGTTTAATGAGTTCACGGGCAGCCAGGGCTTCGTCGATGGCTGCGGTCAGTTCCGTGGTGACGGAAGACTTTCCGATCTGGAAAATGGGGTCCATGGTCATGGACAGGCTCTTTAAATAGGCTCGTTGTTTGCTTGTCATGTGGGAAATCTCCTGTGTGTGGGGGGCCGGCGTTTGGCTGCGCTGCGGCTTGATGGGGGAAATTGGTGGTGGCGTTGTATTCCGCTGTGCAAGAGGGGATTGCGGCTGGGCCGGCGGCGTTTGCTGCGCTCCGCCTGGGGGGTGGCCGCTTGTACTCCGCTGTGCAAGCTCGATTCCGCTTCGCTTCATCTCGCTTCCGGGCTTTCGCCCTATCAAAGAACCGAAGCAGATTTGCTTATGTGCAAGCACATGCAAATCTTCTCCGCTTCTTTGGCACAGCTCAATGCTAGCGAAAATATTCAAATGCCAGGCCGTACATTTTTACGGTGTCGCCTTCTTGGATGCCGGCGGCTTCCAGGTCTTTTAGGATGCCGGTGTCTTTTAGGAAGTTTTGGAAGAAGACGAAGCCTTTCTCAGAATCCAGGTTGGTGTAGCCCAGCATTTTTTCTATGCGGGGGCCTTCTACGAGGAAGACGCCTGGTTCCTGGGCGGATTTCTCTACGGTGTAGGGAAGGGTTTCGTCTATCAGCATTTCTTCCGGGAAATATTCCTGTTCAAAGACTATGGGTTTCTGGTCCGTGGCCGCCAAAAGCTCCTGTACGTGGTATAAGAGCTCCTTAAGGCCTTTTCCGGTTACGGCGGAGATGGGGAAGACTTGGATACCGGCAGGTTCGAATTCTTTTTTCAGGTGCTCCACCGGGTCCTCTTCTGCCTCCGCCTGGATGGCATCGATTTTGTTGGCGGCAATGACCTGGGGCCGGGCCGCAATGTCCTCCTGGTAGGCCTTCAGCTCTTTGTTGATGGTGTACACATCTTCTACCGGATCCCGCCCTTCCGTGGAAGCGGCGTCCACCAGGTGGATGATCACCCGGGTGCGCTCAATGTGGCGGAGAAATTCGTGGCCTAAGCCCACACCCTGGGAGGCGCCCTCGATAAGGCCCGGAATGTCTGCAATCACAAAGCCGCCGCCCTCCAGATCCACTACCCCCAGATTGGGGTTTAAGGTGGTGAAATGGTAATTGGCAATTTTGGGCTGGGCGTTGGTCACCCGGGAAAGGAGGGTGGATTTTCCGACATTGGGAAAGCCTACCAGGCCTACGTCCGCAATGACCTTAAGCTCCAGCAGGACTTCCAGTTCCTGGGCTGGCTGTCCGGGCTGGGCGTATTTGGGGACCTGCATGGTGGCAGTGGCGAAATGCTGGTTTCCGGCTCCTCCCCGCCCGCCTTTCAGGATCACCTGCCTGCGGTTTTCTCCGGACATGTCCGCGATAACCTTGCCGCTTCCGGCCTCCCGGATGACGGTCCCTTGGGGAACCTTCAGCACAATATCGCTGCCGCTTTTTCCGTGGCAGCGCCTTTTGCCGCCCTCTTCTCCGTCCTGGGCTTTGAATTTGCGCCTGTGGCGGTAGTCGTAAAGGGTGTTCAGGCCCTCATCCACCTCAAAGATCACGTCGCCCCCCCGTCCGCCGTCGCCGCCGTCCGGTCCGCCGTTGGGCACATAAAGCTCCCTCCGGAAGCTTACATGGCCGTCGCCGCCCTTTCCGGAGCGTATGATAATTTTTGCTCTGTCTGCAAACATCACTTACCTCTTCCTGTACAGAGTAAAAGAGACTTCAAATCTTCCGACTTGAAGCCTCACTCAAACTATTTTGCTACCGGAACGATAGAAACCTGTTTCTTATCTCTTCCCTTTCTTTCAAAGCGCACCACTCCGTCCGTCAACGCAAACAGGGTATCGTCGCCGCCCCGTCCAACGTTTACACCCGGATGAATCTTGGTACCCCGCTGTCTGTAAAGGATGTTTCCGGCTTTTACAAACTGTCCGTCGGCTCTCTTGGCTCCCAGTCTCTTGGCCTCGGAATCCCGGCCGTTCTTGGTGGAACCTACACCCTTTTTATGAGCAAAAATCTGAAGGTTCATCTGCAACATGGTTTACACCTCCTTAATCTCAATCCTGATATATGGTTTCCCATAATTGTTTTGAATGTCTGTCAGTCCAAGTACCATGGAATCCATCAAAAGCCGTCCCTGATCCGAAAGCCCTGCGGGAAAGCGGCAGCTCAAGTAACCGTCCTTTTCCTCTCCCCGGAAGGTATCTTCCGTAAAAGCCTCTATGGAGTTCAGGCAGTTTACAGTGAGGGCGCTGGCTGCCGCACAGACGATGTCGTATCCCGCCTCTGCGTACCCGGCATGTCCCTTGGCCGTAAACCCGGCATATTGACCGGAATCCTTATATATGGTAACGGTAATCATAACGAATCACGCTGCAGGCCCTTATACGGAGATTTTCTCAATCTTCACCTGGGTGTACTGCTGCCTGTGGCCGTTTTTCTTGTGATATCCAGATTTTCTCTTGTACTTGTAAACGATGACTTTCTTGCCTTTTCCGTCACCGATTACAGATGCAGTCACAGTCGCACCGGCCACGGTGGGGCAGCCGACTGTCAATGTGTCTCCGCCTACGGCCAGAACCTGATCGAAATTGTAGGTTTCGCCTGCCTCTGCGCCGAGCTTCTCAACCTTGATAACATCGCCCTCAGATACTTTGTACTGTTTACCACCTGTTGCAATAATTGCGTACATCATGGCACCTCCTATTATCATTACTCGCCAACTTCGGTGATGTGTTCTCCAAAAAAACACATACTTCTACCCCATTGTGCGGCATCCGTAATATGATAGCATGTGCCGCCGGAAAAGTCAAGCACTTTCTTCCGCCTGTTCCCGCAGGCTTTTGCGGACTTTTTTCCGGGTGATCTCTACCAGTCCCAGGGGCGTCATATCCACCAGCACGGTCTTTACCGGGTCCTCCTTTAGGGCCTGGGCCAGAACCTCCATCAGTTCCTCCCGGTCTTTGGGATCCTCCATATCGATAAAGTCCGCAAGGATAATGCCTGAGAGATTCCTAAGGCGCAGCTGCCTTGCAATCTCCCTGGCGGCTTCCAGGTTGATTTTGCGGAAGGTATCCGCAGGCTTCTTGTGTCCGTCGTATTTCCCTGTATTTACGTCAATCACCGTCAAGGCTTCCGTGGGCTCAATCACCAGATAAGCGCCGGATTTGAGCCACACACGGGCTTTCAGGGCACCTTCTAAGGCCCGGGTAATTCCGTAGACGCTGTCCAGGGAGGGACGTTCCTCCTGATACAGGACAAGCTTGTCCAGATCCTCCGGCTGCTTGGAGGAAAGATATTCTTCCAGGGAGGAATAAAGCTTTGGATCATCCGTTATAATCCGGGACAGGCGGTCCTTGGGAAGGCTGCGGATTCCGGCGGCATAGGAGGGAAGCTCCCGGTACACCAGGGAAAAGGGGGCGTAATGGGCTCCGAAGGTTAAAACCTCCCGGCACGCCCTGCTTAGGCGTTCCAGCTCTCCTTGAAGTTCCTCACCGGAAACGCCCGCCGCATTGGTGCGGACAATGATGCCGTAGTCATTTGTGAGGAAGGGCTTTGCCAGGGCTTTGAGACGGATCTTTTCTTCGGATGACAGCTTAGAGGAAAGTCCCAGCTCCTTCTTTCCCGTAGTGAGGACCAGATATTTTCCCGGAAAACTTAAGCCGCAGGTGAGGGTGGGGGCCTTGGTCTTTACGGCTTCCCGGCTTACCTGGACGAAAAGCTCGTCTCCGGGGGAGAGCTTCCCCTCCTTTTTTCTTCCGGTAAAGATAGGATCCTTGTTATCCTTCAGGGAATAGTAGCCTAAAATACCCTCTTCGATCTCCACGAAGGCGGCTTCGATGCTGGGAACGATATTTTTCACCTTTCCCACATAGATGTTTCCCAAAAGAGGTCCTTTCCGGAAAGTGGTGCAGGACAACTCCACCGCCTTTGCGTCTTCATAAAAGGCGGAGACAATCTGTTCCTGTCCGTTACGTTTTAATTTTGTAATGAGAAGTGTTCCGTTTTTCTGTGGGGATGGGTCCATGGAAATCTCCTTAAATATCTTCTCCCAGGTCATTCAGGGGGACAAAGCGGGGGCATTCTCCTATCCTTATGCAGGCGTAAAGCTCCAGCCGGTGGATCAGGAAAGCAAATTCCGGAAACTGTATGCCGGCATAGGCGGCGAAAGCCTCCATCACCAGCTCCGGTTTTAAATTCTCTGCGCTTCCGGCGGCCAGTTTGAGGAAAATCCGGTCTTCCAGGCACCGGGCTTCGTAGATAAGGGGCCGGATGTCAAGCTCCCGGCTGCTCTTCTTTGTCTCTTTCCGGATGATGATAGAGGGCTTTTGAAGAAAGGCCTGAAAGCTTTCCTGCCATCCCTCTTCCGGAAGGCAGCCTTCCCGGAATCCCACCCGGTAATCGGCGGCAGCTACCAGGGCCATGGCGTTGGAAGCTTTTCCCTCCGGGATTTTCCGGAAGGACAGGACCTCCACCCCTTCCGCCCCGGTCTCGTTGAGGCGCTTTACGGCCAGGGAGGAGGAAACCGCCTCCTTTATCTCAATATCCAGGTATTCTCCGTCACTTGTAAGTCCCACCCCCAGGGGTGAGGCGAAGGACATAATCATATGGGGACTGAAGCCTTCCGAGTAGCAGACGGGAATGCCGGAGCGCCGGATGGCTTTCTGGAAATAGCGCATCATATCCAGATGGCCGATAAATTTCATGTTTCCGTATTTGCGGAATTTAATTCGGATCTTCATGGAACAGGCCTCCCTTCTCCAAAATTTCCTCTTCGGTACCCTCTTCCTCCTTCTTGACACAGATCCCGGTGCGGTACCCTCCGGCCCCGCAGCCCTGGCAGCGGCTTTTACAGTTGGGGGTGACGGTCCCTTCAAGGGCCCGCTCCCACTCCCGGTAAAGGAACTCTTTGGTGACGCCGATGTCAATAAAATCCCAGGGGAAAAGCTCCTCTTTTTCTCTGGACCTGGTGGTATAAAAGGCCGGATCGGTTCCCGTTTCCTCAAAGGCTTCCCGCCACAGCTCCGGAAGATCGGAAGAGCACACGTC
>CAJUMM010000058.1:16411-17011 GCA_910586955.1 uncultured Lachnospiraceae bacterium | reverse complement strand
CTCTACCCCGTTTTCCGGTGCCTTTCCCTGACCTGGCAGCGTCCGGATTATGAGACCATCCGGACTGTCCATTAAGATATAACACAAAACACCCCCAAATAGCGAACCTGTTAAGAATACGGGCAGAAAAGGAAACCTCCATTGGTAGATTTCCGCCTGCACATCATTTATAATCAAATCAGCACAACACAGGAGGTAGCAATGATGAGCTTAGGAAACAACCTTTTCAATGCCCGTAAAAAGAGCGGATTGTCACAGGAGGAAGCCGCCGGCAAGCTGGGGGTAAGCCGCCAGACCATCTCAAAATGGGAACTGGACGAAACCCTTCCTGATATCTGCCAGTCCAAAAAACTTGCCAATCTTTACGGATTGTCATTGGATGAATTGATTGCATTTGACATTGATTTGAAAGAGATTCAAGAGGCCATTGACCGGACAGATGATTCCGTGACCGAAAAAATCGACTGGACGAAAGCATGGAGCAAAAAATATCCGGTTCTTGCCTCCTACCAAAAGGAGGTGGAAATATCGGTATATGCCGCTGAGCTGGAGCGGCTTTTAGAAGATTTTGAAAAGAAATACGGCTACAACGAGTTAGAT
>CAJUMM010000058.1:11869-16401 GCA_910586955.1 uncultured Lachnospiraceae bacterium | reverse complement strand
CTCATCCAGTCTGCAAAGAGAACCTGGGTCCGGACAACGGCCCAGGCTCCGCTTTTTCTTCGGTAACCAGACAATTTCCAGGGAATCAAAATACTGCGGCCTCAATCTCATTTCCATGCTCTTTTATGATATTGGCCAGATCAGCTGCTTTCATCCATAGAGTTGCCGTATTGTCATTGGGGTGAACGCCTATAAGGCCCATGCCTTCATAAAAATCCTTATCAAGATAGACCTTTACTTTTCTGTCTTCATCATTTAAAACGCCCAAGGGTGTTACGGCACCTGGGATAAGCCCCATAATCTCCATCAAATCATTGGCAGAGGCAAAACTTAAGGGACGGGTCTGGTTTGCTTTCCGGAACTCTTTGAGATCTACCCTTTTATCCCCTTTCACCGTAATGAGATAGTAAGCCCTTTTCTTATCATCCCGCACAAAAAGATTTTTCGCATCGGCTTCCGGATAAGGAATGTCTATTTGGAGCAAATCAGCCATATGATAAACAGCTTTATGCTCTGTAATTTCATGCCAAATGTTCTTTCTTTTTAAATAATCATAAATTTCTTGTTTGTTCATTATTTTTCTCACTTTCCAATTATGCTTTTATTCATCCTGTTTTTTTCAAGTCACAGCGCCGTATCACATAACGGACATGAGGCATGTCTACTCCACGATAGTGTTTCGTCCAGCTGTCAGCTCTTATCATGCCATTTCTAACTGCTACCTTTTGGGAGGCGGTATTTGTATCCCGGATAATCGAACAGACTTCCTCCGCCTTTCTGTCCTGATTCTTCCTTCCAGTGTACAAGGGTATCACAAATGGGGCTCCCTTTCAATACGCTTTGGCAAAACAGTACCACTTGCCCCTTGGGGATGGGTGTAGTATACTGGGAGCAAACCAAGAGAAATCCGCCCGGCTCCCCAAAGGCGGACAAGGAACCAGAATTAGGAGGACCCTATGATCCAGGACATCGCACCTCACATCTATCACAACGAATACAGACCCGTACCGCCCACAGAGGACAGCTTCCTGCTCTGTTTTGAGGGGAACCAGGTTTTCCTCAAGTCTGCCGGAGAGGAACTTTCTTTTCTTAAGTTTTGCCATATCCCGGATTTTCCCAGAGAATTGTCCTTAGATCTTATCTACCTTTTCTCCGTCGACGGCAGCACTTTCTACCTCACCCGGCCTTCCTGTCTGCCGGATAAGGACAAATGGGTGAAGGAAGATATCCGCATTTTCCGGGATGCCAATCCCAGGTGGCTGTCCTTCGCCGGAATAACCGCCCACCAGCTATCCTGCTGGTATGAAAGCCGCCGCTTCTGCGGACACTGCGGAAAGCTTCTTCTCCACTCTGGGAAAGAACGGATGCTCTATTGCCCAGACTGCGGCCTTATGGAATATCCAAAAATTTCTCCAGCCGTAATTGTGGGGATTCTCAACAAGGATAAGCTCCTCATGTCCAAGTACGCAGGGCGGACCGCTGCCCACTATGCCCTGATTGCAGGATTTGCAGAGATTGGGGAAACCATTGAAGAAACCGTAAAACGGGAAGTTTACGAGGAAGTAGGACTCCATGTAAAAAACCTGCGCTATTACAAAAGCCAGCCCTGGTCTTTCTCCGGCACCCTGCTGTTTGGATTTTTTGCGGAACTGGACGGGGACGACGCCATCACCTTGGACACCTCGGAGCTTGCGACCGCCGGATGGTTTACCCGGGAGGAAGCACCCGTGCAGCCTCTGGATATCAGCCTGACCAGCGAGATGATAAGGAAATTTAAGAGCGGGGAGATTGTATAGCGGTTATTCTCTTGTGCTGTTTATCCGGTCTTGGACATCAGAAAAATAAAAATCCTGAAGACTCACGTCTCCAGGATTCTCCTAATAGCGAGGAAGGGACTTGAACCCCCGACACTGCGGGTATGAACCGCATGCTCTAGCCAGCTGAGCTACCTCGCCATATGGGACCTATAGGGCTCGAACCTATGACCCTCTGCTTGTAAGGCAGATGCTCTCCCAGCTGAGCTAAGATCCCATGGCTGCAGGCCTAAATCTGACCCGCTTTGTTATCATACTATTATATGGGAAAAAAGTCAAGCATTTTTTGATAGAGATCGAAAATTTTTCTGTGTTTTCCCGGCAAGCAAAATATCCAAAATTTCCTAATTTTTTCTTGCCATCTCTTCCTCTTTATGATACACTAAAAAACAGAAAATGTCCTACTATCTTTCCAGTATCTTCAGATCTTAGCCGGAAGGCGTCTGATCTTCCTGTTTCCATATCGGAACAGCATTCATAGCATTTTATTTTACTTAAGGAGGAACTCTGTCTGTGCAAAACAAACTGAAAACCTATTTCCCTATAATCCGGCAGCGGAAAGAAATCCTGCTGGATATCCGCTCCAAAAAAACTCTGTCCAATCTCTTTGACTCCTGGTCCAAAGAAGCTCAAGAAACCTTCCTTGATTTCTGTTCCGGTGTCAAAGGCATCAAACTGCTCTATGACTCCTTTTTTAAGGAAATCATGAATCCGGAAAGTACTCCGGAGCGCCTTAACGATTTTCTTTCTCTTCTTTTGAATCAGGAAGTGAAAATTCTCTATGTCCTTCCCAACGATTCCACCCGCATTGCCGATGAAAATACTCTTTTAATTACCGATATTGTGGTAGAACTGGAAGATTCCACTCTGGCAAATCTGGAGGTCCAGAAAATCGGCTATCTCTTCACCGGACAACGGAGCGCCTGCTACTCCTCCGACATGCTCTTGCGCCAATACAAACGCATCCGCAGCGAAGCAAAGAAAAAATTCAGTTACAAAGACATTAAAACCGTTTACACCATTATCCTCTATGAAAAAAGCCCAAAGGAATTTCACGCATTTCCCAATACCTATCTCCACTATTTTCAACAACGTTCCAATACCGGATTGAAACTGGAACTTCTGCAAAAATATCTATTTGTACCTCTTGACATCTTCCGGAAAATCCAGCACAATAAACCTATAAGCACCAGATTAGAGGCTTGGCTTACGTTTTTCAGCACAGACAATCCTGACCGGATCATCCAACTGATAGATGTTTGGCCGGAGTTTCGGCAAATGTACCAGGAGGCATATCAAATATGCAGGAATACGGAGGCTGTCATGGGATTTTTTTCAGAAGAATTACAGGAGCTGGACCGGAATACGGTACAGCTGATGATTGATGAAATGCAGGAGACCTTAGAAAAACAGGAAGCCCAATTTCGGGAACGACTGGAAGTACAGGAATTGAAATATCAGGAAAAGGAACTCCAATACCAAAAAGCACTCCAGCGCATTGCTGAATTGGAACATCGACTCTAAGACAATTTAAAAGCCGCATCTGCTTCCCTAACTCACCCAAAGCAGATGCGGCTTCCTATTTTTACTGGGCCGCCGGGGTTTTATCCGGCAGAAGCAGAGCATGAATCTCATTCTCCTTATCTACCAGAGCCGTCTGGGCTTCTTCATACCGGCCGTACTGCCGGATGGTCTTATGAAAGGCCAGTTCCAGCTTACTGTTGGCATCATCTGTATACAGTTCAACGCTTCCGTCATCTTTCATAATATATAGTTTAGCATACTGTGTCAAAAGAAGTGCTTCGCTGCCGGTTCCTTCTGCAGAAACAATCTTCACCGTATCTCCGGCCGTATTGTAAGCCGCCTCCCAGCTCTCCCGCACCTGGATCTGGGTTTTCGTATAAAGCTCCAGCTTGGACTCGTCTGTCTCTCCCGTTATCTTCTGCTGAATCTTGGCCTCGTTCTGATTCTTGATGCTGCGGATCTCCTTCTTAAAGAGGAGCAGCTGGTTGTTATAACTGCTCTCTGCGGCATTGGCCGCAATACTTAGCTGCTTCTGCTCCCCTTTCAAGGCTTTGAGCCTGTCGTTGCGCACCTTGGTATCACCGGAAACCGGATTCCCATACTCATCCACTGCCGTAGAGGACACCAGAGAGGGGGCCACATTGGCGGACATGATATCCAGGATTCTTGCAAGTCCTTCCGGCGTTCCATGATTGGTGGCAGACACATCCACATGGTATTTGGCGGAATTGTCGCTGCTTCTGGTATTGGAGCTGTGGGAGGAGACACTGCCGCTTACACTGACTTTAAATCCAAAGATACTGCCGCTGCCGGAAACCGAAGCGCTGGCATCCGTAGACTTTTCACTTTGCTCGCTCTCTTTTACCTCCATATCGAAGGTGACGCCCACCTGGTCTACCTGAAGGTTGGGAATGGGCACAATGGAGAGAATGGGCACATGTACTTTCATCTCCTGTACATCCGTGGTACCGTCTTCGTTGCTTACTTTCTTCTCATATCCGAAATCTACGTTCCGGACCTTGCCCTCCTCGTCAAAGCCTACCCGGTTGATGAAATCGGCCGTGCTCTGCGCCAGCTGCACGCTGGCGTCCGCTGCTGCCGTCAGAGGAGCACCGATGAGATTTTTCATGTCCAGTCCTGAAAATTGGTTTGAGATTGCCATATTGCCTCCTATTAAAGTTCCGCAGAATTCTT
>CAJUMM010000058.1:9411-11769 GCA_910586955.1 uncultured Lachnospiraceae bacterium | reverse complement strand
CCCAAAGCCCTTTTACTAGAAGCATTTCCGGTCACAAGAACATGTGCCCGTAAATCCTTCTGGGCTTTGTACAGAATTCTGCTGTTTTTTGTTCCGCTTCATTCTTCCCAAAGCCCTTTTACTAGAAGCATTTCCGGTCACAAGAACATGTGCCCGTAAATTCTTCTGGGCTCTGTACAGAATTCTGCTGTTTTTTAGTTCCGCAGAGTTTTTCCCTGGGCTGTCCTGCTAATACACCCTATGTCCTGTCCAGGCAGAACATGCCTGGGAAAAATTTTTTATCCGGTTCTAACAAAGCTTCTGCCGGCATATATTTATCATAGTACCTGCAGAAAGGACAAGGAAAAGTGCCATGGAAAATTTATTCCTGCCTATTGACGACCTGGTCTTTGCCCCGGTCAATGCCATCAAAGAGGCCGACATTCATTTAAGCAACGGCATTTTAAAGCAAATTGCTACCTTCAGTGAACAGGAGGACGAAAGCGAACCTATCCCTGTAATGAAGCTGAAAAACATTAAATTCCTGTATGAGCGGGCCAAGTCGGACGACGAGGGTGAAAAGATTGAGACTATGGGGCTTACGGTGCCCACAGCTTCCATCGTTCCCCTCTCTGCCCTGCAGATCTGCCATTCCGCCGTGAAATTCCATCTGGAGCTGAAAGCCGGCTGCGGAGCGGACGGTACCCTCTCTCTTCTTGGAAAACCTGCATCCGCTCAACGGCGCAAGACGGATTTTCTCCCCAAAATGTCTTTTCATATCAAGACGGAGTGTGCCCCTCTGCCGGAAGGCGTTGCCCGGCTGATTGATGTGCTGGATATCAACCAGATTCCCAGCGTGGAAGATAAAACCTACGTGAACAAAGAGGGCATTCCTCACAAAAACCAGAAGCTGTATGCGGCCAGGGAAAGAGCTGCTTCCTCCCTCCGGCGCCTGGATTCCATGATGGAAAAGCTGGATGCGGAACTGGAAGTGAAAAACCTGGAGTTTCAATCCTTCCTGCCCGGGGAAGCCCAGGACAAGCTGTCCCAGCGGATTGCGGAGCTTTCCAGGCGCAGAGAGCGATATGCTGCCCTGAAGGAAGAATGGAAAGAGAACCTGCTTCTTAGGGAAATTGAAATTTTGGAGGAATATATCAAAGATGAACCATAAAAAGCCAGGCCTTTCCCTGGAGGATATCACCTACATAAAAACCGTTACCGTAGGCAGCATCAATCCCAATCTTCCCTTTTCCGACAAAGAGCGGGAGAACCAGGTGGAGCTTTTGAACCGGTGCCTCAATGATTTCCCCAGAGGCAAAATTATTGGGCAGGATAAAACCGTGGCTACCTACACTGTGGCCCAGCATCAGTTTCTAATGGAACGGACCACCTATCACATTGGATTTCAGAGAAAACCTTTGTGGATGGAAGGAGAGCAATCCCTATGAAGCACACTGTCTCTGCTTGTAAATTTATGGAAATTCTGGAGCTCTCTATGGCAAAAGCCGAAGAAGCCATGGATCTGGAATATCAGAAAACCCTTCATTCCTGTTTTCAGGAGGACGGCACACCCAAAACCTTCCGGATCCAGGCCGGTACTGAGACATTGTCCGTGCCCCGGCTCTGCATGACCCGCCTGAATCCTCTCAGTCTGAAAGCCATTCACCTGAATTTCGACTGCTGCATAGAAGGAATCCGTAAAGGTGAACTCATGCTGAACCTTTCCAAAGATGATTCCAGGCTCCCCATGCACGTGGAAATCATTCTCCAGTCGGAAGCTCCCTCTGAAGGCATTATGCGGATCAATGACAAGCTGATTTCCGAATATCTTCCCTGAGCACACAGGGATCTCCCCGGCCCGCCACCAGACGGTATCCGGCCCTTTCTACCTTTCCGGCCAGCTCCTTCAGGCGTTCCGCCTCGTCGCCGCCACTGCTCTTGTGTTCGTAAAGCTCATACTTTTCCCGGAGCTTTGGCGGAGTGAGAACGGGCATCAGCACATTGGCCCCTGCCTTTAGCCCTCTCTCCCGCCCCTTTGGATCTAAAGTCCCCAAAGCCGTAGTAGCCGGCAGCAGAGCCTCCGGCAGAAGAATGCGCAGAATGGAGATAAGCCCCAGAGTCATTTCCACGCTCCCCGGCTCTTCTCCCGCAAAGGGGGTATCCCTGTGGGGAATAAAGGGACCAATGCCAACCATGTGAGGCCTTAGTTCCTGAAGGAAATAAAGATCCTCAGCCAGATCTTCATCCCTCTGTCCCGGGGAACCCACCAGAAAACCGGCTCCCACCTGGAAGCCCAGCTCCCTTAAATCCCAGAGACATTGCTTCCGCCGTTCCAGGCTCATTTCCGGGGGATGGAGCTCCCCGTAATGCCGCCTGCTG
>CAJUMM010000058.1:0-9401 GCA_910586955.1 uncultured Lachnospiraceae bacterium | reverse complement strand
CTCTTTCCCTACACGACGCTCTTCCGATCTTGTCTCCTGGCGGAGGAGATAACGATCTGCGCCTGCTTCCCGGAACAGCCGGTAGCTTTCCCGGGATTTTTCTCCCAGAGACAACGTAAGGGCGCAGTCCGGCCAGCGTTTTTTGACGGTGTGTATTAGATCTGCCATCCGTTCATCCGTATACCAAGGATCCTCCCCGCCCTGGAGGACAAAGGTGCGAAACCCCAAAGCATACCCCTTTTCACAGCAGGCCAGAATCTCCGGCTGTTCCAGACGGCGCCGGGAGATTTTTTTATTTCCTTTCCGGATTCCGCAGTAATAACAGTTATTTTTACAGTAATTGGTAAACTCAATCAATCCGCGGACATAGACTTGATTTCCATAGGCAATTCCCTGGAGGCGCACCGCCTCCTCCCGGAGACTTTTTGCGGCCTCCCGGTTCCGGGAAGCCGCAAGTAGCTCCGCATATTCTGCCTTTTCCAGTATTCCTCTGCGGATAAACGTTTCTATAATATCCATCTTTTCCTTACAAGAACTGGTTGAACTCTACCTTTTCCCCACTGGGGCCAAGGACGGTGAACCAGGCCACTCCATTCTCAAAGAAGGGAAGGGACTGGATTTCCGTATCCAGCATGGTACAGCCTGTTTTCTTCATCTCCTCAAAAGCCGCCTTTACGTCCGTTACATTCAAAGCTACGTGATCGATGTGTCCGTGGCTTCTTGCAGCCACTTCCCGGACCGCCTCCTCATTCTCCTGGTAAATCTCAAGAACCAGGTTTCCCTTTTTCAAAAACGCTGCATGGCAGCGCCCCGGGATCTCCTTATCCTCGATTTTCTCAAAGCCCAAGACTTTCGTATACCAGCGGATGCTCTCCTCCATATTTACCGCCGGAATCCCCAGATGCTGCAGTCCCGTTACATTTTCCTGAATCGTCATACTTCCTCTCCTTTTCTCTTTTTTATCCGAACTCCCTGTCCGCCCAAGGCCAAAGCCTCCGGCGCCATGGGATTATCGTTCTCTCTACTGCTCCTCTTTCTTCCGCTCCCGGCGGCTGTCAATTTCCCGGCGGATTTCCTGGATAAAGGCATCCAGATTTTTCTGCCCCTCATCCCCGGCGAAACGGCTGCGCACGGATACCAGGCCCTCCTCAGCCTCCTTCTGGCCCACTACCAGCATGTAGGGAACTTTCTGCATCTGAGCCATGCGGATCTTGTAGCCGATTTTCTCGTCCTGGGTATCAAGCTCGGAGCGGATCCCGGCTTCCTCCAAAGCCTGCTCTACCTTCTTCCCATACTCCACATGCTTCTCGGAGATGGGCAGGACTTTTACCTGCACCGGAGCCAGCCAGGTGGGGAAGGCCCCTGCAAAGTGCTCAATCAGAATACCGATGAAGCGTTCAATAGATCCAAAGACTACCCGGTGAATCATAATCGGCCTGTGCTTCTCCCCGTCTGCCCCGATATACTCCAGTTCGAACCGCTGGGGCATCTGGAAATCAAGCTGGATGGTTCCGCACTGCCAGGTTCTGCCGATGGCGTCTACCAGATGGAAATCAATCTTCGGGCCGTAGAAGGCGCCGTCACCCTCGTTCACCGTATAATTAAGGCCCATTTCATCCAGGGCGCTCCGAAGACCTTCCGTAGCCATCTCCCAGTCTTCGTCACTTCCCATGCTGTCCTCCGGCCGGGTGGAGAGTTCCACATGATACTCGAAGCCGAAAAGACTGTAAACCTGATCAATAAGCTTCACTACGCCTTTGATCTCATCCTTGATCTGCTCCGGCATCATAAAAATATGGGCATCGTCCTGGTTGAAACAGCGCACCCGCATCAAGCCGTGAAGCTGGCCGGACTTCTCGTGGCGGTGCACCAGGCCGATCTCACCTGCCCGCAAAGGCAGATCACGGTAGGATCGGGGCTCCGACGCATACACCAGCATTCCGCCGGGACAGTTCATGGGCTTCACCGCATAGTCCTGCTCGTCAATCACAGTGGTGTACATATTGTTTTTGTAGTGATCCCAGTGCCCGGAAGTCTCCCAGAGGCCCCGGTTCAAAATAATAGGCGTGGAAATCTCCACATATCCGGCTTTTTTGTGGATCTCCCTCCAGTAATCCAGAAGGGTGTTTTTCAATACCATACCTTTAGGCAGGAAGAAAGGAAAGCCCGGTCCGGCCTCGTGCATCATAAAAAGACCCAGCTCTCTGCCCAGTTTCCGATGATCCCGTTTCTTGGCTTCCTCCATCATGGTCAGGTAAGCCTCCAGCTCGTCCTTCTTGGCAAAGGCCGTGGCATAGATACGGGTGAGCATCTTGTTGTGCTCGCTGCCCCTCCAGTAGGCTCCTGCCAGACTGGTAAGCTTATAGGCCTTTCCCACATCCTTGGTGCTTCTCAAGTGAGGACCAGCACAGAGATCCGTAAACTCTCCCTGGCGGTAAAAGCTGATCTGGGCATCCTCAGGCAGATCTTCAATCAGTTCCACCTTATAGGGCTCTTCCTTCTCCCGGACAAAAGCCAGGGCTTCCTCCCGGGGCAAAGTAAAGCGCTCAATGGGAAGGGCTTCCTTCACGATTTTCTTCATTTCCCCTTCAATCTTTTCCAGATCCTCGGCGGCAATGGGTTCCTCAAAGTCAATGTCATAGTAGAAGCCCTCCGCCACCGAAGGGCCGATGGCAAGCTTGGCGCCCGGATACAGGCGCTTCACTGCCTGGGCCATTACATGGCTGGCCGTATGACGCAGGGTGGACAGCCCTTTTTCATCCCTGGCAGTCAGAATATTTAACTGGCAGTCTTCTTCCACAACCGTCCGCAAATCCACGGTCTCTCCGTTTAACTCTCCGGCACAGGCGGCACGGGCCAGTCCCTCGCTGATACTAAGGGCAATCTCATACACGGATTTGCTCTGTGCATACTCCTTTACAGAGCCGTCTTTCAATGTCACTTTCATGGCATATTCCCTCTCTTTTTTATCTATTTTTCCTTGTTGATCCGGTTGTTATTTCCGCAGGACACGGAAATTCCTTTTTTGATAGGCGCCATCAGAAATCCCAGGCACATTCCTGCAAAAAAACAGGCAAGTCCCAGCCAAAGCGTCTCTCTGTTCTTTGTCTCCATCTTAAACTCCTTTCCTTGAAATCAGGCACTGCTCCCACGTTACATGGATGGCACATTTCCTTTGGGTGCCCGTGTGCATAAAAAAAGCCCTCCTGCCGCTGGCGACAGAAGGGGACGATCATACAAAATCGCGGTTCCACCCCGTTTGTTTTAACATTCTAAAACCACTCATTGGGCGATAACGGAGCCACCGGACCGGATTAGGGCCGCTCAGAGGCAGTTTTCAGTACAAGCCTTCCGGCTTCTGCTTCCCGGTGAGGATACTTCCAGCCTAGGCATCCCTCTCTGTCACCTTCCACAGCTTACTCTTCTCTTCTACGTGTTTGCATATGGATTTGTTATAGGCCCATTATAACACGGGGAAGTTTTTTGTCAACCGGAAGATTTCCTAAGTTCTTTTGCCATCTTCCTTTCCTCGTGAGCTTCCTCGTGGCGGCCCAACTGTTCCAGTACCTCTGCAAGATTCCCATGACTGTCCGCATCCTCCGGATCTAATTTGATTGCTTTCCGGTATTCTTCCGCCGCCGCTTCGTATTTTTCCAAATTTTCTAACACGCATCCAAGATTATAGTAATACAAAGCTTTATCCGGTATAAGCCGGATAGCTTTCCGGTAATTTTCCTCCGCTTCTTCATATCTTTCCAGATTATCCAAAGCACACCCCAAATTGCAGTAAAACATGGCCGTATCTGATTCCAGGCTAATGGCCTCCTGAAACTCTTTTCTGGCATTTTCATAAGACTTCATGCCTAACCATGCAGTCCCGGTCAAATTGTGATATCTGGCATTCCGGGGCGCCATTTTCAGCAGTTTCTGCCCTTTTTCCAAGGTTTCCTTATAGTTCTTTGCATAGTAAAGGTCAAGAGCCTCTTTAAACAATCTCTGCTGCTCCGCTTGATCCGTGATCTGCTGTACCGCTTTTCCAAGCTCCGCCGTATGCTCGGCGGCATCTTCCGCCTGTTTCTCGGCTCCCCCCTCATTGAATGCCTCTTCTCCCTTCGCCGCCTTTTCCGTAAATCCGTCAATGGCATTGGAGAGATTCTCATAGCGCTTTTTGGCATCCTTTAAGAAGTCTTCTTCCTGAAGCAGCTGATAATCAAAAGCCGCCCCCAGCAGATACAGGACTTCGTCAAAACCATTGTGGCGGATTAAATATCCCTGGGACCGCTCCAGAAATTCCAGCACCTTTCCCTGGACCTTCTCAGACTTGTAAACCATCCAGTAAGGGAAGGACCACTCTCCGCTCTCAAAGAGGCCGCTGTTCTCCAGAAGAAAATCCATGAGGCTGTTATCATTTCCTGCATAACCGATAAAAATAGGATGGTACTCGGAAAAAATAATGCTCAAGGCCTTCTTCCAGTTCTCATGCAGCAGTTCCAGCTCCTCCGCCCGGTTCTTGGGATCGAAAAGCAGATCCCGGTGGATTTTGATAATGGTGGGACGCTTCAGCTGCTTGGACACATAGTGGGCCAGGGATTCATGTCCGATCATCAGGGGAATCTCCTGGGCATAATAATTGACGGCATCCTCTGTCAAATGATCGAAATTAGTGGTAATTACCACATTGTGATCCGTCTTCGTCAGAAGATAGGCCAGCATTACATACCCTACGCTGGGCTTCGCATGCTCCATAAGCTTTTCCAGGTAATTGTAGCCGTCCGCCGGATGCCTCCGGAAACGCCGCTCATAGTACTGGCTGTAGAAACTGTCCTGATTTTCTTCCTTAATCCCCAGCTTCTCTTTCCATCTCTGATGCTCGTCCTTATTTCGCTCCCACAGCTCTTTGTCCCAGATCCGCACCAGTTCCTGCCCGGATTTAATTCCGGAAGCCCTGGATGCCCCGGCACCCAGCACAAAGCAGAACTTCCTTGGATGCGGACCGCTGGAAACTTCCCGCATTTCATCAATAAAACCTTTTAATGACAGCTCTTCGTACATCTTTTGTAAACCACCTTAAAACGCCAGATTTCCAAATACCAAATCTTTCACCAGCGCCACCGCTTCCCGGGTCATATAGTGGGGATACATCCCAAAGGTAGAGGGCGCCGGAATCCCTTCCGCCTTCATTCCCTGAGCCTTGGCAATGTGCACGGCCCGGAACACGTGAAAATCATTGGAGACAATACCCACTTTGGGCTCCTCTTTCTCCATCAATTCCATACTGAAACGGATATTCTGGGCCGTATTTACCGACCGTCCCTCTTTCCGGATCCGCTCCGATCCAATCCCGGCTCTCTCCAGATACTCCGCCATAGCCTGTGCCTCTGTGACATCCTCCCCCGGGCCCTGGCCCCCGGACACAATGACAATGGTGTCCTCATGCTCTTTTAAATATGCGGCGGCCCGATCCAGGCGCTGCCCCAGGGCACGGCTCACTCTGGTTCCCCGTACCTGGGCCCCCAGCACAATAAGATAATCCAGGGGTTCTTCCGTCCCGCCCCTCATACCGCTGACAATGCAGGCTTCCGCCAAAATAAAAACCAAAAGCCCTGCGGCAATCAAAACTCCCCCGCCCATGCGAAGGATTCTTGGAATGCCCAAAAAAGCCCTCTGCAGGGCCGGAACCTTTAAGATAGCCGCTCCCAGACAGAAAACAGAGCCCGCTGCCAGCCAGAACCAGGCAAAGGAAGTATTCAGCCCTGAATAGATCACCACTGCCAGATAATAAAGAATGCAGAGGATTCCGGCAGCCAGGAACACACTTCCCATCCGCCCTATCTTCCGCAGCATTTCTTATACTTCTTGCCGCTGCCGCAGGGACAGGGATCATTTCTGCCGATCTTCGGTCCCTTTACAATCGTTCCTGACTTCTTCTGCTCCAGATAGAGCTCCCTGCGCTTCTCTTCCGTAAAAATCGGCTCCCACTGGGGCAGCTCATAGAGCCAGTCCGCCTTGGCGGCTACCATATTCTTGTACAGCTTCTCCTTGTTAAATTTCAGGGATACCACCGTATCTTCCTCCATCTCGTCGATGGGATTCGGGGTTTCCAGGCTGTCGTTGATCCCGTCCAGGAAGCCGGTCATGGTCATAACCTCCTGGCCGTACTTGTCCGCCAGCTCTTTTACGGTTCCCTTTACCTCCGTATCGGGATCTGCCAGAAGCTGCTCATAGATTCCCTTCTCTATCTCGAAATATTTGCTCCAGAATCTCTGGATATCTCCCTGATTTGCCTCCTGGTCATAGGCCATATCGCGCCATTGTTTCAGTAATGCCATAGAATCTCTCCGTCCTTTGTCTTTGATTTTTTACACGGATTTTCCGTGCCTTAAGTATATACCAGTTATTGGATGATTTCAACTATACTTTTCATTCCATTTTCCTTGACGAGTAAAACAGTAAATGTTATGATAATTACGTAAGTGGTGCCACCTCAATAGACGGTTGCCCTTAAACAGTTAGTTATTAAAAAATAACCGCAAGTTTGCAGACGAGGCGGTTATTTTTTATGCGTAATCTAATAAACCAGACTTACAATAGCAATAATTAATAGTCCGAACTGAAACAGCCCATCATATGTAACCATGGCTATCCCCCCTTTCTTTCGATTGGAGGGCATAACCCTCCAAGGAAGCGAGGGCAGCCGCCTACCGGTATTAGGTAGCACCACGTTTATAGATTAACATAACTTTTGTATTATGACAACTATATTTTGTAAAAATCTGCAAAAAAATCCCCGCCACATTTTCGTGCCGGGGATTTCACTAAAGGGGAGGATATAAGTAATTCGTTTCTCTTTTGTCTAATCCTAGTATAGCCCGTCCTCCGGATTTTATACAAAAAGGTTTTAAATTTACTTTTTTTATAAAATATGTTATTTTGAAAGCACATCTTCTATATAAGAAAGGACGCTCTCATGTTTGACAAACTGAAACGAATCCTGGCCCTTGCAGGGGCCGTCCTGCTGGCCTGCCTCTATCTGATTACCCTGGTCCTCGCTTTCGCGGATCCCACGGCCTCCAAGGACTGGCTGAAAGCCTCCGTCGTGTGCACCGTAGTGATTCCCATTTTTCTCTATGCCTACATCCTGATCTACCGCTATCTGAAGAAATAGAGCTAATCCTCCTCTTTCACCACCGTGTCAAACCGATAGGCGGAAAGCACCAGTCCCGCCATAAGGGCGCTTCCGGTCATGCTGACCAATCCCTCCGATACAAAAGGCAGGTTGCCAAAACTTCCAAACTGGTATCCGAAATTCCCTGCCAGATAAAACAGGGACTGCAGGGAAAGGGCCAAGCTGCCCGACAAAGCGGTGATCCTTCCCAAACGGTTGCGTATCCGGAGGGTCGTGGTAAACATAAGGACGCAGGCCCAAAAGGGAAGAAGCGTCAAAAGGAAAGCCGGAATCCTTCCGTAACACAGAATCCACCGGGCAATCCGGTAATTGCTCCTATAGCCGTCAGGCAGAAGATCCCTAATCCCAAGATTTGCTTCTCCCTGGAACTGAGACCGGTATGCCACATGGTCTTCCAGGGTACGCATTCCGCCCTCCTGCCACTGGCCGAGACCCTCTGAAAAATACCACTGGGAAGTATAATAGCGAAGTTTTTCCTCTTCACTCAGGGAAACCGGATCGAACCATTCCGATCTTGCCAGAAGCTCCCGGATCAGCACATTGTTGTACCCATCCTCCCATGCACTTACGGCTTGTGCCTCCGGATGAAAGCAAAGCTCCAGGCTTCGTCCCAGTTCCTCTCTCTGGGGCACCGCCCAGACAAGGGCTAAAGCAAGAAATCCCAAGAAAACGCCTGCAAATCCCCGCTTCTTTTCCACCTTCAGGTACCCCTTCCCTACCATATAGCAGGAAACTCCCAGACAGCAGAGGAGGAGCACGAGAATCCCCTGATGGGTGTAGCCTGCTCCAAAAAAGAAGAAGCTCACTGCCACCGGAACCGCCAGGAAACCGTAAACCCCTAAGAGACCTTTTAAGCCTTGACGGCGTCTCCGGTACATCTGGACGGCTGCCACCGGAATAGCCAGCTGCAGGATCCCAAACTGGACGCTGGGACTGAAGAGATAGCGGAAACCTCCGGAATTAAGCAGCCAATCCCACCGCCAGGTGAGATGAATGCCCAGATTTCCCGCTACAAGTACCAGAAAGAGTACAAGCGCCTTTCCCGTATGCTTTAAAAGCAGAGGATATCCGTACCCCGTCACAAGCACCAGCACAAAAATTCCCCAAAGAATGTAAAGCTGCTCCTCCCAGGTTATCCAGTCAAATCCACAGGTTATAAAATTCCCCAGCATTCCAATCCCCATCAAAACCAGGAGCATCGCCAGAAGAGGTTTTGCCGTCCGCAGATGGTGGGCCTCATTCATCTGAATGCCGATAGCCGACGCATCTCCCATCTCCCGCACTGCCCGCCGAAAGGCTTCCTCTTCCTCCACGCCGTATTCCATATAAGTTTCCGCCTTATCCTCCACATGAGCCCTAAGCTCCTCGTTGACTGCTGCGTGCATAGGCCGGTACCGGATCTGCTCATCCACATCCGCCAGGAAATGGTCCAGCACCTCATGTTCCAAGCGCAAAGGACATTCCTCCCTTCATCACGTCACGCACCGCCTTCTCATAGGTTTCCCACTCTTTCTGCTTCTCCTTAAGAAGGCCCTTTCCCCTTTCCGTCAAATGATAATACTTGCGCATCCGGCCTGTGTCTGCGCATTTTTCGTAGCTCTCCACTGCCTCCTGCTCCTCCAGGGAATGGAGGATAGGATACAGGGTTCCCTCCTTCAGGGAAAATACCTGGCTGCTTTTCTCCTCCAGTCTGCGGATCATCTGATAGCCGTATAAATCCTCTCCCTCCAGAAGCTTCAAAAGCAGCATAGCAGTACTCATAGCCATTATCTTTTTGTCCATTCTTCCCTTCCTTTCATACCTAGATTTTCTATGTATTTATCATACCTTTATAATCTAGGTATGTCAAGAAAAAAATAGAGGCGGATTTACAATTCCGTCCCTTTGTTGTCTTTACTATACCACAAAATCCGAAAAAATTCAAGTCTTGTACTTCTCTCCCCGCCTGCTATAATGAAAATTCCAACACCCCTTAAACCAACAGAGCTAAATGCAAAGGAGCTGCCTATGGAAAAAACCAACTGGCTGGAACAATTCAACCAACGTACCCAGCTTGCCAAGCTGCTGGAAATTAATACTCTGACGGAACCCTTCGGCCTTACCCTGAGCCAGGAGGAGGCCCAGCTAGTCCTGGCTGAGCGGAACCGCACTCTGAAAGAGCAAAAGCGAGATCGGAAGAGCGTCGTGTAGGGAAAGAGTGTAGATCTCGGTGGTC
>CAJUMM010000057.1 GCA_910586955.1 uncultured Lachnospiraceae bacterium | reverse complement strand
GCTTCCGATAAAGCGCCGGGGCGGTTCCAGGCTGATCTTGGGAAGCTGGGAGGTCTTCCCGGTGAGGGAATCCAGGGCGGCTCCCACCCCCGGCATGATCATTCCGCCGATAACCTGCCGTTTCTCATTCACCACCGTAAAAGCCGTAGCCGTCCCCATATCAATGATCACTAAGGGACAGGGATGCTCCTCAATGGCTGCCACCGCCCCCACCGCCAGGTCGGAACCCAGCTGGGCCGGATTGTCAATGCGGATATCCAGCCCCGTCTTCACGCCCGGGCCTACCACCAGGATTTCCCGCCCCGTCACTTTCTCTGCCGCATTCCGGAGGGTGGCCGTTACCGGGGGTACCACCGAGGATACAATCCCGCCTTTCAGCCTGCTCCTGTCAATCCCGTAGATCTCCAGCACATTTTTAAAACTGATGGCATACTCCAGCTCCGATTTCGTCGTATCCGTGTAAAGGCGCTCTACAAACAGGATCCGTTCTCCCTCAATACACCCCACGACAATGTTGGTGTTGCCGATGTCGATGGCCAGAATCATCTTTGTTCCCCCTTTACTCCCTCTTCTGTCTCTTTCTGCCCGCTGTTCTGTATATATTGGTATCCGTCTCCCCGGGGAATGACGGATACCAGCTCTTCATACTGGCCCGTGTCCGTAGAAAGATTTTTCTTTTTCAGAAGCTTCTCGGAAAGCTTTTTAATCAAATCATAAATCACTGCAAAGGTGGGGACGCCGATGATCATGCCCACGAAACCGAACATTCCCCCGAAGAGCAAAATGGAAAACAGCACCCAGAAGCTGGAAAGCCCTGTGGTATTCCCCAAAATCTTCGGCCCCAGGATATTGCCGTCAAACTGCTGGAGCACCAGAATAAGAATCAGGAAATAAATACATTTGATGGGACTGACAGTCAGCACAATCAAGGCGCTTGGGGCCGCACCGATAAAGGGGCCGAAAAAAGGTATCACGTTTGTCACTCCCACAATCACGCTGATCAGCATGGAGTAAGGCATATTCAGAAGATTCATGGCCACAAAACAAAGCACTCCCATAATCAGGGAATCCAGAAGCTTCCCATTGATAAACCCTCCAAAAATACCGTTGACAAACTGCACTTCATCCAAAATATCGTTGGCTACGGGAACCCGGAAGAAACTGTAGACCAGCTTTTTGGCCTGGGCTGCAAACTTCTTCCGGTTTCCCATCATGTAAACTGCGGCAATCAGTCCGATCAACAAGTTCTTCACCACCACCACGGCACTGATAAGCCCTGCCGATACGCCGGTCACAATGGTCTGCATATTGGGCAGCAGCTTAGTTTGCAGCCAGGTTTCGATATTTTTGTAGGCCGTATTGGTAAACTGCTCCACATAATTGCTGAGAATCTCATTGTCCGCCAGAAGCTGTTCGATCCAGAGGGACCATTGCCGCACATTCCCCGGAAGTACGTCCACAATTCCCCGGATGCTGGTAAAGACCTGGGGCAGCACCATGGCAAGGAGCAGATAGATGATACAGATACCGAAAATTAGGCTTGCCACAATCCCTACTCCCGAAGAAAAACGGCGGAATTTCTCCCGGTTTTTCACTCTTCCCTCTCCCCAGCCGTTCAGATGGGTTTCAATAAAATTACAGATGGGCGTGAGCAAATAAGCAATAACCGCCCCGTAGATAAAGGGCATCAGAATATTCTGGACACTGCGCAGGCCCTCCATCACCTGGTCAAATCGAAACATGAGAAAGAAAAAAACAATACACAGAATAATTCCAAGAGCCCCTGCCAGGCTGATATACAAATATTTACGAAATGAACCATCTTTCATCCCTTAGTTTCCTCCACAATAAGCATCGAAGCCTTTCATCATTTTGGGGATCACAGTGTGGCTGCCGCCCCGTTCCCCCACATCCTCTATCATCATCACACCTAGAAGAGGGTGATCCGTATCCTCTGTGCAGAATCCCGCAAACCAGCCAAGCTCCTCCCCGTCCCTGTCCTCCTGGGAAGTTTTCAGCTCCGCCGTCCCCGTCTTGCCGCCCAGGCGGTAAGTTTCCCGCCAAGCCTCATGGGCCGGCCCTCCGCTCTCCTCCACTGCCCGGCAGAGAGCCTTGCGGACAATCTCCGCCGCCTCCGGAGTAAAGACCTGTTCCTTCCAGATGCCGCCTTCCCCCTCCCTAAGATAAGGCTTCACCATGTTTCCTTCATTTATGAAAGCCGAATAGATGCAGGCCAGATGAAGGGGATTGACCAGCACCTTTCCCTGGCCGTAGCCGCTGTCCGCCAGCTCCGTCTCCGAGGAAATTGCGCCCCCGCTTCCGTAGGAGGAAGGTTTCAGGGAAAAATCAAACTCCGGTTCTTCCCCAAAGCCCAGGCGGTCAAGACCGGCGGAGAACTTTTCCGCCCCCATTTCTACCGCCGCCTTGGCGAAATAAATATTATCTGAATAAATCAGGGCGTTTTCCAAATTTTTCACCGGATAATCCGTCAGGGTGGTCACATAGTAATCCCCCCAGCCGGAGTCCTTCTGCCAGCGGAGCCCGTCATTCTTCACATCCTCCCGGGGATCAAGGCTCCCCTCCGTGATTCCCAAGGCCCCTACCACAGGCTTCATCACCGAGCCCGGAACCCATGTGGAGAGAAACCGGTTGTAGAGGGGCTGGCCCTGGTCGTTATTTAATTCCTCCCAGGCCCGGGAAGTATAGCCCATGACAAAATCATTGGGATCGTAGGCCGGGGTACTGACCAGGGCCAGCACGGCTCCGCTCTTGGGATCCATCCCCACGGCGCAGCCCCTCTCCCCTTCCAGTTCCTGATACCAGTACTGCTGCAGGGTAATATCGATGGTCAGGGTCACGTCCTCCCCGTTCCGGGGTTCCTTCTCCAGCACCAGGGATTTCAGATTCCCCTCTTCATCCAAAATCTGGATGGCATACCCGTCTCTGGGACGTAATATATCCTCGTAAATCCGTTCCGCCCCCGCCTTTCCCAGAAGGCTGTTCTCATGGTATCCCTGTCCCAGCCTTTCTTCAAGTTCCTCCGCTGTAATATTCTGCACATATCCCGTCAGCTGAGCCGCCTTCTTCCCAAAAGGATAGTACCGCACAGGCACGTTGGTGATTAGAACCCCGGGAATTTCCAAAAGCTGCTTCTCCAGTTCCTGGGCATCCCTGGAAATGGTACGGATAGGAACAAAGGTATCCTCCCGCACCCATCCGGCCCCCAGAGCCGTCTCTATCTTCTCAGGACTCACTTCCAAGAGCTCCGCTAAAGCTTCCACTGCCTCTGTCCTGTCTTCCGGAAGCTTCCCCGGAACCAGGCCCACGGAAGAGGCCGTCCCTTCCCCGGCCAGCATCACCTGGTTCCGGTCGAAGATCCGCCCCCGGTCCGCCGGCGTCGTCACTACCCGGACCCGGTCCGTGCCGGAGAGCCCGGGAAGGATATCCTGGCTCTCCCACTCCATCTTATATACACCCTCTTCATTCTTTTTAAAGAGAGCCGACATATCAAAAGACAGTTCCCCCGCCACAGTCTCCATGGTGAGTGTATAGGGAACCAGCCGGGTCTGTGCCTTCTTATCCCCCTCTTTCTCCTGCTCCCGGAAGCTGATCCGGATATCCGAAGCTCCCATACCTTCATAAATGTTCCGGTAGCGGGTCCCAAAGGTCTCCTGATCAATACGCTCCTGGGCCTCTATGGTCAGGTAGGAATACATCTCCTCGTACCTTCCCTGGGCCAGAAGCGACGCATATTCCAGAAAAAGCTCCTCCGGGGAAGCTTCCTTCTTCCCGCATCCAGACAAAACAAAAAGCCCCATAAGGAGCAGAATTCCGCAGACAAACCGCTTCATAGGCCCTCCTCATCTCTTTTTCTTTCATTTTATCACAATCAGGGGTATAATAAAAGAAAATCACGAAAGGATCCGGAATTTTATGAAATATATCGATTTACACGTACACTCCAGCTGCTCCGACGGAACCCTCTCCCCTGCAGAGCTGGCCGCCTATGCGTCGGAGAAGGGACTTGCCGCCTTCGCCCTCACGGACCACGATACGGCAGAGGGAATAAGAGAAGCAGCGAAAGCCGCAGCCCTGTACCAGGTGGAACTGGTTCCGGGCATTGAATTTTCTACGGAATATGAGGGACGGGAAGTCCATATCCTGGGACTTGATATCCAGCCGGAGGAGAAGAACTTCACACGCCATCTGGATTTCTTCCAGAAAAGCCGGGAGAACCGCAATGAGGAAATGGCCCGTCTCCTCCGGGAGAAAGCAGGTTTCGATATTTACCTGGAAGAGATCCAGGAAGCCAACAAGGATTCCCTGATCACCCGGGCCCACTTCGGCCGCTGGCTGGTAGACAAAGGGTATGTCTCCTCCATCAAAGAAGTTTTTGCCCGCTACATCGGAGACGGCTGCTCCTGCTTCGTGCCCAAACAGTACACGGAGCCGGAAAAAGCCATCCGCCTCATCCGGGATGCCGGCGGCATTGCCGTTCTGGCCCATCCCCTGCTTTACCGCTTCTCCGATGAGAGGCTCTCCGCCTGCGTCCGGGAACTGAAAGAGGCAGGCCTTCAGGGACTGGAAGCCATCTACTCCGCTAACACCGATTCCGACGAGAAGCGCATGGGCAGCCTGGCCCGGAAACTGAACCTTAAGATCTCCGGCGGCTCGGATTTCCATGGAAAGAACAAACCCCTCATCGATCTGGGAACCGGCAAGGGGAATCTGAAGATTCCCTATGAAGTTCTGGAAGAGCTTAGGAGCTGACGCCGCTTACCGGGGATTTCCCATAAAAAACAATGCCATGGTTCCGGGGCCGGAATGGGCGCCGATGGTAGGGCCTACCTCATTGATGATAAAATCCTCGATTCCAAAACGCTCCCGCACCAGCTTCTCCACATACCCGGCATCCTCCGGGCAGTCCCCGTGGCTGATAAATACCTCTGTATTCTCAAAGCCCTTCATCTGCTCCCCCATGCGGTCCACCAGGGCCGCCAGGGACTTCTTTCTCCCCCGGACTTTTCCGATGGCAATGAGATGTCCTTCGTTGTCCACATGGAGCAAAGGTTTGATATTGATCACGGTCCCTAGAATGGCCGTGGCTTTAGACACCCGGCCTCCCCGGTGGAGATGGAAGAGATCGTCTACCGTAAAATTATGGCATAAATGCAGTTTATTCTCCTCCACCCAGGAAGCCACCTCCTCCATGGTTTTCCCGGCTTCTTTCATCTGCACGGCTTTGTGAACCAGAAGGCCCTCTCCCAGGGAAGCGCTTAAGGTATCGATTACTACCACCTTCCTCTCCGGGTACAGCTGCTCTTCCTCAATCTCCGCCGCCGCAATCCGGCCGCTGTTGTAAGTTCCGCTCAAGCCGGAAGAAAAGGCAAGATACAGAACGTCCTGTCCCTTTGACAGACAGGAGAGAAACAATTCCTTTGCCTGCTGGGGGTTGGCCTGGGAGGTAGTGGGCATGGAGCCGCTCCGCATCCGGCTGTAAAATTCCTTTACGTCCTGGGGGTGATCCCTGTCGTAAGTCTCCCCGTCAATTACATAGCTTAGGGATAAAATGGGCAGCTTGTGTTCCTGTATATAGCTTTCGGGCAAATCTGCCATGTTGTCTGTCATAATCACGTATGAATTCATATTTATACCTCCTATTTTAGTTCCGCAGGCTCCCTGCCAATGCCCCTTTTCTAGAAGAATTTCCGGCTGCTCCGCATCCGTAAACCCTTCTGGGCTTTGTCCGGGCTCCTGTTGTTTTTATTAATAATTCCCTAGTATTTTCATATTCAGGGCTTCCTCCCGGATTCCCCGGAGGGCGTTTTTTACTGCGCTGTGGTTTAAGTTTCCCTCAAAGTCCACGAAAAAGCGGTATTCCCAGTTCCGGTCCGCAATGGGCCTGGATTCGATCCGGCACATATTGAGATTGTTGTATATAAAATGGGACAGTACGTTGTAAAGGCAGCCGCTCTCATGGTTCACCTCAAAGCAGATGCTCACTTTGCCTGCATCTTTACAGAAAATCCTCTGGTTGGTCACTATGAGGAAACGGGTGGAGTTCTGCCCGCTTTGGTTTACGCCTTCTTTCAGGACCTTAAGCCCGTGCTGCTTCCCGGCCAGGGCGCTTGCAATAGCCGCCTGGGTCTTATCCCCCTCTTCCGCCACCTTCTGGGCAGCTACCGCCGTGTTCTGCAGGCTGATCTGCTGCCAGTCCCGGTGCCTGTCCAGGAATTTTGCGCACTGCATCAGTCCCTGGGGATGGGAGTACACGGTGCGGATATCTTCCAGCCGGGAGTCCTGGGTTCCCAGCAATGCGTGCCGGATGGATAAAATCTGCTCTCCCACAATATAGTTGTCAAACTCCTGCAGCAGGTCATAGTTGTCATTTACAATCCCGGCTGTAGAATTTTCGATGGGAAGCACTGCATAGTCCGCCATGCCCTCGGCAATGGCTTCCATGGCGTCCCGCCAGCGCTCCACATGGAAATGGGCCGTCTTTTCCCCGAAAAACTCAAACATGGCCTGCTGGCTGTAGGCTCCCTCCACGCCCTGGTAAACCACCCGGATATTTTCCGTCTCCAGACGGTCCACCATCACAAAGGGCAGCCGCCCAATGGCTTTCTCCTCCATCCTCTGGTACTGGAGCTTCCGGCTCATAGCCATAATCTGCTGGTACAGCTCCTCCACCCCGTGGGCGTTGAACTGGCTGTGGGTCATAGCCTTCACTGCCCGGATCTTGTCCTTTTCCCGCTCTTTATCCAGAATCTTCTTTCCGGTGGCTACCTTGTACTCCGCCACCTCCCCGGAAATCTCCATCCGCCGCTCAAAAAGCTCCACCATCTGAGCATCAATGGCGTCAATCTCTCCTCTCAGTTCCGATAAATCCCTCATTCTGCATCTCCTCCCATGCGCACCTCCCGGATCAGCTCTCCCAGATAGGATAAGGAACCGAAGGCAAGGACCAGATCATCCTCCCCGGCATATTTCCTGGCCCGGGAAACCGCATCCCGGATACTGTCTGCCGCTTCCACCTGGGGATTAAAGGGCCGCACCGCCTCCGCCAGCTCCTGGGCGCTCAAAGCCCTGGGGTTGTCCGGCGTCATCAGGGTAATGACCCGCTCCGCCAGAGGGGCCAGCCGTTCTGCCAGATAAGCATATTCCTTATCCGCCAGCACGCCCATAATAAAAATCTTCCGCTTCCCCGGAAAATACAGTTCCAGACTCTCCAAAAGCTTGTCCGCCGCATCCCGGTTGTGGGCGCCGTCTGCCACAAAAAGGGGATGCCGGCTCACCACTGTAAGCCTTCCCTGCCACAGGGTCTTCTTAAGTCCTCTGCGCAGTTCTTTTTCCCCCACCGGAAATCCCAGGGCTCCAAGCTGCCCCAAGGTCTCCACGGCCACAGCCGCATTTCCGATCTGGCAGCACCCTGCCAATCCGATCAAAAGCCGCCGGTATCCGCCGTAGGAAAAACTCTGCTCCCAAAAGCCATAGCGGATATCCCCAATCTCCTCCGGATTCACTTCGCAATAGACGGCTCCCTGCTTTTCGCAGGTTTCCCGAAGGACCTTCCGAACCTCTGGCTTCTGGGGTGCGCTCACCACCCCGGCCCCGGGTTTGATAATCCCGGCCTTTACCGCCGCAATTTCTTCCAGGGTATTTCCCAGAAATCCCATATGGTCCATGCTGATAGAAGCAAAAACCGAAAGCAGTGTAGTTTTCACCACATTGGTGGCATCCGTAAGGCCTCCCATTCCCGTTTCCAGAACTACAATCTCACAGGCCGTCTCCCGGAAATAGAGAAAGGCCAGGGCTGTCTCCACCTCAAAACAGGTGGGATGGGGAAGGCCTTCCGAGAGCATCTCCCGGCAAGCCCGCCAAATCCGCTCCGTCAGCCTTGCCAGGGCCTCCCTGGTAATATACTCCTCGTTAACCTGGATGCGCTCCCGGTAATCAAAAATCGTAGGGGAAATATACCGCCCTACCCGGTACCCGGCCTCTTTTAGAACCGTGGACACATAAGCCAGAATAGAACCCTTGCCGTTGGTTCCTGCAATATGGACGAATTTCAGGCTGTCCTGGGGATCCCCAAGCCGCCTCAAAAGCTCCGTCACTGCCTGAAGTCCCAGCACCGAACCGTATTTCCCCGTATCCGCAATAAATGCCCTTGCCTCTTTGTATGTCATAATATCCTCTCTCAAAACAAATCATTCCACAGCAAAGGGGTTGGCTTTTCCCGCCAGCCCCTTTCCCATTATAATATACAAGTCTTTGCATTTCAATAGAATTAATTCTCCCCTCCCGGCACATACTATTCCCATGAAGAACAAATTTATTTTATGCGGACTTACCGGCTGGTGCCTGGAGGTATTCTGGACCGGCCTCAACTCTTTTAGGCGGCGGCAGATGAAGCTGGAGGGCCGTTCCTCCATCTGGATGTTTCCCATCTATGGAATGGCGGCTTTCCTGGCCCCTGTCTCCCGCTGGATTCATGGCAAAAACACATGGCTCCGGGGCCTGGTCTATGCAGGGACTATTTTCTTTGTAGAATTTGTGACCGGAACCCTCCTCAAAAGAAAAGATATGTGCCCCTGGGATTACAGCCGCGCCCGCTTTAACATCGGCGGCGTCATCCGGCTGGACTATGCGCCGGTATGGTTCTTAACCGGGCTGCTATACGAAAAAATTTTGAACCGGAACCGGGCTTCCTCCTGATTTTTTACGGCAAAATATACAGCTTTCTTAAAGTTCTATCCGGTATTTATCTTGACAGAGCCTATAAAACATGCTATTGTAAAGACAATTTAAAACAAAATAACGTAAAGGTGCAAGAGACGCGGTGTAATAATCATGAAAGTATTTTCTATTACGCCGCCTTTTTACACCTAAGGAGGCAGCCTATGGAAAAAGATACAAGACCCTGTATTTCCTGGAAACTGGCAGAAGACTTTATGACGGCCGCATTTGTAAAGCTTGGCCTTCCAAAAGAAGATGCAAAGCTTTGCTCCGACGTGCTGCTGGAAAGCGACCGCCGGGGCATTGAAAGCCACGGCTGCAACCGTTTTAAACCCATTTATGTGGACCGCATCCGGGCCGGAATCCTGAATCCCGTTACAAAGATTGATATCTTAAAAGAAACGCCCACCACCGCCGTTCTGGACGCCAACGACGGCATGGGCATGGTGGCAGCCAAAAAAGCCATGGATCTCTGTATTTCCAAAGCCCGCCGGTACGGCATGGGTATGGCAGCCGTGCGCAATTCCTCCCACTACGGCATTGCCGGATATTGGACGGCCCTGGCCGCCAGGGAAAATATGATCGGTATCAGCGGTACCAATGCCAGGCCTTCCATCGCCCCCACCTTCGGCGTGGAAAATATGCTGGGCACCAATCCCCTGACCTTCAGCCTGCCTACGGATGAACCCTTCCCCTTTACCCTGGACTGCGCCACCTCCATCACCCAAAACGGAAAAATTGAGTACTATGCCCGTATCGGACGGGATCTGCCTCCCGGAATGGTCATCGGGCGGGACGGCTCCGAATTAACGGACAGCCGGCAGGCCCTAAAGGATATCCGCAGCCGGAAAGCAGCCCTGGCCCCTTTGGGCGGCGTGGGCGATCTGCTGGGAGGCTACAAGGGCTACGGCTATGCCACTGTGGTAGAAATTCTTTCTGCCGCTCTTCAATCCGGCCTTTTCCTCCAGGATCTGGACGGGAAAAATGAGGACGGCACCATACGCCCCTACCATCTGGGACATTTCTTCCTGGTCATTGACACGGAAGCTTTCCTGGGAGCAGAAGCTTTCAAAGAGACGGCCGGAAAGATTCTGCGGGAGCTTCGCAATTCCCGGAAAGCCCCGGGACAGGATCGCATCTACACCGCCGGGGAGAAAGAATACGAGGCCTGGCTGTCACGGAAAGATAAGGGAATCCCCCTCACGGAAGCGGTGCAGAAAGAGTTTATCCAGATCCGGGATGAGCTGGAGCTAACCCGGATCCGGTTTCCTTTTGAATAAACCGCAGTTTAACTGCCAAGCTCCGGACATTCCTTTATATAAATCTGCCATGCCTGGAACCCATTTACAGCCTCCGGGACAAGAAAGCCAAACTGCCTTAAAGCAGCGCCGCTGATCACTTCCCCCGGACCAAATCCGTAGGGCAGCCGCCTATCCGGATATGTTTCTTTAAAGTCCTCGTTCAGAAGCAGCTGATAGACGGCTTCGTCCTTTAATCCTTGTACTTTTACTCTCACCGGTACCGGATTGGCCTGCACATGATGATAGACTGCACTGACTAAGGCTTCTTTCCCGGAAGGGTCCGCAATCTCCCACACGGTACAGGTACCCTCCAGTGGACTGGTTATCCTGTAATAGTCGCCACGCTGGATCAAATCGTAATGCTTTTTAAATCTTCCAATCTGCTCTTTTATCTCCCCTTTCTCTTCCAATGTCAGTCCGCTAAGGTCCAGCTCATAGCCAAAGGTCCCTGCCATGGCCACACATCCTCTTGTAGAAAGGGGTACCACCCGTCCGGTCTGATGATTGGGAGCCGTGGAGACATGGGTTCCCATTGCAGAAACCGGATATCCGAAAGAAGCTCCGTACTGGATGCTCAGCCTCTCCACTGCATCGGTGGTGTCACTGCCCCATATCTGGGGCATATAATAGAGCATCCCGGCGTCAAACCGGCCTCCGCCTCCTCCGCAGCCCTCAAACAGTATTTCAGGAAACTTCTCTGTCAGTTCTTCCAATACCCTGTACAGCCCCAGCACATATCTGTGTGCAAATTCTCCCTGCCTGCTGCCATCCAGCATCCCGCTGAATTTATCACAGATTGCCCGGTTGCAGTCCCATTTCACATAAGATACCGGTATCCCGTCAAATAATTCTGAAATTCTCTTTATGATATAGTCCTGTACGTCCTTTCTGGAGAAATCCAGAACCCACTGTCCCCTGCTCAGGCATGGCTTTCTCCCGGGAATCCCTACCACCCAGTCCGGATGGCTTCTGTACAAGCTGCTGTCTTCGGATATTCCTTCCGGTTCCAGCCAGATGCCGAACCTCATCCCCTCTGCGGTAATGCGCTCTGCCAACTCTTTCAAGGTACAACCAAGCTTCTTTTCATTGGGAAACCAGTCCCCCAGGCCGGAACTGTCGTCCTGCCTGTTTCCAAACCAGCCGTCATCCATTACAAACAATTCTATTCCCAGTTCTTTTGCCTGCTTTGCAATGTCTATGAGTTTTTCCCCGGTAAAATTAAAATACGTTGCCTCCCAGTTATTAATCAGGATGGGACGGCGCATAGTTTTCCACTTTCCCCGGCAGATATGCTCCCTGAGTACCTTATGGAAATTCCTGCTTAACTTCCCCAGTCCCTTCCCGCTGTATGTCATGATCACTTCCGGAAGCCAGAGCGTACCGCCCCCTTGCAGGATCCAGGAAAAATTATCCGGGTGAATCCCGCAGATCAGCCTGGTTCTGTCAATCTGATCCTTCTCTGCTTCTATCAAAAACTCCCCGCTGTACACAAAGGAAAAACCATAACAGCTTCCCATGGTTTCATTTGCGCCTTTTTCACACATAATAACAAAGGGATTATATTGATGGCTGCTTGCTCCCCTGACGCTTCCCACTGCCTGTATGCCATGATGAATGGTTTCTCTTTGAAGGTTCATCTCCATGCTGTGCCTTCCGTAAAAAGAGAGCCATTGAAAATCACCGTACTCCCAGTCAAGATTCATACTGGCCGCTTTCTTTAAAACAATATCATCCCTTCCATGATTTGTTATTTTTACGGCTCTGGTAATAACATCCATCTCCTCCAGGATCCCGTAATACAGTTCCGCTTCCAGGCCGGAATAGGGATCCGCCAGCCGGATAACCAGAGTTTCCGCCTCCTCATTTGCCGCATACACCGCGGGCAGGTCTGGAATGGCATATTTTCCTTCCTGCACCTGGTATCCGGTATAGCGCAGCTCCGCCCCCTGGCTGCCGTCCTTATTTTGTACCCTCAGAGAAGTTATCCGGTAGTCACCCGTTCCGAAACTGCTGTATTCCTGCGGAAGGGAATCCAGAGAATAGGTCCTGTCCCGCATTCCCATTTCATAGGGATTGCCCGAAAAGCCTCTGTCTGCCCGGCAGAACAAAAGAGACTTGTCACTGTTATCTGTTTTTTCTCCGTAATAAGTGTGAAGCAGGACATTCTGGGCATCTGCTTTCATCTGATACGTGGAATGTTTCGTCTGTAATGTAAAAATCCTTCCCTGATCATCTGCGATTATGGCCATATTTCTATTCTCCGTTCCATTGTTCCAAATAATAAAAACCATAAGCCGGAACAGGCAGATCCTGCAGCAAATAATGCTCACCCGTCAGCATATCCGTAAATTCCCCCGGATCATGGGGAAATGTAACGGTCTTTTCCCACTCCGTGAAGTTAAATACGCCGATGATTTTCTGCCCTTTTGCATACCGCCCCAGGGCCAGCAGGCCATTGTCACCGGTATCCAGCGTCCACACATCTGCCGTAGTTCCAAAGGCCGGGGAAATCCCCCGCAGAGCGTTCAGTACCTGGAGCCCGCAAAATACCTTCCCTTCAGGGGTTTCCAAATCATAGATATGTTCCGATAACTCCCATCTCATCCTTCCCCGGTGAAGATAGCGGCTGTCATCCGCTTTTTGCGGATCCTCCTTATAGCTGTAGTCATTTACCTGGGCCAGTTCATCCCCGCTGTACAGCATAGGAATGCCGGTCTGCATAAACATCATGGCATGGAGCGTCAAATCAAACTGCACTGCCCGCTCCATCCCTTCGCTATCCTGCTCAAATCCTGCCTTTTCGATACCGCACAGGCTTGCCGTCGTACCGCAGAGCCGGGCGTCGCCGCTGGCAATATCATCATTGTAAAGCTCCCCCCGGCTGTTGCTGTTACCTGCATATCCCTGGAAGTAATCGTTCAGATACCGCTTATGGAGCACTTCATCTATGCCAAAGCTCTGTTTCAGCCACTCATAATCCAGCCCCCAGCCAATGTCATCGTGGCAGCGGAGATAATTAAGGAACACATAGTCCTTAGGCAGGGCGTTTACCGCATCCAGCTGCCTGCGCAGCAGGCGGGTATCCCTGGTTGCCACGGTATGCCATGTGGTACACATGGTGGTCACATTGTACAACAAATGGCACTCCGGTTTTTCGATACTGCCAAAGTAGGGAACTACCTTTACCGGTTCCATAACCACCTCTCCCAGCAGAATTACGCTTGGACAGACAATCTCACCGATCATGCGCATCATCCGCACAATCGTGTGGACCTGGGGCCGGTTACGGCAGTCCGTCCCCAGCTCCTTCCATATATACGGCACAGCATCAATGCGGAGCATATCCATACCCTTGTTTGCCAGGAAAAGATAATTGTACATCATCTCATTAAACACCCTGGGGTTCTGATAGTTCAAATCCCATTGATAGGGGTAAAAGGAAGTCATGACATAATGTTTACAGTCATCCAGCCATGTGAAATTTCCCGGCGCAGTGGCAGGAAATACCTGAGGCACGGTTTTCTCATACTCCGCCGGAATGGAAGGATCCGCAAAAAAGAAATACCGGCTCATGTATTCCCCTTCTCCCTGACGGGCTCTCTTGGCCCATTCGTGGTCCTGGCTGGTATGGTTCATTACAAAATCCATGCACAGATTGATTCCCTTTTCATGGCACACAGCCGCCAGTTTTTCCAAATCCTCCATGGTTCCCAAATCAGGCCTGACTTTGCGGAAATCTGCTACGGCATAACCGCCGTCGCTGCGGCCGGGCACCGTATCCAAAAAAGGCATCAAGTGTAACAGATTTACTCCGGCTTCCCGGATATAAGGCAGCTTTTCCTTAAGTCCCTCCAAATTTCCGGCAAAATTATCAATATACATCATCATACCGGTAAGAGCGCTGGACTTGTACCACTCCGGATTCTCTTCCCTCTCCAAATCCCGTTTTTTCAAAGCTGCCGGCCGCTCTGCGGAAAAATCATAAAGCTTCCGGCAGAGCTCCGCAAACATGGAACTGTTTCCGTAAAGCTCCATATACAGCCACCGCAATTCATCTATATGGCGGGCCAAGCGTCTCTGGAACTGCATCTCATCTTCCCTGGTCATTCCTGTCACCTGCTTTCTTAAAGTAGCTTTAGTTTTTCAAAAGCTTTATAAATTCCGTCTTCTGTCACCGGCGGGCAGACCATGCCGGCTATTTTTAAAAGGGACGGACTGCCATTGGCCATGCAGACGCCGGTTCCCGCAGCCTGAAGCATCTCCAAGTCATTCATACTGTCTCCGAAGGCAATGGTGTCCTCTTTGGATATTCCCAAAAATTCACACAGCCTTCTTACCGCACCTCCTTTATCAAATGCCTTGCTGGAAAGTTCTCCGTTCACAATGCCGCAGCTATCCTCGTCCTGTATGCAGAAATCAAATTCATCCTGCAGTACTTCCATGGGCCTTTTCAGACGCTCTGCTCCCCGGCTCATAAATGCCATGCCATAGATGGGCTCCCCGTCGTATTCCGACATGGGACGGATATCCAGTTCATTTTCAATCTGAATCCGCCACCGCAGCAGTTCGCTGTTGCCTTTAGACTGTGCATGTTCTGCCAGAAATTCCTTAAAGCCCTCATCGGTATAGCTGCGCTTCCTGCCTCCTATGGTACGGTAAATACCGCTTTCCTTAAACACATCCAGTACCCTGGCCTGCTGCTTGGGGGTCATGGGACAGTCGTAAATCACCTGGCCCTTATATTCAATATAACCGCCGGCACTGGCAGCCAGCCCGTCAAAGCCAAACTGCAGCACAGGAACGAGCATTCCATAATTCCTTCCGGAACACAATACAACTTTGTGTCCCTTTTCCCTGGCCCGGCGGACCGCCTCAGCCGCAGATGGAGGCGGGACATTTTTTCCCGGTTCAGTCAGAGTACCGTCAATATCCAAAAATATCAATTTCCTATCCACAATATCCTCCTGAAATAAAAATCTAGTATGAACTCGCTTTCATTTTTTCTATTATATGTTCAAAAAATATTCCTGTCAATCCGCAAATTTTCTTTTTCTGTTTTGAACAAATTGAAGTCCTATTTTTTGTACAAAATGCTGTTTTTACATTTTTTTCTACTGTTATATTGACTTTTTGCCCCCTTGCGTGTTATTCTCCTTTCAAAATGAACACGCATACATTATGATACATCAAATTTCATGTATCAAAATATTTATTGAAGGAGGAAACTATGAACTACGATTATGCGAAAATCGCAAAAGAAGTGATTCAAGCCGTTGGCGGATCGGAAAACATCAAATCCGCCGCCCACTGCGCCACCCGTCTGCGCCTCATTGTGGCAGACCGCTCTCTGGCGGACGATGAAAAGGTCGGGGAAATCGATGCTGTAAAAGGGACCTTTTTCACAGCCGGGCAGTATCAAATCATCTTCGGCACCGGCCATGTCAACCGGGTCTATGAACAGGTTATTCAGCTGGGTATTGCAGAGACAACTGCCAGCGAAGCCAAGGAAGCCAAAATGGACGGAAAAAACCAGCTGCAGAAAGCCATCCGTACCTTTGGGGACGTTTTTGTGCCTGTTATACCTGCCCTGGTAGCTACCGGTCTGTTCCTGGGCTTAAAGGGAGCTCTGCTTAACGACAACTTCCTGGCACTATTCGGTATGACCAACGCCGATATCCCCCAGACATTTCAGGTTCTGGTGGATGTGCTTTCCGGCACCACTTTTGCATTCCTGCCTGCTATTGTCTGCTGGTCTACCTTCCGCGTATTTGGCGGCTCCCCGGTTCTGGGCCTGATCCTGGGACTGATGCTGGTGAACGGCTCTCTGCCAAATGCCTACTCCGTGGCGGATCCTTCCAGCGGCGTAACACCTCTTATGCTTTTTGGCTTTATTCCCATCGTCGGTTATCAGGGAAGCATCCTGCCGGCCTTTGTAGCCGGCGTCATCGGCAGCAAGCTGGAAAAGAAACTGCGGAAAACGGTTCCTGCAGTCTTTGACTTTATGATCACGCCTTTTCTGGTACTGTTTGTGATGCTGATTCTCTCTCTGCTGGTCATCGGGCCGCTCCTGCATACGCTGGAAAATGTCCTGCTGGTTATCGTGGAGTATGCACTGGGACTTCCTCTTGGCATCGGCGGTTTGATCGTCGGCTTCTTCTGGTCCATTATCACCCTTACAGGTGTTCACCACATCTTCAACATGCTGGAGATCAGCCTGTTAGCCAGCACCGGCTTCAACCCCTTTAACGCCATTTTGTGCATGTGCGGCTTTTCCTCCGCCGGCGTATGTCTTGCCATCTCTATAAAGGCCAAAAAGAAAGAAATCCGCGCCATCGGCCCCAGCGCTACCGTATCCGCCCTGCTGGGTATCGGTGAACCTGCATTGTTCGGCGTTATCCTGCGTTACGGCATGAAACCGTTTCTGCTCAGCTGCTCCATCAACGGCATAGCCGGCATGATTACCATGCTGCTGGGAATGAAAGGCACCGGCAACGGCATCACTACAATTCCCGGGCTGCTGCTGTACATATATAGTCCCTCCCAGCTGGTGATGTACGTGATACTTGCCCTTGCTACCTTTATTACGGCTTTCGCCCTGTGCTGGTTCTTCGCAGTGCCCCCGGAAGTCATGGAAGCCAATCCTGCCGTTAAAAAGGATGTTCCGAAACCGGCCCCGGCACCTTTCCCTGATGTGCTGTGTGCCGCAGCCCAAGGTACCTTTGTTCCCATGGCAGAAATTCCCGACCCCACATTTTCCCAGGGTATCCTTGGAATATGCTGCGGCATCGAGCCGGAAACCGGCAAAGTTTATTCCCCTATGGGCGGCACAATCAGCCAGCTGGCTGATACGCTGCATGCCATAGGCATCGAAGCAGGCGGCGTGGAACTGCTCATCCATGTGGGTATCGATACGGTAGGAATGAACGGAGACGGATTTCAAAGCCACATCACAGAAGGACAGACCGTAAAAAAAGGAGACCTCCTGCTGACCATAGATTTGGAGAAAATCAAGGCAGCCGGCCACCCGGCTACTATTATGGTCGCAGTTACGAATTCCGATGAACTGGCATCTGTTGAAGTTTTGGCTTCCGGCAAGCTTATGCCCGGCGATCCGCTGATGCGCCTGAAAGCCTGACACTGCCTTTCCATTGCGCTCAACAGGCAGCTATAATACTGGATTCGAAAAAAGACGGGTAAAAAGCGATTGCTTTTTACCCGTCTTTTTCATCCTTGACAACCATCAATGTCTGGAATAAAATATTTTTATGTGAACAAAAAAGG